>NZ_LT607412.1:5423233-5724524 GCF_900091455.1 Micromonospora coriariae | reverse complement strand
AGCACGGGTCCAAGTACGAGCCGCTCAAACGGTTCTGGCGCGAGCCGACCGACGAGGGCCGGGACCAGCTGGCCGCCGCGATCAACGAGGAGGGCTTCCGGCGCGAGTTCCTGGGCGAGCTGCCGGACCGGCTGGTCGACCGGGTGAGCCCGGACCTGTGGCGGCTCTCCGGGGCGCTGGTCGCGGATCCGCGGCGACGCGACGCCTGGCTGCGGCTCCTCGCGGACCAGGGCAGCACCGTCGCGTGGTTCCCCCGCCAGCAGGAGTACCTGCGGACCCACCGGCCACCCACCCTGATCGTGTGGGGACCGCACGACGGCTACATGCCGGCGGGCGCGGCACACGCCTACCTGCGGGACCTGCCCGACGCCGACCTGCACCTGCTCGACGGTGGCCACTGGCTGCTCGAGACGCACCTCGACGAGGTGGTACGGCTGGTCCGCGACTTCCTCGCCCGCGTCCAGCCCTGAGTGCGACCGGCCGCTGTCCGTGGCGGCCGAGCCAGCAGCGTCGGCGCGACGGGCGGCGCGACGTGGGCACCTGTCGGCGGCACCGCCGCCCATTCCCGAACCGCGTCACCGCGGGGGATGATCCCCGGATGACAGTGACGAGGGGTACGCGCGCACAGCTCGGGGCTCTGTTCCTGGCGGTGGCCACGGCCGGGGCGTGGCTGCTCTGGTTGGGCTGGGACACCGAGTACGACGTCGACGCGCAGACCGGTTCGCGCAGCGGCCCGTACGAGCCGTGGCAGGTGATCGGCTGCGTGTTGACCCTCGCGCTGCTCGCCGTCCTCGCCGGCACGCGGCTGAGCCCGTGGTTGGTGGCGCCGGTGATGACGGTGGCCTTCACGGCGGCCTGGTCGTGGGGGGCGTTGTCGTCCGACGACAGTGGGTTGTGGGCCGTCGGGGCGGCCCTGGTGCTGGTCGGGATGGCGATCGGCAGCACGGTGGTGAGCCTCGGCGCGCACTGGGCCAGCCGGCGGTTGGCCCGCCGAACCCGCTAGCCGTGCCGAAGTGCGCTGACCGCGACCAGGGGCGCCGCGCTGATCGGTCGTCGACCGCCCATGGTGGACGGACCTTCGTGTGATCTCATGTGGCCATGATCACTCCGACTCACCTCATGCGCCTGGTGGCCGGCGTCTGGGGGTTCAAGACCCTCGCGGTCGGCGTCGAACTCGGCCTGTTCACCCGACTCGCCGGCGGCCGGACGGTGACCGTCGAGCAGGCGGCCGCCGAGTTCGGGCTGGCCGACCGTCCGGCGGACCTGCTGCTGGCCGCGAGCGCCTCGCTCGGCCTGCTGGAGAAGGCCGGCGACGGCTACCGCAACTCGGCCCTGGCCGAGCAGTTCCTGGTCGAGGGTCGCCCGTACTACTTCGGAGCCCAGGTCCGCTACTCCGACCTGCGTACCTACCTGCCCTGGCACCGCATCGGGGAGGCGCTGCGCACCGACCGGCCGCTGACCTGGGACCCGCAGACCCAGCAGTCGATGTTCGACACCACCGATCCGGAGATGCTGGCGCAGTTCTGGGACGCCATGTACTCCACGTCCAGCTTCACCGCCGGCGCGCTGGCCGACGCGTACGACTTCTCCGCGCATCACCGGCTGCTCGACGTGGGCGGCGGCGCCGGGGCGTTTCCGATCGAGTTCTGCCGCCGCCTGCCCGGACTGCGGGCGACCGTCCTGGACCTGCCGCACGTCTGTGCGCGGGCCGAGGAGCGGATCGCGGCGGCCGGCCTGACTGAGCGGATCGGCACGCTGCCCGGCGACTTCCTCGCCGACCCGGCGCTGCCGGGAGGGCACGACGTCATCCTGCTCAGCATGATCCTGCACGACTGGGACGAGCCGACGAATCGTGCGTTGCTGGCCCGGTGCCACGCGGCGCTTCCGCCCGGCGGGGCGGTCGTCGTCTGCGAGCTGCTGCTCAACGATGAGCGCACCGGGCCGCCGGAAGCGGCCCTGATGGGCATGAACATGCTGGTCGAGACCGAGGGCGGCCGGAACTATTCGGGCGCCGAGTACGCCGCCTGGCTCGCCGACGCCGGCTTCGTGGACGTCCGCACGGTGCCGTTCGACGCCCCCGGCGCCAACGGCGCGGTGGTGGCCCGCCGAGCCTGACCGTCGACGCCACCCGGCCCACGCGAGCCCGAGGGCCTGCGTGGGCCGGGTGTGGCGGCGGGATCACCGCGCTGGCGTCCGATCAGATGCCGGTACGGATCAGGCCCGAGCCTTGGCCGGTTGCTTGATGAAGTTCAACACCGCCTTGTTGATGTCGTCGGCGTGGGTCCACGGGATGCCGTGCGGCGCGCCCTTGAGCGTGATGAGCTGGCTGGTGGGCAGCATCGGCGCGAGCCGCTGGCCGGTCACCGGGAAGGGCAGCACGTTGTCCTTGTCGCCCTGGATGATCAGGACCGGCACGTCGATCTTCGGCAGGTCGGGCCGGAAGTCCTCCTGCCAGGCGGTCACGGAGTCGTGGGTGGCCTTGCCGGAAGCCATCGTGCCGATCTGCCAGTGCGCGTGGTACGCCTCCTCGCTGACCAGCTTGCCCTTGTTCTCGCTGTAGTTGAAGAACGCGTCGCAGAACTGGGTCAGGTAGGCGAAGCGGTCCTTGATGATGGCCTGCTGGAACCCCTGGAAGAGGCCCCTGTCGACGCCCTCGGGGTTGTCCTGGGCCTTGGCCAGCATTGGTTGCAGCGGGCTGAGCAGCACCGCCTTGCTCACCCGCTGCGAGCCGTAGTTGCCCAGGTAGCGGACCACCTCGCCGGTGCCCATCGAGTGACCCACCAGGATCGCGTCGCGCAGGTCCAGCTCGTTCATCAGGATGTCGAGGTCCGCGGCGAAGGTGTTGTAGTCGTACCCGAACGCCGGCTGGGCTGAGTTGCCGTTGCCGCGGCGATCGTAGGTGATCGTCCGGTATCCGGCGTTGAGCAGCGCCGTGGTCTCCTTCTCCCAGGTCGCCCCGTTGAACGGGAAGCCGTGGATCAGCACCACCGGCTGACCGGATCCGTGATCCTCGTAGTACAGGTCGATGGGCGCGGAGTTCTCCGTACCCACGGTGATGAAAGGCATGTTCTTCTCCTGCTCCGCTTTCGGGCTATCGGACGTCAGCGCTTTCCCGCCCGATCGCCGGATATGCCGGCCCACACGTTGGCCCCGGGCTAAGGTCGCGGGCCCGGCTGGGCGGCCGACTCCATCGACATTTATCGACCTCGCCGTTACGGTCGCCGGTAGGAAAGTTTCGGCGTACGGGAGATGGGCATGCCTCGACGGATCCGCACCGGGGTCGCCGCGTTGGCCATCGGGGCGACGACGGCCGCCCTGGGCGCCGCGCCGGCCCCGGCGCAGGCCGCCAACGGCACCATCGGCCAGCGGGAGACGGTGTGCGCCAGCGACCTGTTCGTCCGCACCCAGCCCAACGGGGCCTGGATGGGCACTCTCTACCAGGGCCAGACCTTCCTGGTCGAGGGTCCCCGCAGCGGCGGTTACATCTACGGCTTCGCCTACGGGCACATCAACCGGCGCGGCTGGGTGCAGGACGGCTGGTTCTGCTGACCGCCCCCGCCGCCCGGTACGCCCCGGGGCTGGGCAGGGGCTTTGACACACGCCCTAGCCTCGGGGCGTGAGCCTTCCGCCCCGGCTGCGGGCCGTCAGCGACCTGCACATCGGCTATCCCGAAAATCGCTCGTTCGTGCGCGAGCTGCGCCCGGGCAACGACGGTGACTGGCTGCTCGTCGCCGGCGACGTGGCCGAGCGGTACGCCGACATCGAGTGGGCGCTCGGGCTGCTGAGCAGCCGGTTCGCGCGGGTGGTCTGGGCGCCGGGCAACCACGAACTGTGGACACCGCCCGACGACCCGGTGCGGCTGCGCGGCGCGGAGCGCTACCGCGAGTTGGTGCGGCTGTGTCGGCGCCTGGGGGTCGTCACGCCGGAGGATCCGTACCCGGTGTGGGACGGCGAGGGTGGTCCGGCCACGATCGCCCCGCTCTTCGTGCTGTACGACTACACGTTCCGGGTGCCCGAGGCGAGCACCAAGCAGCAGTCGCTGGACCTGGCGTACGAGGCCGGGGTGGTGTGCACCGACGAGGC
The DNA here is from genome assembly GCF_900091455.1 of Micromonospora coriariae. Taxonomy (NCBI): domain Bacteria; kingdom Bacillati; phylum Actinomycetota; class Actinomycetes; order Micromonosporales; family Micromonosporaceae; genus Micromonospora; species Micromonospora coriariae. The sequence goes on along the minus strand of NZ_LT607412.1, from coordinate 5,720,441 downwards.
TCTGCTGCACCCCGACCCCTACCCGAGCCGGGAGGCGTGGTGCGAGGCCCGGGTCGCCGAGACCGAGCGCCGGCTGGCCGAGCGGGACAGGGCCCTGCCGACCGTGCTGGTCAACCACTACCCGCTGGTACGCGCACCCACCGACGTGCTGTGGTTTCCGCAGTTCGCCCAGTGGTGCGGCACCGTGCGCACCCGGGACTGGCACCTGCGCTTCGGCGCGTCCACAGTGGTCTACGGGCACCTGCACATTCCCCGTACGACGTTCCACGACGGGGTGCGCTTCGAGGAGGTTTCGCTCGGCTACCCGCGCGAGTGGCGGCGGCGCGGGCCGGTGCCGGACCCGGTGCGCACCATCCACCCGGCGGACGACGTGCGCCGGATGCGGCAGCCGTCGGGCTGACCCGGTCCCGACCGGGGCGGCCACCGGGTCTCTCCGATGGCCGCCCGCCCGCGCGGTCAGCTCGCGTACACCTCCAGCGCCGCCAGTTGCCCGGCCGGCCAGCCGGTGTTGCCCGTGACGGTGATCCGCAGGTGACGGGTCTGCGCGGCGGTGAAGGTGAGCGTCACCTGGTTGCCGGTGGCCGGGTTGAAGGTACGCCCGGCCGCCGCGACCAGCGTGCCGAAGCTGACGCCGTCGGCGCTCCCCTGCACCGCGAGGGTCTGCGTTCGGGTCGCCCAGGCCGCCGCCGGCGGCAGCTTGAGCACCACCCGCCCGACCGTGCGTGTCGCGCCAAGGTCGACCTGCACCCACTGTGGAAAGGCACTGTTGACGCTCTCCCAGTAGCTGTTCGGGTCGCCGTCGACCACGTTGCCCGACCCGTAGCTCTGGGTGTGGCTGCTCTCGGCGGTGGGTCGGCCACGGGCGAGGTCCGCGTTGGCCGGCGCGTCCGTGGTGACCGTGACCGCGTTCGACGGCGTGGAGGTGTTGCCCGCGGTGTCCCGCGCCGTGACGGTGAAGCTGTACCCGGTGGACGGGCTGAGCCCGCTCACGGTCGCCGTGGTGCCCGTGACGGTGGCGACGACCGTGCCGCTCTGGCGCACCTGGTAGCCGCTCACCCCGGCGTCGTCGGTGGACGCCGTCCAGGCCAACGACACACTGGTGGCCGTCCGACCGGTCACGGTGAGGCCGGTCGGCACGGTCGGCGGGGTGTCCGGCGTGGTGGTCGCGGCGTACACCTCGACCTGGGCGAGCTGGCCGGCCGGCCAGCCGGTGTTGCCGCTGATGCTGAGCCGGACGTAGCGGGCGGCGGTGGCCGGCAGCGTGCGGGTGACGCTGTTGCCGGTCGCCGGGTCGAAGGTGAAGCCGGTGGCCGGGACGACGGTGCCGAAGGAGTTGCCGTCGACGCTGCCCAGGACTGTGACGGTCTGGGTACGCGCCCCCCAGCCGGCGGGCAGCCGCACCACGAGCCGTCCGACCTGGTGACTGGCGCCGAGGTCGACCTGCCACCACTGCGGGAAGGCGCCGTTGCCGCTCTCCCAGTAGCTGCCGGCGTCGGAGTCCACCGCGTTAGACGCCGGGTACGGCCCGTTCTGGCTGCTCGCCGAGGTGGGACGGCCGGCGGCCAGGTTTCCACCGGTCGGCGGGGGCGGACCACCGACCATCGGTGGCGTGGGACGCACCGGGGTGAGGGCGAGCTGACCCTTGAGCATCCGACCACCGTCGGCGGTGATCCGCAGGTAGTAGTCGGAGGAGCAGGCCACGCCGTCCTCGTCCAGCGCGCGGATGTTCGCGCCGGCCGGGGTGGTGGCCTGGGTTTCGGACGTCTTGGCGATCTGGTTGCCCTCGTTGTACTCGTCGAACATGGACACGTACAGGCCCTGGGAGCCGAGCCGGACCATGTTGTAGATGTGCCGCCAGTAGAAGTCGCCGTGCCGGCGGTGTCCCCCGGCGAGGTCACCGGGCATCACGCAGGGCAGGTAGTCGATGCCGCGCGCCGCGCAGTCGGCCATGTCGCCGATGTTGACGTTGTTGTAGTACGAGTCGAGGCCCTCCAGGGTGGTGGTCCGGTAGACCATCCACGGCGAGATCGCGTTGAACGCGTGGTAGACGTCGAGGAAGCCGGGGCGGGAGTCCTCGATGCCCTGCCGCCACCAGGTGGGCACGCCACCGATGACGTAGCAGCCCTGCGCCTTGAACCAGTTGATGACCTCCAGGCAGGGCGGCGGGGTGAAGGGCCGGCTGGGCTCGCTGAAGCCGAAACCCCAGATGCAGACGACAGGCTTGCCGTTCTGCCGGGCGTACGCGGAGGACGCGGTGTGTGCCGCCATCTTCGTCGTCCAGTCGGTCTTGATCTCCGATTGGAACGTCAGCCAGTCGGTGACGTCGTACATGATGTAGAACCTGCGGCCGTATCGTTCGGCGGCGGAGCGCACCTTCTGTGTCATCGCGTCACGGGTCGGGCCCTCGTCGCCCATCGGGTTGAACCGTTGCAGCGCGGCGGTGTCGCAGCCATGCTCCTGCATCCAGCGGAAGTGGGTGTCCACGGTCTGCTGGTCGTACGAGGAGAAGAGGGTGGCCGGCGAGCCGTTGCCGAGGTTGGGGTAGGCGGTGGTGTACGTGTGCGTGTACTCACGGGTGTCCGGCCAGGACACGATTGTGGTGTTGCCGGGCGAGGGCGGCTGGAACCGGTCGCGACTCCAGTGCCACCAGCCGCCGATGGGCGCCGAGTCGCCGGGGCAGCTGAACCAGCCCTGGTAGCCGACCGTCACCTTGCCGACGACGTCCCCGGGGGGACTCGCGGCGTGCGCCGGGCTGCCGACGGTGGTGAGCAGTTCGGTGGTGGAGGCGGCGGCGAGGGCGGACCCCGCCATCACCGACGTGACGAACCTGCGGCGGGAGACCGCCATGACGACCACTCCTTCGGGACGGAAGGCATTGACGGTCATCGTGGCAGTAGCGGTCGTCGGCCCGCAAGACTTCAACTGATCGATGGAATTATTTGGCAAAGAGTCGCAAGTAGACGAGTGTCGAAAAGTGGCGCGACACGACGAGACGGCGGGGGCCGGAGCCGCGCCGGCTCCGGCCCCCGTTCGATACGCCCGAGCTACCTACGGAGCCGGGTACTGCGTGACGTAGACCGGTGCGCCGACCTTGGTCATGTCGGCCGCGTCACCGACGCCGTTGACCACGTGGTCGATCGTGCCGGCGCTGAGGTTGACGGTCATGATGTGGTGCAGCCGTACGCCCGGAGCGACCGGGACCTCGAAGCCGTTCTCGGTGTGGATCGACGGATTGTTCTGGTTGAACACGTAGACCCCGCCGCCGTACAGCGTGTGGTGCCGCACCCGGTCGCCGACCTTGTAGCCGGCCCAGCCCTCGACGGCGCCGTGCATCCAGTCTGCCTGCGTCGGCGGGTCGTACGGCAGCTCGTTCTGGTAGAGGATCGTCGTGCCGTGCTCGCCGTTCCAGACGGTGTTGTACCGCTGGAAGTGCTCGACGAACAGGCCGGTCGCGGTCACGTGGTCGCCGTTGATGACCGCGCCGTAGCGGCCGGTGTTGGTCCGCCAGCGGTCGGTGTCGCCGTTGACGCCCTCGGTGAAGCCCTCGACGCCGTGGTCGCCGCGCCACACCCAGGTGTGGTCGATGAGCACGTTGTCGCTGTTGACCTCCAGCGCCGTGTTCGCCCGGCCGATGTGCGGGCCGCCGACCCGGAAGTACACGTCGGACAGCGTCGTCGGGTCGCCCGGCGTGCTGACGTTGCGGCCGTGCTGCCGACCCACGCGTAGCAGGACCGGCGACTCGACCGGGCCGGCGTCGATCGTGACGCCGGCGACGACGACACCGGGGACACCGGCGACGTCCAGCGGGATGGCGCCGTTCACCGCGGTGAGCGTGGCGTGCCCGATGCCGAGCACGACCGTATTGGCGCGCCGGACCTCGATGCTGCGCGCGATGTCGTACGTGCCCGGGGTGAGCAGCAGGTGCTTGCCGCGCGCGAGCTGGCTGTTGATGACGTGCACCGGATCGGACGGCTTGGCGATGAAGAAGTCGTCGATTCCGATGGTCCGCCCCGGCGTCAGGCCGTCGGCCCAGGAGACGCCCCGGCTGTCGCGCTGGGCGGCCGGCACCCGGACGTTGTACCGGCCCTTGCCGTCGACGAAGAGGTACGGCTTCTCCCGGCTCAGCGGGGTGGTCTCCAGCGTCGTGTAGGGCGGGTCCGGGAAGGAGGCGTCGTCCGGCGCGCCCTCGACCCCCGCGAAGACCTGGTTCCACACCGCGTTGGACCAGCTGCCGACCTCGCTGTTGCGGGTCAGCCACTGCTGCTGGGACCCGTTGGTGGTGGCCGGCAGCCGCGAGTCGGCGATGAACCCGCCGCTGGCGTACTGCGGGCCGGCGGTGCAGTAGTCCATCAGGGACAGCCCGCCGCCGCTGATGTTCAGGCGGCGCATGGACACCGCCTGGGACACCGCCCAGAAGTTCGCCGAGGACCGGCAGCCGTCCTGGCCGGCCGCGTTGATGGTGAGCGAGAGGTTGGACAGGGTGCGCCAGAAGTTGACAAGCGCGAGGCAGTTGCCGGTGCCGCCGTCGGCCAGGCAGCGGTTGTACACCTCGATCTTGCCGTTGACTGTGACGTCGGTGGGCGAGGCGCCCAGGCCGGACACCTCGGTGTAGTAGCCGACCTTGGCCTGCAACGGCTGCTCGCCCGTCCCGTACGTGCCCGGCTTGAACAGGTAGGCGTGCCGCGCGGTGCCCATCTCGTTGTCGACCTGCCGGGCGTGCGCCGCGTCCAGCGTCTGCTGGATCTCGCTGACCGGCATGCTCGGGTCGAAGATGGTGACGTTGGGCCCGAAGTCCGGGGCGCGGTGCGTCGGCCGGCCGGCGGTGGCGGCGGTGCTGGTCGCCGTGACCGCGGTGGTCAGCACGAACACGAGGAAGAGGGTGCGACCGGTTCGCCGGCGCACCCGTCGGGGCTGGGTTGTCATGCGGTTCGTCCTCTCCGCTGGCCGGACAGTACTTCCGGCGCAGCTGGGGCCGTGAGAGCGCTCTCTGACCCCTCCGGTCGGGGGTTGGGCCGAGACGTAGGGGTAGGCATGTTTCTACCTGGTAAATCGGCCGCACGCTATGACCGCGGACGGCGAACTTCGGTCCGCGCGGGTGAGAATGGACGGACCCCGGTCGGGACCTGGCTCTGCGCGGCAGCCATCGCCTCTCGACCCACGCGCTGATCTTCCGCCTAGATGACGTCCAGGAACTCGTCGATCATCGGCGCCAGCCAGTTGGCGCGCTGCGGGATCGACGTGTGGGTGGTGCCGGGCAGGATGGCCAGCCGGCAGGCCGGCAGACCGGTCAGGTCACCGGGAACCGCCCCGCCGAGCAGCCGGAACATCCGCACCGCGTGCTCGGGCTGGACGATGTCCGCGTCGGCCAGCACGATCATGGTCGGCGCGGCCATCTCGGCGATCTGCTCCGGGGTCCACTGCGGGAGGTTCGCGTCCAGCACCTTCATCTTCGTGACCAGATTGGCCCAGCCCGCCGGGTCGGGTGCGGTCCGCAGGTACTCCTCGTGGAACTCCGAGCCGTGCAGGTGCTCGGGTCGCAGGTCCTGGATCCCGTCGAGCAGCCCGGGATGCAGGCCCGCGTCGTCGAAGCTCACCGAGGCGAGCACCAGCCGGCCGACCCGGGCGGAGTGGTCGGTGCCCAGGCGCAGGGCCACCGCCGCGCCCATGCTCCAGCCGAACACGTCCGCCCGCGCGACGCCGAGCCGGTCGAGCAGCTCGACCACGTCGGCGGCGAAGTGCTCCACGGTCAGCGGACGGTCGACATCCGGCGTGTGACAGTGTGCCTGCAACTCGACCGCGATCACCCGCCGGGTCTTCGCCAGGAGCGGCAGGATCGTGCCGAACGAGGTGCCGATGCCGGAGAGCGCGCCGTGGATCAGCACCAGCGGGCGGCCTTCGCCGCTGCCGTGCTCTTCGTGGTGAATGTCCATGACCACACGATGCGCCGGGGCGCTTACGGTCGGCTTCAGGTGACCTTACCGAGGCTAGGATGGCCGCCGTGCAGTTCGGGGTGCTCGGACCGCTCGCCGTCACCACGGACGCCGGCGAGCCGGTCGTGGTGCCCGGCACCAAGGTACGGGCGCTGCTGGCGGACCTGCTCACCAACCGCAACCAGGTGGTTTCGGCGGACCGCCTCATCGACGACCTGTGGGGCGAGGACGCCCCCGCCAATCCCGCCGGCGCCCTTCAGGTACGGGTGTCGCAGTTGCGCAAGGCGCTCAACGACGCCGAGCCGGGTGCCCGCGAGATGATCGAGTCCAGGCCCCCCGGGTACCTGCTGCGGGCCGGCGCGATCGACGCCGACCGGTTCAACGAGCTGGCCCGGTGCACCGACGTCGAGCGGCTGACCGAGGCCCTCGCGCTGTGGCGCGGTGACGCGTACGCCGACACGGCCGACGCCGAGTTCGTTCGGGCGGAGGCGACCCGGCTCGCCGAGCAGCGACTCACCGTGCACGAGCGGCTGGCCGAGGCTCGGGTGCTCCGGGGCGAACACGACCTGGTCGCCGCCGACCTGGCGGAGCTGGTCGCGCGGCACCCGCTGCGCGAGGGCCTGCGGGCGGTGCAGCTACGGGCCCTGTACGCGGCCGGCCGCCAGTCCGAGGCGCTGGACAGCTACGCCGAGCTGCGCGACCGGCTCGCCGACGAGCTGGGCCTGGACCCCGGGCCGGAACTGGTCGCCCTGCACCGCAGGATCCTCGAACAGGACATCGGTCTCAGCCCGCCGCCGAAGGCCGCGATCATCCGCAACAGCCTGCCGGCCCAGCTCGATGAGCTGGTCGGACGGGCCGAGGCGCTGGCCGAGCTGCGGGGCCTCCTGCCGCGGCAGCGGCTGATCACGCTGGTCGGCCCGGGCGGCGTCGGCAAGACCCGGCTGGCCACCGAGGCGGCCCGCACCCAGGCCCTTCCGGACGGTGTGCACCTGGTCGAGCTGGCGCCGCTGACCGCCGGTGACCCGCGCGTCGCCGAGCAGGTAATGGGTGCGCTGGACACCCGCGAGACCGCCGGTACGAGCCTGTCCCCCACCGATCGGCTCGTCGCCGCGCTACGACACCGACACCTGCTGCTCGTGCTGGACAACTGCGAGCACGTGATCGAGCCGGTCGCCGACCTGGTGGCCCGGTTACTGCGCGACGCGCCCGAGGTGAGCGTGCTCGCCACCAGCCGGGAGCCGCTCAACCTCACCGGGGAACTGCTCTGGGAGGTACCCCCGCTGGCCGTGCCGGAGGACGGCGACCTGGATGTGGTCCGGCGCTCGGCGGCGGCCCGGTTGTTCGCCGCCCGCGCCGCCGCGCAGCAGCGTGGCTTCCGCCTCGACGACCGGACCGCTCCCGCGGTGGCCCAGCTCTGCCGCCGTCTCGACGGCCTGCCGCTGGCGCTGGAGCTGGCGGCGACCCGGGTGCGCGCCCTCGGTGTGCGCGGCGTGGTGGACCGGCTGGACGACCGGTTCCGGCTGCTCACCACCCAGCAGCGGGACGTTCCGCCGCGACAGCGGACGCTCACCGCGGTGATCGGCTGGAGCTGGGACCTGCTCGACGAGACCGACCGGGCTGTGCTCGCCCGGCTGGCGGTGTTCAGTGACGGCTGCACCCCGGAGGCCGCCGAGCGGGTCTGCCACACCGATCTGGACGCGCTGGCCCGGCTGGTGGACCGGTCGCTCGTGGTGCTGGACGACTCCGGCGTGGTGCCGCGCTACCGGCTGCTCGAATCGGTCGCCGCGTTCTGCCTTGACCGCCTGACCGACGGCGACGAGGTACGCGCCCGGCACGCCGCGTACTACACCGAGCTGGCCGAACGCGCCGACCCACGGCTGCGCGGCGCCGACCAGCAGCTGTGGCTCGCGCTGCTCGACGCGGAGACGGCGAACCTGCGGACGGCGCTGCTCCACGGCGGCGGGCTGCGACTGGCCATCGCGCTGAGCTGGTACTGGTATCTGCGCGGCCGACTCACCGAGGCGCGGCGGGCGCTGGCGGTGCCCGGCGACCCGGCGCAGGAGGCACGCGCGGCGGCCTGGCGGGTCGGCTTCGCGCTGTTGCAGGGCGACCCGATCGACAGGGACGGTGTACGCGCCGCGCTGGCCGGTGACCCGGACGGCCGCGGCGCCTGGTTCGCGGCCCACGCGGTGCTCGGCCACAGTGACCTGGCCCTGGCGTCGGAGCTGCTGCCCACCTCCTCCGCCGACCCGTGGATCGAGGCCGCGGTACTCAGCTCCCGGGCGATGATCGCGCACGCCAACGGGGACCAGGCCACGCTGGAGTACACAGCAACCCGCAGCGCCGCGCTGTTCGCGGACCTCGGAGACCGGTGGGGCCGGCTGCAGGCGACCGAGTGGGTGGGCGGGCTGGCTGAGATGCGCGGTGAGCACGAACGCGCCGCCGCCCTGCACCGGGAGGGGCTGCGCTGGGCCGAAGAACTGGCGCTGTGGCCGCAGGTGTGCGCCGAGCTGTCGTGGCTGGCCTGGCTCGCTGTGCAGACCCGCGACTACGCGCAGGGCCGGGAGCTGGCCGAGCGCGCGTACCAGCTGGCGGTGGAACAGGCCGTGCCCAGTGCGCTTGTCTTCGCGGAGATGAGCCTCGGGCTGGCCGCCCGCCGCGACGGCAAGCTCGACCTGGCCGTCACCCACCTCACGCACATCGTGGAGCAGGGACGCGGCGAGACGCAGCCCGCGCTGTACCTGCCCCTGATCCTGGTCGAGCTGGGCTACGCGATCGAGCAGGGCGGCGACCCGGACGCCGCGCTGGCCCTGCACGTCGAGGCCTTCGACGTCGCCGAGGCGATCGCCTCCGCACGGGACGCGGTCTACACCCTGGAGGGGATGGCCTCGGCCGTACGCCCACCGGAGGTCGCCGCCCGGCTGCTGGGCGCGGCCGCCGCCGCCCGGCTGGCCGCCCGGGCCCCGGCCGCACCCGCCGAACGCGACGAGATCGACCGGGTGACCGAACGGGTACGGGCCGCGCTCGGGCGGGAACGCTTCGACACGCTGCTCACCGAGGGCGCGAAGCTGAGCCCGGGCGAGGCCCGGGCTCAGCTCTGATCGGTGGTCAGGCGGCCGTCTCCGGCCGGTACGAGGCGATGATCACGCCGCTCTTGTGCACCCGCGTGTCGACCAGGTCGAAGGACGCCTTGAAGTCATTGAGCGGCGCCGTCAGGCTGGAGCCGCCCTCGAGCACGGGATGGATCCAGAACCGCACCTCGTCCACCAGCCCCGCCCGGATCAGCTCCGCGGTGACCGAGCCGAAGCCGTACTGGATGATGTCCCTGCCCTCCTGTGCCTTCAACTTGGTGACCGCCTCGACCAGGTCGCCCTGGAGCACCTCCGTGTTGTTCCAGGTGGGGTCGGTCAGGGTGGTCGAGGCCACGTACTTCTTGACGTTGTTGAAGTACGCCGCGCCGGTGTTCGGGTCGCTCTCGTCCATGCGCGGCCAGGCGACGGACATGCCGTCGTAGGTGGCCCGACCCATCAGCATCGCGTCGGCGGCCTCGGTCTGCTCGGCGGCGAGGCTCATGGCCTCCTCGTCGAAGTACGGCGACGTCCACATGGGGTTGTCGATGACGCCGTCGAGGGTGATGTAGGTCGAGTTGATGAGCTTGCGCATCGGAATCTCCTGGCTGTCGGTCGTGCTCTCCGTGACACCCAGAACTGTGCCGGCTCGCCCTTACGATTCCCTTCTGGTGCCCTTACCGCGTCCGTAACCGGTCGCTCAGGCCGGAGGCTCAGGGTCGGTCAACGGGATCGGCAGCGCCTGCGCGTCCGCCGTGCCGCCACCGACGGAGTGCGCCGGCGCGGGGCGGTCGCTGGTCCGGCTGTGCAGCCGACCCCGCCCCGCCGGCCCGGCGCGCCGGGTCACCTCGAAGGTCACCATCCGCACCGGCGGTGGCGGCGCGGTGAAACGGCCGACGCCCCAGCGCACCCAGATCGGCATGCGGCCGGCGTCCGCCTCCGCCCGCAGTTTCCGCACCGTTCGCGCCCGGTCGCTGTGGTCGACCTCCACGACGACCGGCGGGCCGCCGGGGCGGGCGCACGCCACGTCGAGGACCGAGTGCCGCTGCTCCAGCGGCGGCGGCAGAGGCAGGACGCTGGGCGCGCGCCGGTAGACCCGCCAGCCCTGGGCCTCGGCCCACCGCACCACCGAGTCGATCAGCCGTGTGGTGACCTCGTCGGTGTCCAGGTCGACGAAGGTCAGGTCGTCCAGCCAGCGGCCCAGGTCGGCGGCCAGCCGCTCGCCCTCCGCCGTGACCTCCACCGGCGCAGGATAACGCCTTCGGCGGGGGTGGTCGCGGTCGCGGCGCTCCCAGGGCAGAATCGGGAAGCATGATCAAGCCGAGCGTCCGGGGAGAGGGGACATGACCGACCTGAGCGGTGCTCCGATCGCCGCCCGGGACCTCCGGATCGTGCCCGCCAACGAGGCGTCGTGGGACGACCTCCAGGACATCCTCGGCACCGCCGACGCGGGCCGGTGCCAGTGCCAGTGGTTCAAGGTCTCCGGCTGGCTGTGGCGGGCCTCCACCCAGGAGGAGCGGATCGCGAGGTTCCGGGAGCAGACCGGCTGCGACGAGCCGGACGCCCCGACCACGAGTGGGCTGGTCGCGTACCTCGACGACCGGCCCGTGGGCTGGGTCGCGGTCGAGCCGAGGACGGCGTACCCGAAGCTGCGCAACCAACGGGTCCCCTGGCTGGGCCGCGACGAGGACAAGGACGACCGCGATGTCTGGGCGGTGACCTGCCTGGTGGTGCGCAAGGGCTACCGGGGTCGCGGCCTCACCTATCCCCTCGCCCGCGCCGCGATCGACTTCGCGCGGGAGCGCGGCGCGCGGTCGCTGGAGGCGTACCCGATGCTCGCCGAGGCGGGCAAGCAGATCACCTGGGGTGAGGCGCACGTCGGGGTCCGGCAGATCTTCGAGGACGCCGGGTTCGCGGAGGTCAGCCACCCCACGCTGCGGCGGGTGGTCATGCGGATCGACTTCGCGAGCGACCCGCCCCGGCGAAGTGGCGCGTGATCGACACGGGATCAGCGATGTCGGGGTAACCAACCGACGGGATACCCCGACATCGCCGACCTGGCGTTGTTCATCCGGGGCGGCGCGTGGGCGCGGGAGGTCAGCGCCGCCGCCACCCCCATCGGCGCGAGGCGGTCACGCCGGACGCCGACCTCTCCCGGGCCACCATCTCGGCCGCCACGCGCAGGGCCTGGGCGGGCTGCGCGCCGGCCGGCCCCAGCAGCTCCACCAGCCGATTGCCGAGCCCCAGCACCATCGCGGCGCGGTCGAAATCCCGGATCAGCGCCAGGCACTGCGCGTACACCCCGTACGTGTTGGCCATCTCCCACAGACTCAACGGGCGCAGCGGATCGAGCAGCCCCTGACGCAGCTCGCAGGCCCGGGACGCGGCCAGCGCCGCCTCCCGGACGGAGTCGTCCGAGGCGGGTCGCGTGACGGACCGGTGCAGCAACGCGACGGCCTGGTTGTGGTAGGCGGTGCCCATCGCCTCCCTGGTCCGGGGCCCGGCGGACGGCGGGGACGCAACGGTGAGCAGACCCACGGCCACGGCCCGCTCCACCAGCTCCAACCGGGTGACGGGCTGACCGGCGGCGAACGCGACCTCCGCCAGGTCCACCAACGCGGTGATCAGCTCCGCGAGCGCCTCGTCCCGCGCCGGAGCGGCCACGTCGCCACCCTCGGCCGCCACCGCGTCGTGCACCCGCTCGAAGAGGGCGACCGCCTCACCGCCGGGCGCCATCCCGTCGGCGGCCCTGCCACGCGCCGACAGCAGCATCCCACGCCGCCACAGCGCCCGGGCCAACTGCTGCTGGTCGCGGCGGCTCACCCGGCCCGAGCCCCGCACGGCTTGCCGGTAGGCGTCGATCACCCGCACCCAGAGTCGGTCCGCCTCCGCCCAGGTGTCCTGCCGCGTCGACGCCTCCCGCGCCCGCTCGAACAGCCGTTCCCGCTCGTCCGGTCCCATCTCCCGCACCGCCCTCCGCGCTGGTCACCAGCGACACCGCCGACCCATGGCAGTGAACGCCATCGATTCTATGGTGGTCGCGGCGCGACGCCGGCGGTCAGCTCACTGGGTCGCGGTCACGATGCACCGGCGCATCGGCGTCAAGGCCTCGACCGGGCCCTCGACGGTGACGCCGCCCGGCTCGCCGAGCACGTCCCTGCCCCACGCCCAGCGCAGCAGCGCCGCGGGCGGGCCGGTCACGGTCACGTCGGCGGCGTCGGCCACGCCGTCGGTCACACGGAACAGCCCCGGCTCGGTACGCACCGTCCACGCCGCCCCATCGGTACGGACGGCGCACGTCCGGCTTGGCGCGTCGGCCAGGATCTTGTTGAAGTCGTCGGCCCACTCGGCCGCCGAATACTCCACGAACACCTTGAGCAACTCGTCGATACCGTCGACGGCGAGATCATCGGGGACGGGCGCGACCGGGACACCGACGCCCAACTCGGCGTCAATGCGGTGGATGACGGTCTCCTGCGCCATCCGCCGCATCCAGAAGCCCACGGTCTGGCCCGGCGCGTACCAGGAGCCGGCCGGGTCGTGGGGGTCGTGGGCAGCGAACTCGGCCAGCAGCCCGGCGTACGTCCGGTCGAGCAGGGCCAGCGGCTCCTCGGTCGCCAGCTCCGCCGGCGGCCACGGCTGGGGCTCGGCGCCGTCGCGGATGGCCAGGGTCTTGTGGAGATAGACCTCGCCAACGTGGCGGGTCAGGTCGGCGACACTCCAGCCGGGGCAGCTGGGCACCGCTGCGGTGAGGTTGGTCGGCGCGACAGCCCGCAGCCGGGCGAAGTCGTCAGCGAGGCAGTCGAGAAATCGGGAAGTCTCCATACGGGACAGCTCAGCACACCGCACCGACACGGTGGGGGCACCGCGCCCGGGCCTCGGGGCCGGCGCCGACCGGCGTCGGCCCCGAGGTGCTCAGGCTGCTGGGCGTACCCGGTAGGCCAGGTGGGTGACCCCGTTGCCCTCGACGACGCCGATCGGCCCGCTCCCAGCTGGAGCGGCGCGATCTTCAGGTCGGCGAAGAGCGGGATGCCGTCTCCGAGCAGGACCGGGACGAGGTCGACGTGCACCTTGTCGAGCAGACCGGCCTGGATGACCTGGGCCGCCGGCTCGATTCTGATCACCGCGGTGAACGGGAAGCCGTCCTCGGAGACCTGCGGGCGGAACCCGGGGCCCGGGCCGGAGGTGAAGCGACCGCATCTGGAACCTGGGTGCCGCCACACGCTCGCCGGAGCGTTGGAGCCCGCCGTAGCGTGGGGCGCATGCGAACCACCACGCTGGGCAGTGCAGGTCCCGAGGTCGGCGTCATCGGGCTCGGGTGCATGGGCATGAGCCACGGATACGACATCACCGGCCCCCGCGACGACGACACGTCGATCTCCGTCATCCATCAGGCGCTCGACCTGGGCGCCACAGTGATCGACACGTCGGACGTGTACGGGCCGTACACCAATGAGGAACTGGTCGGCCGGGCCCTGGCCGGCGGCCACCGGGAGCGGGCCGTCCTGGCGACCAAGGTCGGGCTGGTGGTCACCTCCACGACCGGCGGCCCCGGCAACTCGCCGACCATGCGCAACAACGGGCGCCCCGAGCACATCCGCTCGGCGATCGACGACAGCCTGCGCCGACTCGGCACCGACCACGTCGACCTCTACCAGCTGCACCGGGTCGACCCCGAGGTGCCCATCGAGGAGTCCTGGGGCGCGATGGCGGAGGCCGTCGCGGCGGGCAAGGCGCGGCAGATCGGCCTGTCCGAGGTGACGGTGGCCCAGATCGCGCGGGCCCAGGCGGTGCACCCGGTGGCGTCGGTGCAGTCCGAGCTGTCGCTGTGGACCCGCGACCCGATGATTGAGGTGCTGCCGTACTGCGCCGAGCAGGGCATCGCCTTCCTGCCGTTCTCCCCGCTGGGCCGGGGCTTCCTCGCCGGCCGGTTCACCTCGTTCGAGGATCTGCCCGCCGACGACTTCCGGCGTGGCCTGCCGCGCTTCCAGCAGGAGGCACTGCGGGCCAACCTCGCCATCGTCGGCCGGGTCCGCGAGATCGCCGACCGGGCCGGCGTCAGCCCCGCGCAGGTCGCGCTCGCGTGGGTGGTCGCCCAGGGCCGGTACGTCATCCCCATCCCCGGCACCAAGACCCCCAGGTACCTGGTGGACAACTGCGCGGCGGGCGACGTGCGGCTCAGCGCCGAGGACCTGGCCGACCTCGACACGCTGCCCGCGCCGGAAGGTGGTCGCTACTGACGCGCGGCACCGCGTGGCCCGACGGGCGCGGCAGATCGGCGGTCGCCGGTCAGCCGGGCCGGCCCACGGTGACCGGCCGGCCGAACTGGACCGGAACGCCGGGGGAATACAGCACGCTGACCGGCGGCCCGGTCGGTGCCGGCAGCCCCGCGGCGGCGACCAGTTCGTCGTCCAGGTGCAGCAGCTCGGCTCGGTGCAGCGGCCAGCGCGGGTGCCAGTTCGGCAGGTGCAGCGTGCGCCGGTACGCCCGGGTGTGCAGCCCCCAGCGGGCTGTGACGAAATGCTCCAGCGGGGTCGGGTCGGCGATCCGCTCCCCCACCCGGACCACCATGCGGCTCGTCGCGCCGGCCGGGCCGGGCCAACGACGCCGGCACCGGTAGGTGAGCCGGTCACCGTCGCGGTCCAACCGCATCGACGACCAGAGGTACGGCAGCCGCAGCGTCGCACGGGCGACGAGCACCGGCAGCAGCCGGGACGCGTCGAGCGACCGGAACACCACGGCCCGCCGGCCGGTGTCGTCGACCGAGTAGAGCCGGACGTTGGTCTCCCAGAAGGTGCCGAAGTAGGGCACTCCCGGCCCGCGGCCGAGGCCCAGCCCGACCATCCGGAAGCCGATCAGCCCGACGTGACTGACCCCGTCCAGGGTGTCCGGGCGGGTCCCGGCCGGCAGCAGCGGTGCGACGAGCTCCGGTGCGACGGGCCAGTGCAGGAAGGTCAGATCCTGCCAGCGCTGCCGCAACATCGCCCAGGGGAACCCGCGCCGGGGCGCGGCGTCGACCGGCTCGATGTCCACGCCCCCATCCTGCCCCGGCTCAGGCGTGCGGACCGACCTGTACCGGGCCGATGGTCAGCGACGCTGTTCCCTCCAGGACCTGACCGACCCGCTCGACCTGCTCCTCCAGCGCCCGCAGCCGACTGGCGCCGAGCGTCCGCAACGGCTCGACCGTCACGTGGATCCTGCGACCGGAGCGACGCTGGTGCCACACCCCGGCGACCGTTCCGTCGACCAGCAGCACCGGGTAGTTGCCGGCCTGCCCACGGGCGAGTGCCCGGTCGGCGGCGGCTCCGGGGAAGAGCAGGTCGCGCGGGTGGCAGCCGACCGTGTACGCGTCGAAGTAGGGCAGCAGGCGTACCCCCGACGGCCGGTCGTCCGGGAAGTCGGTGTCGCCGGCCGCCACCCACGCCCGTGTGCCCTCCACCGTGACGGGTGCCAGGTCCAGCGACTCGAACAGCGTCGCCGCCCAGGTCGCGGGTGCCGACAGCCACCGGGCGAACTGCGCGGGGGTGGCCGGCCCGTACGCGTACAGGTAGCGCCGGACGAGTTCGGCCAGCGCGGGCGTGCCGTCCATCGGCGCGAACCCGGGCAGCCAGCGGGTTGGGCTGGTGTGGGTGGTGGAGCGGCCCCGGTTCGGGCCGAAGCAGATCACCCCGCCCCGGGTGGCGGCCGTCATCGCGGAGATCCAGCGCGGCCACTTGTCCTGGAAGGCGTCCATGACCCGCTCGCCGGCCCAGGGGCCGGTGCGGGCGACCACCTGCTCGGTCAGCTCGTCGGTGGTCAGCTCGGCCTCGGCCAGCGCGTCGGCGAGGGCCGCGAGGACCTGCTCGGTCTGCCCGGGGGTCAGCAGGCTCTGCTCATGCGACGCGACCGGCAGCGCGGAGAGTGCGCCGGTCCACATCGGCAGGTCGGCGGCGGCGAGCAGGTGCACTGTGCCGCGCGGCCCGCGGCTCTTGACCAGGGCCCGGTCCATCCACAGCGCCTGACGCACCAGCGCACGGGTGGCGCCCGGGACCCGCAGCCCGACCGACAGTTCGGCGGCGGAGGCGACCTGGGCGTGTGCGCCGCACATCGTGGACACCACAGCGGCGACGGTGTCGGCCTCCGGCGCCAACCCGGCGGCCGACGTCGGCGCGGAGAGGCGGTGCCGGTCCAGGCGCCGGGCACACACCTGATCCCAGCTCAGGCTGGTCATCGCAGGCTCCCGAAGAAGGCGCGCATGTCCGCCGCGTGCGCCAGCGGCTCATCCATCGCCACGAAGTGGCTACCCGGGTTGCCCTCCGGCCAGTGGACGATGGTGTTGTGCCGCTCGGCGAGGCGCCGCATCAGCGCGGACCCGCCGCCGTACACGCCGGACGGCACCCGCTGCTGCCCCTTCGGCCAGGCGAAGCCGCCGTCGGCGGCGAGCGTGAGGCGCTCGTACATCGGCCACGAGGACGACCCCGACGTGCCGGTGAACCAGTAGAGGCTCACGTTGGTGAGCAGGTGGTCCCGGTCGATGGCCTGCTCCGGCGTCGGGACCGTCATGGTGAACTCCTTGAATTTCTGCATCATCCAGGCCAGCAGCCCGACGGGTGAGTCGTTCCAGGCGTACGAGAGGGTCATCGGCGCGGCCCGCAGCAGCGCGTGATGGTCCACGCCGCCGCTCATCCACCGCTGCATCTGGTTCCACTCGGCGCGTTCCGCCTCGGTCATGCCCGGCACGTCGGCCGCGGTCGGGAAGCCGAACCCCCCGTCGATGTGTACGCCAATGACCTGCTCGGGCGCCACGGTCGCCACCTCCGGCGCGATGTACGCACCGAGGTCGCCGCCCTGGGTTCCGTACCGGTCGTAGCCGAGGCGGCGCATCAGCTCGGCCCACATCCGGGCGACCCGGTCGACCGTGAACCCGGCCGGTGGCGCCTGCGAGAAGCCGTAGCCGGGCACCGACGGCACCACCACGTGAAAGGCCTGCCCGGGGTCCGCACCGTGGGCGCGCGGATCGGTCAGCGGGCCGATCAGCTCGGTGAACTCGACCACCGAGTTCGGCCAGCCGTGCGTCAGCAGCAACGGCAGCGCGTCCGGCTCCGGCGAGCGAACGTGCAGCAGGTGCACGTCCAGCCCGTCGATCCGGGTGACGAACTGGGGGAACTCGTTCAGCCGTGCCTCGTGCAGCCGCCAGTCGTAACCGGTCGCCCAGTGGTCGGCCAGGTCACGCAGATAGTCCACCGGCACCCCCCGGCTCCACTCGGCGCCGGGCAACGAGCGGGGCCACCGGGTCCGGGAGAGCCGCTCCCGCAGGTCGTCGAGGTCCGATTGCGGGATGTCGATGCGAAATGGCGTCATGCCGGCCACGCTACGACCCATATAGGTCAGGTTCTGTCACACATCACTGGCATCCTGGGGCCATGTCCGACACCCCCGCCCGGCTGCTGGGTCTGCTGTCGCTGCTGCAGACCCCGCGCGAGTGGCCCGGCAGCGAGCTGGCCGCTCGGCTCGGCGTCAGCCTGCGCACCGTCCGCCGGGATGTGGAACGGCTGCGCGACCTGGGCTACCCGGTGCGGGCGACGATGGGCGCGATCGGCGGATACCGCCTCGTCGCCGGCAAGGCGATGCCGCCGCTGCTGCTGGACGACGAGGAGGCGGTGGCGATCGCGGTTGGTCTGCGTACCGCCGCCGGTCACGCGGTCGCCGGGATCGAGGACGCCTCGGTACGAGCCCTGGCAAAGCTCGAACAGGTGCTGCCGTCCCGGCTGCGCCACCGGGTCGGCGCGCTGGGCGCTGCCACCGAACCGCTGCTCACCTGGAGCCGGCCGACGGTCGACCCCGAGCAGCTGACCGCCCTGGCCGCCGCCGTCACCAACCGCGAGCAGCTCCGGTTCACCTACCGGCGGCGCGACGGCGCGACCGGTGAGCGACTTGTCGAGCCGCACAAACTGGTGTCAGCGGGCCACCGGTGGTATCTGGTGGGCTACGACAACGACCGGGGCGACTGGCGGATCTTCCGGGTGGACCGGATGGGCGAGCTGCGATCCACCCGGTCCCGTGTCGCACCTCGTCCCCTGCCGGCCCCCGACGCCGCGGCGTTCGTGACGGAGAAGCTGCTCGAAATGACCCCGGTCTACCGGGCGGTGGTGACCCTGCACGCACCGGTCGAGCGGATGACCGGCCCGCTCGGTGGCGCCTCGGTCGACCTGGAGCCGATCGACGCCACCTCCTGCCGGTTGCGCAGTCACGCCGACACCCTGGACTGGCTGGCGTGGCGCCTGCTGACCCTCGGCTGCGACATCGAGGTGCACGAGCCGCTGGAGCTGATCGCGTACCTCCGCGAGATCGGCGCCCGGGCCACCCGGGCTGCCGGCCCGACAACCGGGTAGGCAGCCCGGGCTGTCGCACAAGGGTCCGCCGTAGGCTCGAACGGCCGACGGCGCGGCCAAAACGGCACCGTCCGCAGCCGGCTCAGCCACGCCCGCCGCACCCTCGCCGACGGCCTGCGGGCGTCGGCGGCCGCGGCGCACGTCGACGTCACCGCGTCCAGCGGCGCCCGGTGGCGCGAGGGCCGCGACATGGTCACAACGGCGATGCGCGGCGACTTCGACCGGGTGGTGCGCGAGAGCTGGTGGCCGGACGCGGAGATGCTCGCGCCAGGTGGCCTGCGCGGCGGCACCGACCTGGCGGTCCGGGGCATGACGAAGGATCTGATGGAAGGGGTACGGCAGCGGCTGCGCAACGTCGTGGCCAGCGGTGAGGTGCTGATCTGGGAGACCGACCTGATCAGCCCGCCCGACGCCCCGGAGCACTGCCCACCCGCGGCGCTGTGGTTGCAGGTGCTGCGCGAGGGCCGGGTACGCCAACTCATCCTCTTCCGCCCCGTCCCCGCGCTGGTCTGAAGAAACGTTCCCGACCGAGCGAACTTCCCGTCGGGACAGCTCGACAACCCGACGATTACCGTCTCGACACGTATGTCCGGTTCCTGCACGCCGTCGTCGAGCACCTCGGCGAACCCAGGGTGTACCTCCTCGGGCACTCGCACGGCGGTTTCGTCGCCCAGCGGTACGTGCTCGCCCACCAGGACCAGATCGCCGGCCTCGCCCGGTACGACACCTCACCCGTCACCGGCGCCGAGTTCTGGGCCGAGGCCATGGCCGGCCTCGCCGCCTACCCGCAGCGGCACCCTGACCGGCCGGAGGCGACAGCGGTCCCGGCCGCCTTCGCGCAGCTCAGCGGCGCGACGGACGACGGGTCGTTGGGAGCCGCGCTGCGCGCCGCCCTGCCGGTGTACTTCGCGGACTTCTGGGGTCGACGGGACGACTTCGCCCCGTTTCAGGCGGCCGTCCGGATCTGGTTCGACGCCGGCCGGCGCGCAGGACCCCACGCCCTTCGACGTGCGGGACAACCTCGGTGAGATCACCGTGCCCGTCGTGGTGATCGTCGGGACTACGACTTCACCTGCGGCCCCCGCTGGCCGAGCAGCTGAACGCGGGGCTTCCGGACTCGCGGCTGGTGCCGCTGGAGCGAAGCGGGCACTTCGCGCACATCGAGCAGCCGGTGGAATTCACCGACGCCGTGGCGGAGCTGCTGAAGCGGTGACCCACCCCGGCACAGCGCGTCCCGAGGTCGTTCGTCACAGCGGGCAGGCCTCGGCGTACGGGCGCGTTGCACGGTCATAGGCTGAACACTTTGCTGCACCGTGACAAAGAGGAGACCGCCGTGAGCCAGACCGAACGGATGGATTCCGTCGACGAGTGGAACGTGGCCGAGGACGACGGGGTCCTGGACGCCTCCGACACCCTCGACGACGACCGGGTCGGCGACCCCCTCGACACCGGCATCATCGCCGAGGACCACTGGACGGCGGCGAACCGGTTCGGCACCACGCCGGCCGAGGAGCGGGCGGGCGAGTCTCTGGAGCAGCTCCTCGCCGAGGAGGAACCGGACACCGACCCGTACGCGGAGAGCGTCGACGACGAGGATGAGCTGACCCGACGGGGATACGAGCGCGAGGCGCGGGCGGGCCGTCTCGTCGCCGACGACGACGGTCTCCGCGAGGACGAGGAGCCCGACTCGGTGGCGTGGGACGTCGGGATCGATGGAGGTGCCGCCAGCGCCGAGGAGGCTGCGATCCACCTGGTCGAGGACCCGAACGGGCCCGGGGACGGCCCGCTTCGCTGAACACCGCGCCGCCGCGCCCGCCGCCACGAGGGCGTCGGGCGCGGCGGGCGGGTCGCTCAGTGGATGACGACGGGCGCCTTGACCAGCTCGCCCTGCTCGTCGAGCGGCTGCGCCGGCTGGCGCCGACGCGGCAGCAGGGCAGCCGGAATGAAGGTGAGCAGCACCAGCGCGAACGCGACCCAGAACGTGGTGGCGAACGACTTGGCGGCGAAGTCGAGCCCGCGCTCGATGAGCGACGGGTCCACCGGCGTCTGCTGGAGCAGCTCCGGCCGCTGCTGGGCGGCGATGGCCAACCCGGCCTCGGTGACCGGCTTGCCGCTCGGGTCCACCAGGCCGGGGATCGGCCGGGACCCGTTCAGCTCGTTGGTGAGGATCACCGACATCACCGCCGCGCCGATCGACCCGCCGATCTGCTGAAGGATGTTGACAAGCGTGGAGCCGCGCGCCACGTCCTGGGCCTGCAACGTCCGCAGCGCTGACGTCATGATCGGCATCATCGTGCCGCCCATGCCGAGGCCCATCACGAACAACGACCCGCCGAGCAGCCAGTACGAGGTCTGCGGGTCGACCTGGGTGAAGCTGAAGAACCCGACGACGATGAGCGCCAGCGCGAACGGGACCGTGCGACCGATGGGCACCCGGTCGGCCAGCGTGCCGGCGATCGGCATGGTGATCATCGCGCCGATGCCCTGCGGTGCCATCAGCAGACCGGCGGCCAGCGTGGACTCGCCGCGCACCTGAAGGAAGTAGCTCGGGAACAGCAGGCCGGCGCCCATGAACGCGATGATGAACACGAACAGCGTCACCGAGGCGATTGTCAGGTTGCGGTTGGTGAACAGCCGCAGGTCGAGCAGCGGGTGCCGAGGCTTGAAGGAGTAGAGCACGAACGCCACCACCAGCGCGGCGCCGACCAGCATGGGCGCCCACACCTTCGTCTCGGCGAAGGTGCCCGTCTCCGGCAGTGACGAGACGCCGTAGAGGAACAGCGCCAGCCCGGGTGAGAGCATCAGCATGCCGATGAAGTCGAACGACTCCGACGGCTCGGGAGCGTCCTTCGGAAGCGCCAGCTGCGCGTAGACCAACGCGATCACGCCGATCGGCAGGTTGATCAGGAAGATCCAGTGCCAGCTCGCGGTGTCGATCAGCCAGCCACCCAGGATCGGGCCGCAGATCGGCCCGAGCAGCATCGGGATGCCGAGGACCGCCATCAACCGGCCGATCCGGTGCGGCCCGGCGGCCCGGGTCATGATGGTCATGCCCAGCGGCATGAGCATGCCGCCGCCGAGGCCCTGCAGGACGCGGTAGCCGATGAGCTCGCCGATCGTGTCGGCGGTTGCGCAGAGCCCGGACCCGATCGTGAACAGGGCCAGCGCCACCATGTAGAGGCGTTTGGTGCCGAACCGGTCGGCTGCCCACCCGCTCAGCGGGATCACCGTGGCCAGGGCGAGGGTGTAGGCGGTCATCGTCCACGCGACGCGGGCGTAGGACGCGTCGAACTCGCTCTGGAACTTCGGCAGCGCGACGCTGACCACCGTCACGTCGAGGATCGACATGATCGCGCCGAGGACGACGACGCCCGCCACCTTGAGCACCGCGGCGTCGAGTTTGTCCGATGTCGCGACAGATTGCTGGGTCACAAACTCTCCTGAAGTCGGTTGAGCCGGCGAATGGTGGGCGGTGGCGGCGGTGCCGCGCCTACCAGGCGCGGGACGCGACGTACCGAGGCGACGACGCGCGC
This sequence comes from Micromonospora coriariae, assembly GCF_900091455.1. Classification (NCBI taxonomy): domain Bacteria; kingdom Bacillati; phylum Actinomycetota; class Actinomycetes; order Micromonosporales; family Micromonosporaceae; genus Micromonospora; species Micromonospora coriariae. The sequence goes on along the minus strand of NZ_LT607412.1, from coordinate 5,698,539 downwards.
AGGAAGACTATCTGTCCCCTCTGACGGTGCGCCGCCGGATTTCGTGACCACCGGGGCGACGCGTCCGATCGGCCGCCCGATTGCAGCCGGATGTCGGGGTGTCGCGCACCGAGCGGACCGGCCGACCGGTCAGGCGGTGGTGACCGGCACCGCGGCGGTCAACGCCCAGTCGTGCCCGATGTCGGCGGCGGCGCGCAGCAACCGCGGCAGGTGCTCGTCCACCAGAGTCTCCAGCGACGTCTCGGCGGCGTGCACAGTGACGTTGATCGCGGCGATAACACGGCCGTCGCCATCGCGGACTCCGGTGGCGACGGACCGGATCCCCGGTGCGAGATCCTGGTCGGCGAGCGCCCAACCCTTCGCGCGCACCTCGCGCAGCACGGCGTCCAGCTCGCCGGGCGAGGGCTGCCAGCGGGGCGTGATCCCGGAGCGGGTCGGCTCGGCGAGCACGTCGGCCAGCGTCTCCGGCGGCAGCCCCGCGAGCAGCACCTTGCCCATCGACGTCGCGGGGGCCGGGAAGCGGGTGCCGATGGTCACGGCGAGCGTGACGATCTTCGGTACGGCGACGCGGGCGACGTAGACGATGTCGCTGCCGTCGAGCTGGGCCATCGAGGTGGACTCGTTGGTCTGCGCGACGAGCTTCTCCATGTGCGGACGGGCCACGTCCCACATGTTCAGCGCGTTGACGTACGCCATTCCCAGTTCCAAAACGCGCGGGGTGAGGGTGTGGCCACGGCCGACCGCGCGGACGTAGCCCAGCGATTCGAGGGTGATGAGGATGCGCCGGACCGTGGGCCGGGCCAGGCCGGTGGCGGCGGCGATCTCACTGAGCGTCATCGACGGGCAGGCCGGACGGAAGGAGCGCAGGACGTCGAGACCCCGGGCGAGAGCCTCGATGAAGTCGGGCCCGGCGCCCCTTCCGTTGTCACTCATGTCCTAATGCTTCCATTGCGCCGAGCCGGCGTCCCACTCGGTGTACTGGTACGGGTTCTCCAGGATCGCGGTCTCGGGGACGTCCGGGTTCATGCCCCGCAGCCACGCCTCCTCCCCCATGGTCTCGCGGAGGTGGTCGATCGTCGCCGCCACCCTGTCCCGAGCGGCGGCGAGGTCGACGCCGACCAGCCGGCCGTCCCGCTTGACGACCCGGCCGCCCACCAGCACGGTGTGCACGTCGCCGCGCTGGGCCTGGAAGACGACGTGACCGTGCGGGTTGAGGATCGGGAACATCACCGGCGAGGCGTCGTTCTTGATCAGGACGATGTCGGCCTGCCGGCCGGGGGTGAGGGCGCCGATCGTGGAGTCCATGCCGAGCGCGCGGGCGCCGCCCCGGGTGGCCCACTCGACGACCTGTTCGGCCCGCAGGTGGCAGTGGGTGATGGTGTCCTGCTTGGCGTGCGCCTCCAGGTGCTCCCGGGAGCGGTCGGCGCCGAGCGTGGTCCGCATCGCCGAGAAGAGATCGCCGCTCCACCAGACGCTGGTGTCCATGGAGAGCGACACCGGGATGTCGTGGTGGCGCAGTTGCCAGGTGGGCGGGTAGCCCTGCCCGGCGCTCTGCTCGCTCTCGGTGGAGACCGAGACGGAGCCGCCGGTGGCGGCGATCCGGTTGTACGAGTCGTGGGTGAGCGTCGCCGCGTGCACGTAGACGGTCGACGGGTTCATGAAGCCGTGCTCGTGCATCAGCCGGATGCCGTCGTCGTTGGTGGCGCCCCAGACACCGGCGTGGGTGGTCACCGCGGCGCCCAACTCCCGGGCCACCTCGAAGGCGGCGCGCTCGGGGAAGGCGGGATCGCCTGTGACGTCGAACGCCATCTGGAATCCGGCCAGCTTGCCGCCGTCGATCCGGCGCCGGTGGAAGTCGCGGAACTCCGGCGAGGTGGCCCACTCCCACGGGCCCTGCTGGATGTTGCCGTAGGCGAGCACGAACCGTCCGTCGACCGCCTCGAGGGCGTCGACGGCCGCGTCGGCGTGCTCGGGTGTCTGGAGGCCGTGCGACCAGTCGACGGTGGTGGTGACGCCCGCGTCGACCGCCTCGATCGCGGCGAGCAGGTTGCCCGCGTACACGTCCTCGGGCCGGAACAGCTTGCCGGATTCCAGGTAGTACCAGACGAAGTACTGCGTCAGGGTCCAGTCGGCGCCGTACCCGCGCATGGCGGTCTGCCACATGTGCCGGTGGGTGTCGACCATTCCCGGCATCAGGATGCCGCCGGCGGCGTCGATCTCCAGGGCGTCGTCGGGGGCGGCGAGGCCGACGCCGACCTCCGCGATCCGGTCGCCGATGACCAGCACGTCGGCGCCCGGCAGCACCGTGTGTGCGTCGTCCATGGTGAGAACCAGGCCGTTGCGGAAGATCACCGGCCGGGAGGTTGCGCTCATCGCCACCCATTCCTTTCCGGGTACGAGGGGTTCGGACCGTTGTCCGCTGTGCGGCCAGCCCGAGTGGCGCCAGTGTGGTCCCGGTCACGAAGTCGTGTCAAGGACGTGTTTCGGCGCGATGAACTGACCGTTGACAGCCCACGATCGGTAACGCAAGCTGGTTTCTGCGGACAGGTGTCCGCAGAACGGGCGGAAACATGGTGCAGCATTCGACGGGGCCACTGGCCGGCCTGCTCGTCGCGGACTTCTCCCGGATTCTCGCCGGGCCGTACGCCACGATGCTCCTGGCCGATCTGGGCGCGCAGGTGATCAAGGTGGAGAGTCCCGGTGGCGACGACACCCGCACCTGGATGCCACCCACCCGCGACGGCGTCTCGACGTACTACCTCGGCATCAACCGCAACAAGCGGTCGGTCGCCCTCGACCTCAAGAAGCCGGACGACCTGGCGGCCGCGCAGGAACTCGCCCGCCGCGCCGACGTGATGATCGAGAACTTCCGGCCCGGCGGCCTGGCCCGCTTCGGCCTGGACTACGACACCGTCACCGCCGGCAACGAGAAGGTCGTCTACGCGAGCATCAGCGGTTTCGGCACCGGCGCCGGAGCGGACTTCCCCGGCTACGACCTGATGGTGCAGGCGATCTCCGGCCTGATGAGTCTCACCGGCGACCCGGACGGCCCGCCGTACCGGGCCGGCATCTCCGTGTTCGACGTGATGGCCGGGCTGCACGCGAGCATCGGCATCCTCGCCGCGCTGCACCACCGGGGCGCGACCGGCAAGGGGCAGCACGTCGAGGTCAACCTGCTCAGCTCGGCGCTGTCCGGCCTGGTCAACCACTCCAGCGGCTACGTCGCGGGTGGCACCGTCCCGTTCCGGATGGGCAACGCGCACCCCAGCCTCTTCCCGTACGAGCCGCTGCCCACGGCCGACGGCGAGCTGATCGTCATCGCCGGCAACGACGGGCAGTTCCGCAAGCTCTGCCAGGTGCTCGACCTGCCCGACCTTCCCGACGACCCGCGCTTCGGGCGCAACCAGGACCGCACCGCCAACCGCGAACAGCTGCGACCCCTGCTCGTCGAACGACTCGCCAAGCGGACCAAGGACGAGTGGTTCCGCGACCTGCTCGCCGCAGGCGTACCGTGCGCACCGATCAACACCATCGACGGCGGCGTGGCGCTCGCCCAGGAGCTGGGGCTCGACCCGGTGGTCGCCGTCGGCGACGTGCCGGGGGTCCGCAACCCCATCACCTTCTCCGACACCCCCGCCCGGTACGAGCTGCCGCCGCCCGGGCTCGACGAACACGGCGAGGAGATCCGCGCGTGGCTGAAGAGCTGAGCTTCCCGACCGGGATCGGCACGTCCGACCCGACCACCATCTCGCTGCTCGGGCAGGATCTGGCCGCCGACCTGATGGGCAAGGTCGGCTTCGGTGAGCTGGCGTACTGGCTGGTCGCCGGCCGCCGACCCACCCCGGGCGAGGTGCGGGTCTTCGAGGCGGTGCTGGTGGCGCTCGCCGACCACGGCTTCACCCCGACGGCGATCGCCGCCCGACTCACCTACTTGTCCGCGCCGGAGTCGCTGCAGGGCGCGCTCGCCGCCGGCCTGCTCGGTGGCGGCTCGCGCTTCCTCGGTGTCACCGAGGACTGTGGACGCTTCCTCGCCGACACACTCGCCCAGGCCGGCGAGGTGACCGACTACGACGCCGTGGCGCTGGACGCCGTCACCCGGGCCAAGCAGGAGCGTCGACTGGTCCCCGGGCTCGGGCACCCCGTGCACAAGGAGCAGGACCCGCGCACCCCCGTGCTGATCAGGATCGCCACCGAGGAGGGCCTGCACGGCCCGCACCTGCGGCTGTTCGAGGCGGTCGGACGCGTACACCCGCAGGTGCTCGGCCGGACCCTGCCGCTCAACGGCGCCGGGGTCTGCGGCGCAGCGCTCGCCGACCTCGGGCTCCCGGTCGAGATGTTGCGCGGTTTCGCCCTGCTGGCCCGCGCGGCGGGGCTGCTCGGGCACCTCGCCGAGGAGCGGCGCCGGCCGCTCGGCATGGACATCTACCGCACCGTCGACCGCAACGCCGTCTACGAACCCTGAGCCCCCCTTTTTCAGCCCCCGAGAGGAGTGGGAATGGCCTCCATCGTCGCGGTCATCGCCTCCACCCACCACCCCTTCTACTACCGGGCCAGCACGGCCACGGGCGAGGACCGGCCACCGTTCGCCGACGAGTGGACCAGCAAGATCCTGGCGTTCCGGGAGACCCTGACCCGGGCCCGGCCCGACGTGCTGGTGATGGTCGGTTCCGACCACTTCCACCAGCTCTGGCTGGACAACATGCCGCAGTTCCTGGTCGGCAAGGCGCCCTTCTACGACGCCAACTGGTACAACGAGGAGCGCGAGTTCGGCCTGCCCCGCATGCTGCTCAAGGGCCAGGAGGACCTGTCCGCGCACATCCTGCGCGCGGGGCTCGACTCCGGCTTCGACCTCGCGTTCAGCAACGAGCTGCGCATCGACCACAGCATCACCTGCCCGATCATCACGCTGCGGCCCGAGGCCGACCTGCCGATCGTGCCGATCTACACGAACATCTTCGCGCCACCCCTGCCGCAGCCGAAGCGCTTCGTCCAGCTCGGCGCGGCGATCCGGGAGATCGTCGAGTCGTGGCCGTCGCACCTGCGGGTCGCCGTCATCGGCACCGGCCACCTCTCGCTCGAGCTGGGCGGGCCCCGGCAGTTCGGCCCGCACGGCCCGGACCCGGAGTTCGACCAGCGGGCGGTCGAGTGGATCGCCAACGGGGACCTCGACGGGTGTCTGCGCGAGGTCACGCTGGACAGCCTGCACTCGCCGGGTAACGCCACCCACGGCTTCATGGACTTCATGCTCATGATGGGTGTGGCCGGGGCCGGCGTGAAGGCCGACTACGTCGACACCCTCGATCTGTTCCACACCATGGAGGCGTACTTCACCTGGTACCCGAACGGAGCGCCGGCGGCATGAGCAAGTACCTGCTGAACAAGTTCCTCTACACCGTCGACCGCGATCCGGTGCTGGTCGAGCGCTACCGGCGCGAGCCGCGCGAGCTGGTCGCCTGGTGGGAGGCCGAACGTGCCAACGCGGTGCTCAACTGCCACACCGGTGAGTCGACCACCTGGCTGCGCTTCGACGACGTCGAGCGCGAGGCGCTGGCGGCCCACGACCACGTGAAGCTGTTCGAGTTGGGTGCGCACCCGTTCCTGACGCTGACCCTCTTCATCGCCCTCTTCGAGCGGGACAACACCGAGCCGCTGGAGTACCAGAAGTCCTACGGCGCTCGGCTGGCCCACTTCGCGATGCCCTACCCGGACATCGCGACGTGATCCGCGCGGCCCAGCTCACCGCCTGCGGCACTCCGCCGATCATCGCCGAGCGGCCGGCCCCCGTGCCGGCCGACGGCGAGGTGATGATCACCGTCGAGGCGGTGCCGATCACCCCGCTCGACGTGCTCTGCGCCACCGGCACCAGTTACTTCGGCACGCCGGCGACTCCGTACGTGCCGGGCGTGCAGGGTGTCGGCCGGCTCGCCGACGGCACCCCCGTCTGGTTCGGCACCTCGGCCGGCATGCGGCCCGGAGTCGACGGCAGCATGGCGACCACTGTCGCGGTGCCCACCGCCGACGTGGTGGCGCTGCCACCCGACGTACCGCTGACCCTGCTCGCCGCCCTGGGCCTCTCCGCGGTCGCCGCGCACGCGGCCCTGACCGGCGCCGGCGACCTGGCGCCCGGTGAACAGGTCATCGTGCTCGGCGCCGGCGGCGTGGTCGGCCAGGCGGCCGTTCAGCTGGCCCTGCTCGGCGGGGCGCGGCGCGTGATCGCGGTGGCCCGCTCCGCCTCGGCGCGGGCCCGCGCCGAGGAGCTCGGCGCCGCGGTCGCCGTCCCGCTGTTCCCGGATGACGACGTCGCGTCGATGGCCGGCCGGCTACGCGACGCCGCCGACGGTCCGATCGACCTCGTCCTCGATCCGGTCTTCGGCGTGCCGGCAGCGGCGGCGCTGCGGGTGCTGCGTCCGGGTGGCCGCCTGGTCAACCTGGGCAGCGCCGCGGGCGCGACAGCGCCGATCGAGTCCGCGGTGCTGCGCAGCGGCTCGTTGCGGCTGATCGGCTACACCAACAACGGTTTGTCGACCGAGCAGCGAGCGGCGTCGCTGGCCGTGGTGGCCGGGCACGCGGCCGCCGGTCGGCTCACCGTCGACCACGAGATCGTGCCGTTCGCCTCGGTCGCGGACGCCTGGTCCCGGCAGGACAACGGCACCGCGGCCGGCCGCGTCGTCCTCGCGCTCTGACCGGGCCCGGCCCCAGCCAGGGATCGCGAAACCCTGGATAGACCGCACCTGGTTGGGGCTCGGCGCCGGTGCCACGGTCGGTGCATGACACCTTCCACCTACACCGTCACCGGCCACTGGATCGGCGGCGAGACCGTCGCCGGCTCGGCCGGAACCCTTCCCGTCGTGAACCCGGCGACCGGCGACATCGTCGCCGAGACGCCGGCCGGCACCGCCGCCGACGTCGACCGGGCCGTCGCCGCCGCCCGGGCGGCCTTCCCCGCCTGGGCGGCGACCACCCCGCAGTACCGGGCGGACGTGCTGCGCCGCCTCGGCGCCGGCCTCGCCGCCCGGCAGGAGGAGATCGCCGGGGCGATCACCGTCGAGATGGGCTCGCCGATCGGCATGTCCCGGACCGCCCAGGTCGCTTTCCCGGCCGCCGTGATCGAATCCGTCGCCGCCCTCGCCGACGACTTCGCCTGGACCGAGGAGGTCGGCAACTCGCTGATCGTCCGCGAGCCGATCGGGGTGGTCGGTGCGATCACGCCGTGGAACTTCCCGCTGCAGCAGATCGTCTCCAAGCTCGCGCCGGCGCTGCTCGCGGGGAACACGATGGTGTTCAAGCCGTCCGAGAACGCCCCGCTGACCGCGCGGATCCTCGCCGAGGCCGCCGCCGAGGCCGGCGTGCCGGCGGGCGTGTTCAACGTGGTGTACGGCACCGGCGCGGTCGTCGGCGAGGCCATCTCCGCCCACCCGGACATCGACATGATCTCCTTCACCGGCTCCACCCGGGCCGGGCAGCGGATCGGCGCGGTGGCCGCGGCGACCGTCAAGCGGGTCGCGCTGGAGTTGGGCGGCAAGGGCGCGAACATCATCCTGGACGATGCCGACCTGCCGAAGGCGGTCACCACCGGCGTGATGATGTCGTTCGCCAACGGCGGCCAGGTCTGCGGCGCGTGGCCCCGGATGCTGGTGCCCGCCTCCCGGCAGGACGAGGTCGTGGCGCTGGCCGTCGAGGCGGCGAAGCAGTTCACCGTCGGCGACCCGACCGACGAGGCGACCCGGATCGGTCCGATGGCCTCGGAGGCCCACCGGCAGAAGGTCGTCGGGTACATCGAGCGGGGCGTCGCCGACGGCGCCCGGCTCGTGTTCGGTGGTCCGGGCCGGCCGGAGGGCCTGGCGAAGGGCGCCTACGTGCAGCCGACGATCTTCGCGGACGTCGACCCGACCTCCGCTATCGCCCAGGAGGAGATCTTCGGCCCGGTGCTGACGATCATCCCGTACGCCGACGAGGAGGAGGCCGTGACCATCGCCAACGGCACGCTGTACGGCCTGACCAGCGGCGTCTTCGGCGAGCCGGAGCACGCCCTGGCGGTCGCGAAGCGGCTGCGGGTGGGCCAGGTCGACGTGAACGCCGGTCACTGGAACCCGCTCGCCCCCTTCGGCGGCTACAAGCGGTCCGGCAACGGCCGTGAGTTCGGGCGCTTCGGCCTGGAGGAGTTCCTGGAGACGAAGTCCATCCAGCGCTGACCGCGCCGGGCGTCCCGGCCCGCGTCATCGGGGTCGGGTCGCCCGGTCACGCCCTGCCCGCGCCCTTTGCTCTGCTTCAACCGGCGCACGCCTGTTGTCCGGATAGCGGACGTCTGGTGTTGCGTGTGGTGAAGCAGAGCAAAGGGCCTGATGCACGTCCGCCGCCTCCCGCATCGCCGGACGCCGGAGCGGAACACCCCGCCCGGGTTCCCCTGTTGCAGTCACTGTGCCGGTCCGCCACCGGCACCCACCGGATCGAGGAGCCACCGTGGACCGCGCCCAACTCGCCAGCTTCCTGCGCACCCGACGCGAGGCGCTCCAGCCCGAGGACGTGGGGCTGCCCCGGGGCCGACGCCGCCGGACCGGCGGGCTGCGACGCGAGGAGGTCGCCGCGCTGAGCGGAATGTCCACCGACTACTACAGCCGGCTGGAGCAGCAGCGGGGGCCGCACCCCTCGGAGCAGATGCTCGCCGCCCTGGCCCGCGGCCTGCGACTCTCCCTGGCCGAGCGGGACCACCTGTTCCAGCTCGCCGGTCACGCCGTCCCGCACCGTACGGTCCGGGCCGACCACGTCAACCCGGGCATGATGCGGATCCTCGACCGGCTGCACGACACCCCCGCCCAGGTGGTGAACCACCTCGGCGAGACCCTCGCGCAGACCGCGCCGGCGATCGCGCTGCTCGGCGACGACACCCGGCACAGCGGGCTGGCGCGCAGCCTGCACCACCGCTGGTTCACCAACCCCCGGGCCCGGCAGCTGCACCCGGCGGAGGACCATCAGACGCAGAGCCGGCTCCTGGTGGCGCACCTGCACGCGGCGTACGCCCGCGACGGCCGGGGCTCGCGGGCTGCCACGATCGTCGACTCCCTGGTGACCGCGAGCCCGGAGTTCGCCCAGCTGTGGCGGGAGCACCCGGTGCAGAGCGCTTACTGCCCTCCGAAGCGCTTCGTCCACCCGGAGGTGGGGGCGTTGGAGCTGCACTGCCAGACGCTGGTGGATCCCGACCAGTCCCAGACGCTGCTGGTCTTCACCGCCGTGCCCGGGTCGGAGAGCGACGAGAAGCTGCGGCTGCTCACCGTCATCGGGGCCCAGCTCGTCTGACCCGGTCAGCTCCGCAGGAACGCGAGCAGATCCTTGTTGACCTGGTCCTGCATCGTCGCTGTCATGCCGTGCGGCGCGCCCGCGTAGTAGATCTCCTTGGCGTTCGCGACGAGCTTCGCGGTCTTGTGCGCCGAGTCCTTCACCGGCACGATCTGGTCGTCCTCGCCGTGCATCACCAGCGTCGGGATGTCGAACTTCGCCAGGTCGTCCCGGAAGTCCGTCTCGGAGAACGCCTTGATGCTCTCGTAGGCGTTCCACATGCCGGACTGCATGCTCCACAGCCAGAACTGGTCGAGGATCCCCTTCGACACCTTCGCACCCGGCCGGTTGGCGCCGTAGAACATCTGCGCCAGGTCCTGGTAGAACTGCGACCGGTCGGCGAAGAGCTGGGCCCGCAGGTCGTCGAAGGCGCTGATCGGCAGCCCCTCCGGGTTGTCCGCGCTCTGCACCATGATCGGCGGTACGGCGGACATGAGCACCGCCTTGGCGACCCGCTCCGTCCCGTGCCGGCCGATGTAGCGGGCGACCTCTCCCCCGCCGGTGGAATGACCGACCAGGGTGGCGTCCCGCAGGTCCAGTGCCTCGATGACGGCGGCCAGATCGTCGGCGTACCCGTTCATGTCGTTGCCGCTGCGGGACTGGCTCGACCGGCCGTGCCCACGACGGTCGTGTGCGACCACCCGGAACCCGTTCTGGACGAGGAAGAGCATCTGCCCGTCCCAGGCGTCGGCGCTCAACGGCCAGCCGTGGGAGAAGGTGACGACCGGCCCCTCGCCCCAGTCCTTGTAGTAGAGCTTGGTGCCGTCCTTGGCCTTGACGTAGCTCATGCCGATGCCTCCAGGTCGCGGGTCGGGAATCGGACGGACGGCCACGGCGGGCACCCCGTGCCGACGCCGTACCTGCGGACACCATCGAACAGGTCCGGAACGGTTCTTCCCCGATGCTAGGTGCGCCCGGCGGGCGGAACGGCCGCTTCGCCCGAACGCGATCCGTGCCAGCATTGTGTCCGCTGGGCGGACGATCAGCCGTTGGACGGCAGTGGGTGGATCGCGCGGCGGCCGACCGGGCCGAACCTCCCCAGGGTCGGCGCGACGGAAACGCGTGCGAAAGCCCTGCTCATCCGCAGTAGCGGTGGTGGCCACACGTTGCCGAGCAGCACCGCGCGGCAGGGCGGGGAAAGCCTGGGCCAAGCCGCTGTCCGCATGGCGGACAACCATGAAATCCGTGTCACGGGTGCGTCAACATCCGCCTCTTGACAGCCCAATGGAGAGGCTCCATCGTTACGCCAACGTTTCCACTGATCACCATACGGACAACCGTCCGGATCGACAGAACGAAGCATTCGACCGCCCCACCCCACCGGATCCTGACCGCGGGACGGCGCGCGCCGCCGTCAACTGAAGGGGAGACACGACCATGACCGAAACACTGAAGGAACCGACCGAGCCCCCGTCCACGGCAACGACCACGGGCCTGACCCGGGCGTCGATCGCGGTCGGATTCGCGGTGCTGTGCGCCTCATACATGCTCAACGCGATGGACCGGCAGATCTTCTACCCGCTGCTGCCCGAGATCCGCAGCGAGTTCGGCTTCTCCCTGGATCAGGGCGGGCTGCTGGCGACCGGCTTCACGCTCGGTCTCGCCCTGGCCGGCCTACCCGCCGGGTACCTGGTCGACCGGGTCTCCCGCAAGACCATCATCCTGATCAGTGTCCTGGTCTACTCGATCGGGACGCTGGCGATTCCGCTCGCCTCCGGCTTCGTCGACATGAGCGTGTACCGCCTGATCTCCGGCGTCGGCGAGGGCGTGCAGGCCACCGCGCTCTACGCCGTCATCGGCGCGTTCTTCTTCCACCGCAGGGCGGTGGCCGCCGGCGTGGTGGGTGTCGCGTTCGGCGCCGGCATCTTCCTCGGCCCCCTCGTCGGGACCAGGCTCGCCAACGTGTGGGACACCTGGCGGGCGCCGTTCTTCGTCTTCGCCGCGGCCGGCCTGGTGATGTGCCTGCTCATCGCCGTGATCGTCAACAAGCGACTGACCGAGGCCGTTACGGGCGCCAATGCCGGGCCGCAGGGCAGCTTCGACCACGTGCCCGCGAGCCCGTACAACCGCAACACCCTGGGCCTGGGCATCGCCTGCGCGGTGTCCGGGCTGGTGTTCTACGGCTTCCTCGGCCTGTACCCCACGTTCCTGCGCGAGCAGCTCGGGTTCACCCCGGAGCAGGCGGCACTGGCCGTGTCCATCTCGGGCTTCGGCGCGATGATGGCGCTGCCGGCCGGCTGGCTGGGTGACCGGGTCAATCAGCGCTACCTGCTCGCCTTCGCCTTCGTCGCCACGTCCGCCACCGCGTACGTCACCTACCAGGTCGCCACGTCGGCACCGGCCCAGTACGTGCTCGCCTTCCTGATGGGCGCCTTCGCCAGCGGCTTCCTCTTCACCAACTGCACGACAGCGATGCAACGAGCCGTCCGACCCGAACACGTCGGACGGGGCGCTGGCCTGTTCATGCTCTCCTACTACGTGGCCGCGGCGTTCTCCGGGCTGCTCTTCGCGCGGCTGGTGGCCGGTCTCGGCTGGGACGGCGCCGGACTGTGGCAGCTGACGGTCCTACCGGTCGTCGGCATCCTCGGGCTCGGCCTGGTCGACCCCTCGAAGATGGTGCTCCGCCGGCCGGTCCAGCCGTAGCGACGCGCACGTCACACCGTTGACAGCGGCTCCCACGGTCGACGTCGGACACCCGACGACGGCCGTGGGGGCAGCGGTCCCGAAGAGTCCCCCGTGCGGCGCAGACATTGATATCGATGCCCACGACTGTAATGATTAACAGACTTTACAGTTGTTTCCGCCGCCCGGAAGGACCAGACATGGCGCGACGATTGGACGGGTCCAACCCCCGCCGGCCCCGCACCCGGTTGGTCGCCGCGCTCGCCGCGGCCCTGCTCGCCGTACCGACAAGCTTGGCGGTCACCGCCACCGCCGCGTCCGCGGCCACGACGGGCCCGATCACCGGGTACGGCGGCAAGTGCGTCGACGTGGCCGCCGCGAACCCGGCCAACGCCACGCCGGTCCAGCTCTTCACCTGCAACGGCTCCGCCGCGCAACAGTGGACGGTGGCCGACGACGGCACGATCCGGGCCCTGGGCAAGTGCCTCGACGTCGCCGCCGCCGGCACCGCCAACGGCACCCGGGTGCAGATCTACGACTGCAACGGCACCGGGGCGCAGCGGTGGTCAGCCAACGCCGGGCAACTCGTCAACCCGGCCTCGGGCAAGTGCCTCGACGCGACCGGCCCCAGCTCGGCCGACGGCACCCCGTTGCAGATCTGGACCTGCACCGGCACCGCCAACCAGACCTGGGCGCTGCCAACCGGCGGCGGTACCACACCGCCACCCTCGGGTGGCTTCACCCACCCCGGCGTGCTGGTCAGCCGAGGTCAGCTCGACTTCATCCGTGGCCGGGTGCAGGCCGGCGCGCAGCCGTGGGCGGCGGCCCACAACCAGATGATGAGTAGCCGGTACGCGTCCCTGTCGCGTACCCCGGCGCCCCGTTCGGTGGTCGAGTGCGGCTCCTACTCCAATCCCAACAACGGCTGCACGGACGAGCGTGAGGACGCGATCGCCGCGTACACCGACGCGCTCGCCTGGTACGTCACCGGAGACGCCCGGTACGCACAGAAGTCGATCCAGATCATGGACGCCTGGTCGGCCACGATCACGGCACACACCGGCAGCAACGCTCCGCTGCAGACCGGCTGGGCGGCCTCGGTCTGGCCCCGCGCTGCCGAGATCATCAAGTACACGTACACGAGCTGGCCCAACGCCAACCGGTTCGCCACGATGCTGCGCAACGTCTACCTGCCGATGGTGCGCAACGGCTCCAGCAGCAACGGCAACTGGGAACTGACAATGATGGAGGCGACGGTCGGCATCGCGGTCTTCCTGGAGGACCGGGCCGCCTACGACGCGGCGGTCGCCCGCTTCCTCAACCGGACCCGGGCCTTCGTCTACCTGCCCAGCGACGGCGCGCTGCCGTACACGATGCCCGGCAGCGGCCTGGACACCAGTGCGGAGATCATCGGTTACTGGCACGGCCAGTCCACCTTCGTCGCCGGCCTCGCCCAGGAGACCTGCCGCGACTTCGTCCACACCGGATACGGAATCTCCGCCATCTCACATGTCGCGGAGACCTCCCGCATCCAGGGACGGGACCTGTATCCCCAGGTCGGTGAACGGCTGCGGCAGGCGCTCGGTTTCCATTCGCGCTACCAGCTCGGCGAGGCGCCGCCCTCCTGGCTCTGCGGCGGCAGCCTCACCCGGGGCCTCGGCCCGATCACCGAGGTGGGTTTCAACGCGATGAGCAACCGGCTGGGCAACGTCATGACCAACACGCAGACCCTCACGCTGCAACAGCGTCCCGCCGGCAGCAACAACCTCTTCGTCGCCTGGGAGACGCTGACCCACGCGAACAACCCCAACTGACCGTGCCGCCGCGGGCCGGCGCCGAGTGCCCGGCGCCGGCCCGCGACGGTGCTCAGCCGTCCGCCCCCAGTGCCACCACCGGGCTGACCCGCGACGCCCGCCGGGCCGGCAGTACCCCGGCCAGCGCGGTCAGCACGACCAGCGCCACGAAGAGCCCGACCAGCGGCAGCACCGGCACGGTCAGCGGTGCGTTGATCCCGAGGGTCTGGACCGCCAACCAGGCGTACGGGACGCCGAGCAGCAGACCGATTGTCGCACCGATCACCCCGTAGAGGCCGGACTCGACGGTCAGCATCGTGCGCAGGCCGGTCCGGGACAGGCCGATCGCCCGCAGCAACCCGGACTCGCGTACCCGCTCCACCACCGAGAGCGCGGTCGTGGAGCCGACGCCGACAACCGCGATCAGCACGGTCAGGCCGACCAGGCCGACCGCGATCCAGACCAGGGTGCGCACCACCGCGTCGTTGCGGTCCCGTTCGTCGGCGAGCACCGCGAGGCCAACCCCCTCGCTGCCCCCGATCGCCTGCCGCAGCGCCCGCACGCCGGCGGTCCGGCCGTCCTCGCCGGAGCCGGCCGCGTCGGCCAGCAGACCGGTGTACGCCGTCGGCACGCCGAGCCGGTCCAGGTCGGCCCGGTCGGTGAGGATGCCCGCGTGCAGCGGGCCGTCACCGGGCAGGACCGCGGCCACCCGTACGTCGACCCTGCGCGCGGCGATGGCGAGTGTGACTGTGTCGCCGGACCGCAGACCGGTGTCCCGGGCCACCCAGCTGTTCAGCACGATCCGGCCGGGGCCCCGGTCGGCCAGCGTGCCGTCCGCCACGTCCAGATCGCCGGTGCTCGGCAACACCGCCAGGTCCAGGTCGTTCGTCGGGTAACCGGACTCGACGTCGCCGAGCTTGTCGGCGCCGCGCATCAGCGTGACGTCGTCGACCCGCCGGTACGGCACCACCCGGGACAGCGCGCCGCGCGCCGCCTCGGCCCGGGTGACGACAGCGGCCGGCAGCGTGCCACCGTTGCTGGTGACCTCGAAGTCGGTCGGCGCCGAGAGCGCCATCTCGCGGTCGGCGAGCACCTGCAGCGACGCGCCGCCGATGACCACACCGGAGATCAGGGTCACGCCGAGCGCGACCACGACGGAGACCGCTCCCGCCCGGCGCGGCGCCCCGCCGATCCCGCCGACCGACATCCGCCCGAGCGCCCCGAGCTGGCGTAGCGGCCAACCCACCACGGCCAGCACCGGACGCACCAGCAGCGGCCCGAGGGCAACCAGCGCGAAGAACGCCAGTGCGCCGGACCCGACCAGCAGGAGCAGCGGCCCGGTCGGGTCGTACGACTGCTGCTCGGGCTCCGGCAGCTGGCTGATCGTCGCGACAGCGGCCAGGACCGCGCCGGCGACCAGGAGCAGCCCGAACACCAGGCGCGGTACGCCGACGCCGCGTCGACCGGCGGTGGTGCTCGCCGTGCGCAGTGCCTCCAGCGGGGAGACCCGGGCGGCCGAGAGTGCCGGCGCCAGAACGGCCAGCACGGTGATCACGACGGCACCGATCACCACCGCGACCGCGGCCGCCAGTGGCAGGCCCGGCGAGGAGACCGCGTGGCCGGTGGAGCGCAGGGTCGCCGGCAGCGCGTACCCGAGGGCGAGGGCGCTGGCGACCCCGGCGACGCCGGCGACGAACCCGGTCAGGGCTCCCTCAGCGGTCAACGCCCCGACCAGGGTGCCCCGATTCGCGCCGACCGCGCGCAGCAGCGCCAGCTGCCGCATCCGCTGGGCGAAGACGATGCGGAAGGTCGAGGTGACCACCAGCGCTGCCGCGACGACCGCGATCGCGACGAACATGCCGACCAGGATGAAGAGCCTTCCGACCTCCTCGGCGGCCGCGTTGGCCTCCGCCTCGCGCACCTCCGCGCCGGAGCGGACCGGCTGGCCCGCCGCGACCGCCGCGGTCACCCGTTGACGGACAGCCTCCAGCGGCTCGCCGGGTGCCGCCCGCACATCGACGCGCTCCACGGCCGTCAGGTGCGCCCAGGACATCACGAGACTGTCCGGGGCGTACGCGTCGGTGCCGGCGTCGGCGGCGGTTTCGACCACGCCGGTCACGGTGAGCCCGGTGGGCGTGGTGAGTTCACCAGCCGTGCCGTTGGTCGTGGTGCCCACCTGGAGCCCGAGCCGCTCGGCGGTACGCGGGGTGATCGCGATCTCGCCGGGGCCGTCGGGGTAGCTGCCCTCGACCACCCGAACCGTGGCCAGCGGGCCGGTGCCGGGGTCGGCCTGGAGGTTGAGGTATCCCTCACCGAGCGAGACCCCGATCGCCACCCGGCCCACCGCCTCGGACACACCGGGCACGGCGCGAACATGCCGCAGATCCGTCACGGTGGGTGGCGGCTGCTCGGGGTCGCCGATCACCAGGTCGGTGGCGGCCGGGGTGCCGCTGAGGTTGTCCCGCACGGTCCGTTCGGTGATCTGCTGCACCAGCACTGTGCCGAAGACGACGAACGACGCAACCAGGATCGCCAGGCCCGTCAGGACCAGCCGGCCGGGGCGCCGGGCCGCGGCGCTCGTCTGGGTACGCAGCACCGTCGCCCTCATGCGCCGGCCGCCAGGTCACGCAGCGCGTCGGTGACCGACATCTGGTCCGGCTTGTCGATCTCGCCGGCGACCCGGCCGTCGGCGAGCAGCACCACCCGGTCGGCGTACGCGGCGGCGATCGGGTCGTGAGTGACCATGACGACGGTCTGGCCGAGGTCGCGTACCGAGTCGCGCAGGATGGTGAGCACCTCTGCCCCGGAGCGGGAGTCGAGGTTGCCGGTCGGCTCGTCGGCGAAGACCACCTCGGGGCGTGCCACCAGCGCCCGGGCCAGGGCGACCCGCTGCTGCTGGCCGCCGGAGAGCTCGCTGGGGCGGTGACGGAGCCGCTGGCCGAGCCCCAGCACGCCGACCAGGTGTGCGAAGAGTTCAGCGTCGGGCTGCCGGCCGGCGAGATCCAGCGGCAGGGTGATGTTCTGCGCGGCGGTGAGCTGCGGCAGCAGGTTGAAGGACTGGAAGACGAACCCGATCCGTTCGCGGCGCACCCGGGTCAGCGTGCGGTCCGACTGGCCCGTCAGCTCCGTGCCGCCGAGCAGCACCCGACCGGAGGTGGCCGTGTCGAGGCCGGCCAGGCAGTGCATCAGTGTCGACTTGCCGGACCCGGACGAGCCCATGATCGCGGTGAACTCGGCCCGGCCGAAGCCGACCGAGACCCCGTCCAGGGCACGGACCGCAGTGTCCCCGCTGCCGTACACCTTCACCAGGTCGACCGCGGCGACCGCGGCGTGGCTGGTCTCCGGCGGGGCATGCGTCGTCATTGTTCCTCCAGTGGCTGCGATGTGACCTGGGAAGCCTCGCCGCCACTAGACGGTGGGCGCATCGGCCCGGGGCCAGGTATCGCCGGCGACGGGTCTGTCTTTCGGCTGATCTGCCACCCCGCCGGGCTGGCTACGCTGGGTCACCATGAGCACGCCGGACCTGCGACGTTTGTCGGTACGCCTGGCCCAGGCCGCCGGTCTGTTGGCCATCGGCCTGCTCACCCTCTTCGACCTGCGGTTCAGCGCGTCCGGGAGCATGAGCCCGGCCGCTCTCCTGCTCCTGCTGGTGCGGCTGGGGCTGGCGGCGGCGACGGTGCCGCTCTGGCTGCCGGTGCACCGTCCGGGTTCGCGCCGGCTGCCCCTGGCCGCGCTGGCGCTCGCCACCGCCTCACTTGCCGTGACCGCGGCGATCCGGTTCGTCGCCGACAACAGCTACCTGCTCGGCGGCAGCTGGGGGCTCGCCGAGTCGGCCGGGCTGCTCGGGGTGGTCTTCGTGGTGACCCGCTGGGGCGCGCCCCGGCTCGCCCCGTGGGCGGCGGTGGCCGCCGGGCTCGCCGTCGCCGCGGTGCCGCTGCGCAGCGGCACCGGGAGCCTGCTCGTGATCTTCGGTCTGCTCCAGGTGCTCGCCGCGGCCGGCGCCGCCGGGGTGGGGCTCTACCTGCGGATCATCGCCGCCGGTCGGGAGCGGGCAATCGCACTGGTTCGGGCCGAGCAGCGCGCCGAGTTCGCCCGTGACCTGCACGACTTCATCGCCCACCACGTGACCGGCATCGTGGTGCAGGCGCAGGGTGCCCGGTTCGTCGCCGAGCAGGACCCGCAGCGCGTGATAGTCGCCCTGGAGCAGATCGAGCGGGCCGGCGCGGAGACGATGGCCTCGATGCGGCGGATGGTGGGGATCCTGCGCAACCCGGACGCCCCGCCGGACGCGCCGTTGGCCCCGCTGGCCGGTGTGACCGACCTGGCGCCGCTGCTGACGGGGTTCAACGGCACGGCGAGCGCACCGGCACGGCTACAGGTCGACGGCGACCTGGACGGGCTGCCGGTGGAGGTTTCGACCTCGGCGTACCGGGTGGTGATGGAGGGGCTGACCAACACCCGTCAGCACGCGCCGGACGCCCGGTCGGTGGACGTGGCGGTGCGACGTACTCCGGACTGGTTGCTGGTCCGGGTGGCCGATGACGGCGCGTCTGGGCGCACCGCGCCGACCCGGGGTCACGGCTTCGGACTGATCGGCCTCACCGAGCGGGTACGCGCCCTCGGCGGCACGATCACCGCCGGACCCGGCGTGGCCGGCGGCTGGGTGCTGGATGCGGCGTTCCCGCTGTGCACGGCGGCGAGCCGATGATCCGGGTGCTGATCGCCGACGACCAGGCGATGGTCCGCACCGGCTTCGGCATGATCATCGGGGCGCAACCGGACATGGAGGTGATCGGCGAGGCCGCCGACGGGGTCGTCGCCGTCGAGCTGGCCCGGCGACTCCGCCCGGACGTGGTGCTGCTGGACATCCGGATGCCCCGCCTCGACGGCCTGGAAGCGCTGCGGCTGCTCGCCGGGCCGGGCGTCGCCGACCCGGTCCGGGTGGTCGTGGTGACGACCTTTGACCTCGACGAGTACGTGCACACCGCGCTCTCCAACGGCGCCTGCGGTTTCCTGCTCAAGGACTCCGGCCCGGCGCTGCTGGTGGAGGCGGTCCGCGCGGCCGTCTCGGGTGACGCGCTGATCAGCCCGTCCATCACGGTACGACTGCTGGAGCACCTCAGCTCACCCGCTCCGGCGCATGACGACGCCGGGCTCTCACCACGGGAACTCGACGTCGTGAAGCTCGTCGCCCGGGGCCTGACCAACGCCGAGATCGCCGCGCAGCTCTTCATCGCCGTCGGCACGGTCAAGACCCACCTGGCCAGCGTGCAGATGAAGCTCAGGGCCCGCAACCGGGTCGAGATCGCCGCCTGGGCCTGGGAACGCCGCCTCGTGGGCTAGCGCGGGTGCCCACATCTTGCGACGCTAACGGTTGTGTATGACTACGACCTGGTGGTGCTGGGCTCCGGGCCCAGCGGGCAGAAGGCCGCGATCGCCGCCGCCAAGCTGGGCAGGCGGGTCGGCATCGTGGACCGCCGCGACATGATCGGTGGGGTGTGCATCAACACCGGCACCGTTCCCTCCAAGACGCTGCGCGAGGCCGTGCTCTATCTGACCGGGCTGAGCCAGCGGGACCTCTACGGCAGCAGCTACCGGGTCAAGGAGGAGATCACGGTCAGCGACCTGGCCGCCCGGACCCAGCACGTGATCACCCGGCAGACCGACGTCATCCGCAACCAGTTGGCCCGCAACCGGGTCGCGATGATCACCGGCACGGGCAGGTTCGCGGACGCGCACACCATCTGGGTCGACGGCGGCTCCGGGCGCGAGTCCAGGGTGACCTTCGACAAAATCATCATCGCCGCGGGCACCCGCCCGGCCCGCCCGGACAGCGTCGACTTCGACGACCGGACCATCGTGGACTCCGACGGGGTCATCAACCTCCAGGCCGTACCCCGCAGCATGGTCGTGGTCGGCGCCGGTGTGATCGGCATGGAGTACGCGTCCATGTTCGCCGCCCTCGGCACGAAGGTGACAGTGGTGGAACGCCGGGACCGGATGCTGGAGTTCTGCGACGAGGAGATCGTCGAGTCGCTCAAGTACCACCTGCGCGACCTGTCCGTGGCGTTCCGCTTCGGCGAGGAGGTCGCGGCCGTCGAGAAACACCAGACGGCGGCGCTGTGCATCCTGAAGAGCGGCAAGAAGATCGTCGCGGACACGGTCATGTATTCCGCTGGCCGGCAGGGCCAGACCGACGACCTGGCTCTGGAGGCAGCCGGGCTGGAGGCGGACCGGCGCGGCCGGATCAAGGTGGACGCCAACTACCGCACCTCGGTGGAGAACATCTACGCGGTCGGTGACGTGATCGGCTTCCCGGCGCTCGCGTCCACGTCGATGGAGCAGGGCCGGCTGGCCGCGCAGCACGCCTGTGGCGAGCCGATCCGGGAGATGCACGGCCTCCAGCCGATCGGCATCTACACGATCCCGGAGATCAGCTTCGTCGGGCAGACCGAGGCGCAGCTGACCGACACGTCCACGCCGTTCGAGGTGGGCATCGCGCGCTACCGTGAGCTGGCCCGCGGCCAGATCGTCGGTGACTCGTACGGGATGCTGAAGCTGCTCGTCTCCCCCGACGACGGCCGGCTGCTCGGCGTGCACGTGTTCGGGACCGCCGCCACCGAGATCGTCCACATCGGGCAGGCGGTGATCGGCTGCGGTGGCACGATCGACTACCTGGTCGACGCGGTGTTCAACTACCCGACGCTGGCCGAGGCGTACAAGGTGGCCGCCCTGGACGCGTCCAACAAGATCCGCAACATCACCCGCATCGACGGCTGAGCTCCGCATCTCACCCGGATACCGTCGCCGAACAGGTCAGAATCTGAATGCTCATGGTCGGGACTGCCGAGAGTCGAGCACGGCAACCCTGCGTGGCCCGGCCGTACGTCGATAGCTGGCGTCGAGTAGCTCGTCGACCTCGTTCCAGTCGGTGTCTCCGGTCAGGTCCACCCCGATCCACCCGTAGGGGCCCAGGTAGGCCGGCACGAAGCAGCGGTCTTCGTCCAACAGCGCCGCTCGCTCGTCGGGACCAAGCAGCACGAGCACCGAGTGTGCATGCTGCTGGTGGACGCCGTCGACTTTCACCGATCCCCCGTAGTAGGCGAAGACCTTGGTGGTGAAGAAGGCGGGACGGCCGTGGGAGATCTTTTCGGCCGCGTCGGGAAAGGCCAGGGCGAGCGCCCGCAGCCGGCTCAGGAGCGGATCGGCCTCGTCGAACATCGTCGGGTGCGGCATATCGGAAGGTAAACACCGCCGGGCTGCCTTGAAAAGGAGTTTGCGGGATGGTGTCGTATCAAGGCGCAGCCGTTCGTGGACCTGGTGTGACCTGAGAGGAGACACCATGACGGAATACCTGATCACCTTCAACGACGAGTGGGTGCCCGACCACACGGCGGAGGAGCTGCGCGAGAAGAGCACGGCCGCGCGGGCCCTGACCGAGGAGATGCAAGCCGACGGTGTCCTGATCTTCACCAACGGCGGGCTCGACCGGTCCACAGTGGTGTGCGGTGTGGAACCGGTTGACGGCAGGCCCGTCTTCACCGACGGCCCGTACGTCGAGACCAAGGAGCACCTCGGCGGCTTCGTTGTCGTGGACGTGCCCGACGACGCGGCGGCGAGATACTGGGCCGGCAGGCTCGCGACCGTGCTCGACTGGCCGCAGGAGGTGCACCGGTTTCGAGGTCCCGGGCAGGCCCGGCGGGTCTCTGGGCAAGAGTGAACGCGGTGCCCAGGTATCTGCTGTCCGTCCACGGAGAGGAGTACCTCGACCGCTTCCGGGTCATCGGGGCGGCCGACCTTGACGTGGCCCTCGCGCTTGCCGCCGAGGGTTCCAGAGCGTGCCGCGGCACGCTCGAGGTGCGTCCCTTCCGAACCGACGAAACGGTCCGGGCGCTGCCGGAGCCGTGACCGTTCCTACCATCGAGCAGGCGATCACCCGGGTCCACCGCGAGGAGTGGGCGCGGGTGGTCGCCGGCCTCACGCGCCGTTTCGGCGACCTCGACGTCGCCGAGGAAGCCACCGCCGAGGCGTTCGTGGCGGCTGCCGAGCGTTGGCCGCGTGAGGGCGTACCGCCCAGTCCCGGCGGTTGGCTCGCCACCACCGCGACCCGCAAGGCGATCGATCGGCTCCGTCGCGAGTCACAGCGCGACGCCAAGCATCAGGCGGCCTGGATCATGTACGACGACGCCCCTGCGGAGCCGACCGGCCCGGTCGAGGATGACCGACTCAGGCTGGTCTTCACCTGCTGCCACCCCGCTCTCGCGCTGGAGGCCCGGGTGGCGCTCACCCTGCGCCTGCTCGGCGGCCTCACCGTCCCCGAGATCGCCCGCGCCTTTCTGGTGCAGGAGACCACGATGGCGCGACGGATCACCCGCGCCAAGGCGAAGATCAAGGCGGCCCACATTCCGTACCGGGTGCCCTGGGGCGACGACATCCGCGAGCGGCTCACCGGCGTGCTCGCGGTCGTCTACCTCGTCTTCAACGAGGGTTATCTCGCCAGCGAGGGGCGTGAGCCGGTGCGCGTCGACCTCACCGACGAGGCGATCCGCCTTGGCCGCCTGCTCCGAACTCTCCTCCCGGACGACGGCGAGGTAGCCGGCCTGCTCGCCCTGATGCTCCTCACCGACGCCCGGCGGTCGGCGCGCGTGTCCCGCACCGGCGAGCTGGTGACCCTCGACGAGCAGGATCGCGGCGCATGGGACAGCACCCTCATCGCCGAGGGCAACGCCTTGCTTCGCGAGCGAATCAAGGCGGTGGCGGCCGGCGGTGACCCACCCGGGCGCTACCAGCTGCAGGCCGCGATCAACTCGGTCCACACGGATGCCCCATCCGCCCGAGACACCGACTGGTCCACGATCGTCGCCCTCTACGGCCGCATGTTGCAGCTCGATCCCTCACCGATCGTGCGGCTCAACCGGGCGGTCGCGGTAGCCGAGGTCGACGGCCCCGGGGTCGGACTCGCCGAGATCGACCGGCTCGCCCAGGTCCTCGACGGCTACCACGCCTTTCACGCCGCGCGCGCCGATCTGCTGCGGCGACTCGGGCGCGGCGGCGAGTCGCGGGCGGCGTACGACCGGGCCATCGGACTCGCCGGCAACCCCGCGGAGCGGGCCTACCTCACCCGCCGCCGCGACCAGCTCGCCGGCTGACGGTTGATCGTGACGGCGGAGGTTTGGCTGGGCTTCATGGAACGATCACCACGCCGCCGCGGACGCCACCTTTGGCCAGCCGGTCGTGAGCGGCCGCGGCGTCGGCGAAGGGGTACACGTCGGCGACCCGGAGCGGGATGTCGCCGCTGGTAACGAGTTTGACCAGTTCACCCAGCCGCGATCCGTCCGGTAGCACCTCCAGCGCGAGGGTCCGGATTTCCCGTACCGGTTCCGGGCGAAGCGGAGGCGACGCGGCCACGTAGCCGCCGCCGTCGCGGATGAGGTCCAGCAGCGAGGGGCCGATCACCGCCAGGTCGATGACCGCATCGAAGGTCCCCGTCGGGTCGTCGGCGCGCGACAGGAATGCCGCGCCCAGCGACTCCACGAACGCACGGTCGTCGGTTCCGGCGAGTCCCGTGGCGTGCAGGCCGGTAGCGCGGGCCAGCGCCAGGACGAACCCGCCGACCTGCCCGGCGGCGCCGGTGACGAGCACTGTCGAACCCGCCGGGAGTGCGAGCAGGTCGAGGGCCTGGGCGGCGGCGAGGCCGTTGGTCGGCAGGGTCGCCGCCTCGGTGGCGGGGACGCCGTCGGGTGCGGGGGTCAGCCCGGCTGCGTCGAGCACCACGTACTCCGCGTGGGTACCGACAGTGGTCTGCAGCCATGGCGAGAAGCCGATGACCTTGTCGCCGACCGTGAACTGCTCGACTGCCGGGTCGACCGCGTCGAGGGTGCCGGCCACATCCCAGCCGGGCGTGTACGGCAGACCGCTCGGCAGCGGGGCCGGGAACCGACCGGAGCGGATCATCAGGTCGACCGGGTGGACGACGGACGCGGCGACCCTCACCCGTACCTGCCCCGGCCCCGGCTCGGGCACCGGCACGTCGGCCACGTGCAGGACCTCCGGCCCGCCGAACTGTGCATAGCTGACTGCGCGCATCGCTGTCTCCTTGGTGGTTTCTCGTGATCACCAAGACCGTACGAATCAAAGGGCACTGTCAGTAAGTAGGTACCCTGAAGTGCCTAGGGCACCGATGGAGGGCACGATGGCGACGACGACCGCGGCACAACGCCGTGAACAGGCCAGACGCGACTACGACGCGTTCCTGGAACGGTGCCCGACCCGCGAGCTGTTGAGCAGGCTTACCGACAAGTGGGTCGCACTGGTGATCCCAGCCCTCGCCGACGGCCCGCGGCGGCACAGCGAACTCGCTGCCCGCATCGCCGGCGTCAGCCAGAAGATGCTCACCCAGACCCTGCGCACACTGGAGCGCGACGGCCTGGTCACCCGCACGGTCACCGCCTCGGTACCGGTCCGCGTCGACTACGAACTCACTCCGCTGGGCCATGAACTGTTTCCGGTCATGGTCGCGATCAAGAACTGGGCGGAGACACACATGGACCGGGTCTTCGAGGCCCGCGCCCAATTCGACGCGCGTCCCTGAACCTCCCTGAGAGACGCGGTCAACGCGCGCGCCGCGCCAGAGGCGACGTGCTCACCCGTTGGCGGGATGTCCCGTCCACCTGATCGGATGCCAGAATTCCCCCATGCGACGCGCCATCGTCGGACGGGACGAGGTGTTCGACCAGGCCTGGCGCCTCCTGAGCCAGCCTGGGCCGGTGCTGTTGGAAGGGCCCGCCGGCATCGGCAAGACCGAGCTGTGGCGGGCGCTGGTCGCGCACGCGACGCGGGCCGGTTGGCTGGTGTTGAGCTGCGCGCCGACCGAGGCCGAATCCGAGCTCCCGTACGCGGCTCTGGCCGACCTGCTCCACCCGCTCGCCGACCGGGTCACCGAGCTGCCCCGGCCGCAGCGGATCGCCGCCGAGGTGGTGCTCCTCTCCGGCGACGCCCACGAGGCCGTGGACGTACGGGTGGTCGGGGCGGCCACCCGGTCGTTGCTGGAAGCCGCGACGGCGGCGAACAGCCATCCGACTGTGCTTCTCGCGGTCGACGACGCGCCGTGGCTGGACCGACCCAGTGAACGCGCGTTGCGGTACGCGCTGCGCCGGGTGGCCGGCCTGGCGACCCTGCTGAGTCGCCGACGTGGCCAGGGCCCAGCCGACGACGTACCGCTCGGTCTCGGTGCGGGCCACGTCGGCGGCCCGGTCCGACGGGTCGAGGTGCCTCCGCTGGACGTCGGCGCGCTGCACCATGTCCTCCGCGGGCAACTCGGCGTCACCCTCAGCCGGCCGATGCTCGTCCGGGTGGCCCGGGAGGCCGCGGGCAATCCGCTGCTGGCCATCGAGGTGGTCCGCGCCGTGCAACGCCTTCCGCGCCAACCCTCGCCCGGCGACGACCTGCCGGTGGCCGCGTCCATGCACCACCTGCTCGCGGACGTCCTCGCCGGGCTGCCTCCGGCGAGTCGCACCGCGGTGCGACTCGCCGCGCTGCTGACCGTGCCCACCCTGGCCGACCTCGCCGGGGCGGGGGTGTCCACCGCGGCGCTGGACGCGCCCGAGGAGGCCGGGCTGATCGTGGTGACGCCGAACGGCGTGCGGTTCACCCACCCGGTGTACGCGGCGGCCGTCCGGGCCGGTATCCCGCCGGGGGTCCGCCGACGCCTGCACCGCCAGCTCGCCGACCTGCTCGCCGATCCGGATGAGCGGGCCCGGCACCTCGCGCTCTGCGCGACGGACCCGGACCCGGTGGTCGCGGACACCCTCGCCGCCGCAGCCGAACGCTGGCACAGCCGGGGCGCACCTGATCTCGCCGCCGACCTGCACGACCGCGCGGGCCAGCTCACCCCGGCTGACGACCGGGTACGCCTGGGCCGGCGGCGACTTGCCGCGGCCCGCTGCCGGTTCGACAGCGGCGACTTCCCGGCGGCCCGGGAGGCGGCCGAGGCGGTCGCGGCGGAGTTCACCGGCGAGGTACGGGCGGAGTCCCTGCTGCTGCGGGCCATCGTCGCCTGGTCCGGCGGTGAGGCCAGCCGGGTCGCGGTGGACAACGGCACCCGGGCGTTGGCGGCGGCCCCACCCGGCTCGGCCCTGGCCGGCCGCATCCATGCCCACCTCGCCGTCTTTCAGGACCACACCGAGTCCGCCCGGAGACACGCCGAGGCGGCCGCCGCACTCCTGGACGGACGCGACGACGACCACGACCTGCTCGCCGCCGCCCTGGTCCTGCTCTTCTTCCAGGAGGTACGGCTGGGGCAACCGCCGCGCACCGATCTGCTGGACCGGGCCCTCGCCCTGGAGGGCGACGAACCGGCGTGGCTGGCGAGCACGGTGCCCGCGATCTGGTGGAAGTCGATCGACGACGCGGAGCGGGCCCGACTGCGGCTGCACCGGATGTTGGGCCGCGCCGAGGCGAGGGGCGACGAGCCGCTGCAACACGAGCTGCTCTCCCACCTCGGCGAGGCCGAGTTGCTGGCCGGGCGGTGGGACGATGCCGAACGGCACATCAGCGCGGCCCGGGAGCTGGGTGACCAGCTCGGCACGGGCCTGGTCGGTGAGACCTGGCTGGCCGCGCTGCTCGACGCGCACCGGGGCCGGCTGGCCGACGCGACCCGGGTGGCCGAGTCCGGCCTGCGGCTCGCCGACGAACTGGACGACGACTGGTGCCGACGGATCCACCAGCAGTTGGCGGGTTTCGTGGCGCTCTCCGCGGGCCGGACGGCGGAGGCGGCCGCCGCGTACACCGAACTGGCCGCGACGATCGACGCGAACGGGCTGGTGGAGCCGCTGGCCATGCGGTTCGAGCCGGACTGGATCGAGGCGTGCGTCGGGGCGGGCGACCTCGACCTGGCGGCGAACGTGCTGGCCCGGCTGACCGCCCGGCACCGCCGGTTGCCGCGTCCCTGGACGATGTTGGGCGCCGCCCGGGCCCGCGCGCTGCTGGACAGCGCCACCGGTGCCGACGCCGGTGCGGCGCTCGACGCGCTGACGGCGGCGCGGGACGCCGTACCGCCGGATGTGTTGCCGTTGGACCGCGCCCGCTGTCTGTTCGTGGCCGGGATCGTGCACCGCCGGGCCCGGCGCAAGCTGCCGGCCCGGCAGGCGTTGGAGGCGGCGGTCGCGGAGTTCACCGAGATCGGCGCGGCCGCGTTCGCGGATCGCGCCCGCGCCGAGTTGGCCCGCGTCGGTGGACGCCCGCCGACGCCCCGGCACCTCACCGCCACCGAGGAACGGGTGGCCCAGCTCGCCGCGCGCGGGCGGACCAACCGGGCCATCGCCGACGAGCTGTTCGTCAGCCCGAAGACCGTCGAGGCGAACCTCGCTCGGATCTACCGCAAGCTCGGCATCTCGACCCGGGCGGAGCTGGGTGCCGCGATGACCAGGGCCGACGCGCAAGCATAGGGAAACGCCCGATTCCTCGCCGCCCGCGGCGACCTAGCCTCGGGTTCATGGCCGGCCACCTGTTCGCACTCGAGCAGTACGACTGCTCCCCCGGCGCGGGCGGGGCGGTGCCGGTGATCGGCACGCCGGACTGCCGGCTGGTCGCGGCCGTCCGGTTGCCGACCGACGACGTCGTGATCGCGCTGGTCGAGGGCCCTGACGCGGAGGTGGTGGCCGCGGCCGCCGCGGCCGCCGCCTGGCGGGTCGACCGGCTGATCCCGGCCCGGTGGCTCCATCCGCCGGGCCCCACCAACCCGGAACTCCCGAAGGAAGAATGACTGTGCGCCGTCTGATCGCACCCCTGTGGTGTTCACTGCTGCTCCTCCCGCTGGTCGCCTGCGGCCCGGACGACACCGGCGGCGCCGACCCGGCCGCCGGTGCCGGCGTCGAGGCGGACGCCGGTGGCGACCTGGCCGACCTGCCCGACGTGCCCAGGCCGGCGTGCCCCTTCACCGCGGCGAAGGTCACCGAGCTCGTCGGTCAGCCCATGAAGGACCAGGGCAACTGCCTGTTCGGCGACGGCAAGGGCGTCGCCATGCTCACCATCACCACCGCCTCCCCGGTCGCCGGCGAGACCACCTACGACTACCAGCGGCAACAGGCGACGGCGTCGTACCGCGAGGTGCAGGACGTCGACAAGGGCCGCAAGGCGTACCTCGCCGTCAAGGACATCGGAGGCGAGGCGGTCGTGGTGAGCGACACCGGCAGCTACACCGTGACGTTGAGCAGCTTCGAGCGACTCGGCGCCAGCACCGACGGCTACGAACGGACCCTGCGTCAGCTGCTCGACGCCCTCCCGCTGTGACGCCGAGCCCACGACAGAAGGCGGACCCACGATGACCCACCCCGGAATTGGCGAGCGGCGGCGTGGCCAGCTCCTCGTCGCGGTGTTGACGCTCATCGCGCTCGCCGGCTGCGGTACGGACGACGACCCGGCCGTCCCGGCGGCCGGTGCCGAGCCGGGCGTCGCGACCACGCCCGCCGGTGACCTGCCGGTAGCCACGCCGGACGAGGAGACGCCCGCCACGGCGGCCGTCGACGCCTGCGCCCTCGTGTCAAGGAAGGACGCCGAGAAGCTGGCCGGCACGCCTCTGGACGACCCACTGGAGAAGCCTGCGCCAGACCGGGACACCTGCACCTACACCGGTCCGGTCACCGGCCCGACCGCTCAGGTCGAGGTGTTCGTCGGCCCTGGCGCGAAGAAGTTCCTCGACATCGAGCGCGAACTCGGGCACGAACTGACCGAAATCAGTGGCGCGGGCGACGAGGCGTACGCCGAGGACGGCACGGTCTTCTTCAGCAAGGGCGGGGTGTGGGTCTCCATCCGGCTGGTCCGCACCGACGACCCGGCGAAGTACCGCACCGCCCTCACCGCCCTGGCCCGTACGGCCGCCGGCCGGCTCTGAGCGCGCGAGGAGGCGACATGCTGGCAGCCGGGTCGCGGCGTCGCCGCGCCATGACGGCGCTGATCACGGTGACGCTGTTGCTTCTCGCGGCCTGCGACCGGGGTGCGGCGGACCCGACGTCACCGGTTCCACCGACCGGTGGCAGCGGCGGAGAGCAGCGGCACGGGGCGGCGCCCGCGCCGGATCGACACGTGACCTACCAGCCCGACGTGGTGTTCGTGGGCGGCGGTGGCGGATCGGTGCGCGGGCTCTCCGACGACGCGCTCACCTGGCGCGTCGACCCGGACGCCAGCGGCGCCGACCGGCTCGCCCGGGGAAGGATCATGTTCCTCACCGGTCGGGCGGTCGGGCGGGTGCTCGACGTCCGCCGCGACGGGGACGACCTCGCGGTGACCCTGGGGCCGGTGGACATCACCCAGGTCATCCGCGACGGCACCTTCGCCACCGACGGTCCGGTCTCCCTGGAGAAGCCGGTCCGCTACGACGCGGGCACGCCGTTCTGGGCCGGGTACGACGGCGAGGCCGAAGGCGGCAGCGGCGGCGGATCGATGACGCCGCTCGTCGGCGTGCCCTCCGCCCCGAACAGCGCGGTGCGGCCGGCGGTCGCGGCCGGCGCACGAGGGACCGCCGGGTTCCCAATCACCCCGATCTGCTGCGCGAACGGGGTGGGCGCGCATTTCAGCTACGACGGCGGTGGGATCCGCATCACGGGCACTGTCACGCTGCTGATGAAGCGCCCGTCGGCCCGGTTCCACCTGGAGATCCGGGGTGGCACCGTCCGTCGGGCGGAACTGCGGATCGACGGCATGGCCGGGCTGCGGATCGAGATCGCGGGCGCCACAAACGTCGGGCAGAACGTCAACAAGCGCATCCCGATCCCGCTGGACTTCAGCGTGCCGGTCGGCCAGATCCTCGGCGTTCCGTTCTCCGTCACCGCCAACCAACTCATCGGGGTGCAGACGGCGTTCAGCGCCAAGGACGGCAACATCAAGGCGGCCGGCGAGTGGTCGCTGGGCGGCTCGCTCGGGTTCGGCTACGCCGACGGTGCCTTCGGCGCCACTACGCCGTGGAAACTCACCGTCCGCAACAGCATCACCGACTCGATCTACGGGCCGTCGGTCGGCGTCAGCGGAATCGTCGTCCACTACCAGGCCTCCTTCCGAGCCGGCCTCGGTGCCTTCGGGTTCACCGCCGGTCTGTACGCGACGGTCACCGCCTCGGTGGGGTTGACCGTCGGTTCCGCCCTGGGCGCGCCGATCGCGCTGTGCCGCAGCACCCAGCTCGGCGTGTTCCTGGAGTACGGGGTCGGCTACCGCATCCCCGCCGGACTGGTGAAGGCGGTCAACGCCTTCCTGGAGCTGATCAACGCGGGCTCGATCGAGGCGAAGGCGGGCATCGGCCGGGTGGACAACGTGTTCAACAAGCTGGACATCCAGCCGAACGTGAAGATCTGCCGAACCTGACCGCCCTGGCCGGTGTGGAGGATCCGGGGCCATCCTCCACACCGGCCGGTGTGCGTCAGCCCGCGGCGCAGGCCGGGGTCAGGCCGCCGGCTGTGCCGTTGGCCTGGAATCCGAACTCGGTGGACTGGCCGGCGCCGACCCGGCCGTTGTAGGCCACATTCGTCCAGCGCGTCGTGCCGGTGTCAGCGCTGCGGTTGGCGTTCCAGGCGTTGGTGACCGTCGCACCCGACGGCAAGGTGATCGTCACCGCCCAGGAGTTGATGGCCGACGATCCGGCCGTCACCCTCACCGTCGCCACGAAGCCACCCGTCCACTGGTTCACCGACACGGTCGCGGTGCAGCCACCGGGCCCCGGGGGCGGGGTGGTGGGCGGCGGAGTGGTCGGCGGAGGAGTCGTCGGGGGCGGGGTCGTCGGCGGCGGGGTGGTCGGCGGCGGGGTCGACCCGTTGTTCAGCGCGGCGAGGACCGCGTCGTACGCCGGCTTCTTGGCGCCACCGCTGGTGAACAGCAGCGGGGTCTGCGAGGCCCGCCACGAGTCGCTGTCCCGGATGCCCCATACGGTGATGCCGCTGCAGCGGGCCACCGCGAGGCAGTCCTGCACGACGCTGCGGTACGTGGCCGCCGACGCCCCCTCGATGTCCAGCTCGGTGATCTGCACGTCGACGCCGAGCGCCGCGAAGCTGGACAGCGTGGTGCGGTAGTTGCCGGGGTACGGCGAGCCGCTGTTGAAGTGCGACTGGAAACCGACGCAGTCGATGGGTACGCCACGCTGCTTGAAATCACGCACCATCGTGTACACGGCCTGGGTCTTGGCGTGTGTCCAGTCGTCGGTGTTGTAGTCGTTGTAGCAGAGCTTCGCGCCGGGATCGGCCGCCCGGGCGGCCCGGAAGGCCGCCTCGATCCAGTCGTTGCCGGTGCGCTGGAGGTTGGAGTCCCGCCGGGCGCCGGAGCCACCGTCGGCGAACGCCTCGTTCACCACGTCCCACGCGACGACCTGTCCCCGGAAGTGCGTCGCCACCTGCGTGACGTGGTTGAGCATCGCCTGGCGCAGCGCGGTGCCGCTCATGTTCTGCATCCAGCCGGGCTGCTGCGAGTGCCAGGCCAGGGTGTGACCGCGCACCTGCATTCCGCGCGTGCGCGCGTGGTTGACGATCTGGTCCGCCGCGCCGTAGCTGAACTGGTTCTGCTGCGGCTCGGTGGCGTCGATCTTCATCTCATTCTCGGGCGTGACCGAGTTGAACTCGCGGTTCAGGATCGTCGTGTAGGCGCTGTCGTTCAGCTTGTTGGCGGCTACGGCCGCGCCGAAATACCGGCCCTGCTCGGCGGCGGACGCACCGAGCGTGGTGCCGGCGGCTGCGGGAGCCGCCAGGACCATCGCCACGCCGGCGGCGAGGGCGCTCACCCCGGTCAGCGCGAGGGCGGCTCTCGATACCGCCTTCCATTGCGCGTTTCTCATCGTGCAACTCCAATCGATGGTGGTGGTGTCCCGAGGGGGTCAGGCCACCGAGCAGGCGATGCCGTTCAGGGCGAAGGACGAGGGTTTACCGGTGCCGCCCTCGTGGGTGGCCTGGAAGCCGATGTCGACCGACGCGTTCGGGGCGATGGCGGCGTTGTAGGAGACGTTGCGGGCGCTCACCGCACCGCTCGTCGTGGAGTACTGCGCGTTCCAGCCGTTGGTGATGCGCTGGCCGGTGGGCAGCGCGAACGTCAGGGTCCAACCGTTCACCGCCACCGCACCGGTGTTGGTGATGGTCACGCTGGCGGTGAGGCCGGTGTTCCAGGCGTTGACCGCGTATCCGACGCGGCAACCAGCGCCGGACGGCGGCGGAGTGGTCGGCGGCGGGGTCGTCGGGGGTGGGGTCGTCGGGGGTGGGGTCGTCGGCGGCGGGGTGGTGGGCGGGGTGGTGGTGTCCAGCCCGAAGAAGCGGATCACCTGCGCCGCGTCGACCGGCAGGTTGTGCGACACGCCCTGCATGCTGATCGCCTCGACCGGGGCCGTTCCGCCACTGCTCCCGTAGCGGGTGCGGGTGTAGCCGGACTGCGGCGAGTCGGTGTACGTCGGGGTCTGGCTCAGCCCATGCACGTTGGTCCACTGCTTGACCTGCTCGCCGAAGTTCGGGTAGCGCAGCGTCTCGTCGTTGGTGCCGTGCCAGATCTGCATCCGCGGGCGACGACCCGTGTAGCCGGGATAGGCCTCCCGGACCAGATCACCCCACTGCTGCGGGGTTCTGATGAGCTGACCGTTCGCGCACTCGCTGTTCCACTCCGAGCCGCCCCCGGTGGCGAAGCAGCCGAACGGCACCCCGGCGAAGGAGGCACCGGCCGCGAACACGTCCGGGTAGTCGCCCAGCAGGACGTTCGTCATCATGGCCCCGGACGAGGTGCCGGTGGCGAAGATCCGCGCGGGGTCGGCGGAGTACCGCTGGCGTACGTAGTCGACCATCGACATGAGCCCGACGGGATCGCTGCCGCCGCCCCGGCGCAGCGCCTGCGGGGAGGACACGTCCCAGCACAGGCTGCTGCGGGTCACCGACGGGTAGATCACGATGAACCCGTACCGGTCGGCGAGGGACGCGTACTGCGTGCCGGAGTGGTACGCCGGACCCGATCCGGTGCAGTAGTGCAGGGCGAGCAGGATCGCCGGCCGGGACGCCACCCGGTCCGGAACGTACAGGTGCATCTGGAGATTGGTGGGGTTGGTGCCGAAGCCGGTCACCTGCGTCAGCGTCGCCGCCGACGCCGGCGCGGCGAACGTCAACGCGGCGGCGGCCAGTGTGACCACGGCCATGACGACGCCGAGCGTTCTTCTTTTCAGTGTCATCGTTCGCGATTCCTCAGGAGAATGGCGCATGGAAGGGGAGTAAGTCGAGGACTGCCCTTCGCCCGACCCTGACCGCGGCTCGCGTGACCTTGTCAGCTTCAATCGAGAGAACTCGATTGTCAAGACTTCCGGAAGCCTTTCGGCGGCCGGGGCTGGCCGTGACCTGCGCATCGACGACCACCGACGGGATGATCCGCGAGATCCGTCCGACGGGGGTTATCGGGAGGCTTCCGGAAGCCGCCGGTCAGTAGATGCGACGCCCGTGCGCGTCCGGCACACCGGACTTGCGGAAGAAGTAGGTGTTGGTCTGATCCCGCCACTCGGTGGCGCTGCGCGCCTGCTCGTCGAGGCGCTGCTCCACCCGCTCGTACACGGCGGGATCGATCAACCCCTTCAACGTCCGCCATCGCCCCCGCATGACCGCCACCTCCTCGACGCCCGCGAAGTGGGTGTCGTAGATGTGCTGGATGACCGTGGACCCGTCGTGCAGGACGTGCCCGTACGGGACGTGGTGGAAGAAGAGCAGCAGCTCGTCCGGGCACCGCTCGGGCGACTCGTACACCTGGGCCCAGTACGGCGGGTACTGACCGGCGAACCCGGTGCCCGACGCGCGGCTGCGGTCCACGCCGACACCGTCGCGATCCGCGAAGTGGTACGTGCCCCACCGGGTGTACTCGTACCCGTCCACGTCGGGGCCGTAGTGGTCACCGGGATGAACCATGAAGCCGACACCCAGCGGGGCGGTGTACCGCTCATAGGTGCGCCAGGAGTCGTCCATGATCTCGTGCAGCGTCCGTCCGACCAGCTCCGGGTCGGCCATCGCCGACTGCGGGAAGGTCAGCGCGATCCACTCGTCGAGGACCGCCCGGGGATCCAGCTGCGGATCCCAGGCGAGCCGGCCGACGGTGTACAGGTTCGCCTGCGCCAGCGGGTGCCCGGTCCAGAAGAGGTCGTCGCCGACGTTGGCGACGGCGACCAGGCCACCGCCCTCCCCCGCCTCCCCCGCGGCCACGTCGGCGACCGTCCGCCCGCCCGGGCCCCACGGCGCGAACCGCAACACCTCGCTCCACCACGGGCCGAGGTGGCAGACGTGGCGCTGCTGGCCGGTGTACTCCTGGGTGACCTGCACCTCTACCGCCAGCCGGGTGGCCGGCATCGCGGCGAGCACCGGGGAGACAGGCTCGCGTACCTGGAAGTCCACCGGACCGAACTTCACCTGCAGGACCACGTTGTCGCGGAACCGCCCGTCGAGCGGGACGAAATGGTCGTACGCGGCCCGCGCCCGGTCGGTGGACCGGTCCCGCCAGTCCTGGTGATGGTTGTAGACGAACGCCCGCCAGTGCACCACTCCCCCGTGCGGGGCGAGGGCGTCGGCCAGCAGGTTCGCCCCGTCGGCGTGGTCACGCCCGTAGGTGAACGGGCCCGGTTGCCCCTCGGAGTCGGCCTTCACCACGTAGCCGCCGAAGTCCGGGATGCGCTCGTACACCTGCCGGGTCGTCACGGCCCACCAGGCACGTACCGCCTCGTCCACCGGGTCGGCGTTCGGCAGGCCGCCGAGGACCACCGGCGCGGCGAAGGTGACCGACAGGTGCACCCGGATGCCGTACGGCCGCAGCACGTCCGCGATCTCGGCCACGTCGCCGAGCCGGTCGGTGAGCAGCCGCGCCTCCGTCCGGCCGACGTTTACGTTGTTCACCGAGATCGCGTTGATGCCGCAGGCGGCCAGGAGCCGCGCGTACTCCCGGATTCGGGCCAGGTCTCCGCGCGGCCGGCCGTTCCGCCAGAAGATCGAGCCGCCGGCGTATCCCCGCTCCACCTGACCCATCACCGGGTGCACGGCCACGTTGTCCCAGTGGTTCAGCATCCGCCGACGCAGCGCGGGTCGGTGCTGTTCCGCCGGACGGGTGGTGTCGAACGCGGCAGCGCCGAGCCGGACCAGGTGGAACAGCCCGTACAGCAGACCGGCGGGCGCGTCGGCCAGCACGGCGGTCACGTCGCCGGCCCGGGCCAGCACGAACCCCTCGGCACCGAGCACCGCGTTGTCGCCCGCCTGCGCCAGCGCCGCCTCCCCCGCTGCCCGCGCCGCCTGCACCGTCGCGCTCGGCAACTCGTCGGTGCCGCGGAGCGCGAGCACCAGATCGACGTCCACGTCCCAGGACGGGGAATGCCACATCCGACCGCCGTACCGGGCACAGGCGCGGGCGACCTCGTCGAGCACTGTGTCGACGAGCATCCCGTCGCCGTGTACCAGCACGCGGCGCGAGCCGAGCGCCCGGAACGCCTCCGGCGGCAGCCAGGCGGCGTGCAGCCGCGCTTCCTCGGCGATCACCGGTCCTCCCGCAGCACGACGACCCCGTACGCCGGCAGCCGCAGCGACTGCCCGGTCTCCGCCCGGTCACCGGTGAGCAGGTCGACGCCGCCGGTCCGGGCGGTGACCTCGACCGGCTCGACGCGGTGGTTGAGCAGGAACAGCAGCCGTGTCCCGTCCGGCGCGATCCGGAGCGCGGACTCCAGCTCCGGCACGTCCGGGTACGGCCCGAGCAGGTCGTGCCGGGCCAGCACCTGCCGGACCACCCAGGAGACCCCGACCTGGTCCAGCCCGGCGGCGACGTACCAGCCGTGCCCGTGGCCGAAGGAGTTGCGGGTCACCGCGGCCGTGCCGGCGTAGAAGTCGGCCTGGTAGGTGCCGAGCACCTCCGCGCCCTGCGGGATCACCAGCTCGAAGAGCAGCCGCGCCTCGACGTCGAACCGATCGGCGCCGGCGCCGAGGCGAACCGGGTTGACCACCTCCGGGCCGCGGGCGTCCCACTCGTCGACCCGGATTCCCATCAGCTGCCCGAGCGGGCCCGGCACGTCCATGAGGAAGGCCTGGTCGTTCTCGTCCACCCGACCGGACAGGTACGTGGTCAGCACCGAACCGCCGCGGGCGGCCACCGCCTCCAGGCGCTCCGGCAGGTCCCCCTTGAGCATGTGCAGGGCCGGCGCGACGACCACGTCGTAGCCGGACAGGTCGGCGGCCACCGCGACCACGTCCAGGTCGACCCCGGCCTCCCAGAGCGCCCGGTGGTACGCCAGCACGACCTGCTGGTACCGGACCAGCCGGGACGGGCCGTCGGAGATCTCCAACGCCCACCAGCTGTCCCAGTCGAACAGCATCGCCACCCGCGCCGGCGTCCGCGCGCCCAGCGACACCGGGCCGAACCGTTCCAGCTCCGCCCCCAGCTCGGCGACCTCCCGGAAGACCCGGGTGTCGGCGCGGCCGGCGTGGCCGATGACGGCGCCGTGGTACTTCTCGCTGGCCCCACGGGAGGCGCGCAGTTGGAAGAAGAGCACCGCGTCGGCGCCGTGCGCCACCGCCTGCCAGCTCCACAGCCGCATCAGGCCCGGCCGTTTCAGCGGGTTGACGTCGCGGCAGGCGGTGACGCTCGGCGTCTGTTCCATCAGCCAGAACGGCTGGCCGTCCTTGAGCCCGCGCATCAGGTCGTGGGTCAGCGCCATCCGGGCCGCGGACCCGTCGTCCGGCGGGTAGTTGTCCCAGGAGGCGAAGTCCAGGTGCGGAGCCCAGCGGTGGTAGTCGATCGGCCGGTACATGCCCATGAAGTTCGTGGTCACCGGCAGGTCCGGGCTGGACTCCCGGATGGCGGCCTTCTCGTCCCGGAAGTTGGTCAGCATGGCGTCGGAGGAGAACCGCAGATAGTCCAGGGTGATGCCCTGGAAGGCGGTGTGGTCCGGCCCACGCCAGTGCTCGGTCAGCGCCGACGGCGGCTCGATCTGCTCCCAGTCGCTGAAGGTGTGCGACCAGAAACTGGTGTACCAGGCCGCGTTCAGCGCGTCGAGGGTGCCGTAGCGGCGGCGCAGCCAGTCGCGGAACCCCGCCGCGCAGAGCTCGCAGTAACAGGCGCCGCCGTACTCGTTGCCGACGTGCCAGGCGACGACGGCCGGAGCGTCGGCGTAGCGGCCGGCGACCCGGCGGGCGAGTTCGGTGGAGAGCCGGCGGAACACCGGCGAGCTGGGGCACGAGTTGTGCCGCTGCCCGAAACGGTGCCTGCGGCCCTCGAAGTCGGTGCGGGTCACCTCCGGGTACGCCTTCGCCAGCCACGGCGGGTGGGCGGCCGTGCCGGTCGCCAGGCAGATGCCACGCCCCTGGGTGCCGGCCCGCTCGATGATCCGGTCCAGCAGCGAGAAGTCGTACACGTCCTCGGCCGGCTGGATGAGCGCCCAGTCGAAGACGCCCACCGTGACCAGGTCGATGCGCGCGGCGTCGAAGAGTCGGTGGTCCTGCTTCCACACGTCCTCGGGCCACTGTTCCGGGTTGTAGTCGCCGCCGAAGGGCACCTTCGCGGTGCGGGGCAGGCTCATGCGGTGAACTCCTTCCGGATGAGGTGGATCATCGGGTCGCCGGTGCGCAGGAACGCCAGGACCACCACCGAGCCGAGCATCACCAGCACCGCCTCGGAGAAGACCGCGGTGATCCCGGCCGCCGCGGCCAGCAGCAGCGCGTTGCCGACGGTGACACCGGGGGTACGCACCAGGAAGTGCACGGCCAGCCGGAGCACGTCCCGGGTGCGGAAGTCGAACAGCGAGGTGATCACCAATGCGTTGGCCGCACAGAGGATCACCCCCACCCCGACCAGGACCATCGGCACCGCCCACCACCGGGGGACGGCGGCCGCGCCGAGGTGGGCGAGGTTCACGGCGAGCACTGTCAGCCACAGCAGCGTCGGCACCCAGACCCGCAGCGCACCGGGCAGGTTGGCCCGGTAGCCACGCCAGAAGACGGCGGCGGGCCGCAGATCCGTCACGTCCGGGCGCTGGTGGCGCAGGGCGTACAGGGCGGCGGAGACCGCCGGACCGACCGGCACCAGCAGGGCCGCGGCCAGCGGCAGGTTGCTCGGGTCACGGCTCAGCAGGAGCAGCGGGAGCAGGCCGGGCAGGGTGGTGAGCAGGAACAGCAGCTCGACCACGAGCAGGGTGTAGACGCGGGCGGCGGCGCGGGACAGTGGCCCGTCGCCGAACTGTCGCCAGGCGTGCGCGCTCACGGCTGCTCCTTATGATCGGCCCCGGCCGGCAGGCCGAGCAGGCGGTCGTCGTCCCACCACTGCGGGGTCTCGTTCACCACCGGGCTCAGCTCCAGGAGGGTGACCTCGTGCCGGGCGAGGGTGAGGTCCACCTCGACCCGCCCGGTCGCGACCGGCAGGGCGCGGTGGGTGCGGGCCGGCTCGGCGGCCTCCCGTAGGGCGTCGAGCTGGCGGGCCCGGGGTGAGCGGGGGCGCCCCATCTCGGCCCAGGCGGCCCAGGCGTTGCCCGCCTCCTCGCTCACCGACGAGCGGAGCAGGAACGCCGACGTCGTACCCGGCGGGCCGAGCGGGATCGACAGGGCCAGCGGGTGCCGGTCGGGCACCGGCGACCGGCCGGTGACGTCCACCGGGGCCCAGGCCAGCACCGCGATCCGCCCGTCGGGGTGCCGGGTCACCAGGTGGTCGTCCCCGCGTGCCAGCACCTCGTCGCCGAGGCGCGCCATGAAGGCGTACAGGTGGTAGGTGGGTTTCTTGATCTGGCGGTGGGTGAGCAGGCCGAACCCGCCGTGGAACAGCGCGCTCGGCACCCCCACCTCCTCGAACATGTCGCTGAAGGTCCAGTACGAGAAGGAGTCGACCAGGTCGCCGCCGGCGGCCAGCACGGGCGCGAGGTACGCGGCGTGGAAAGCCGTGTCGTGGATCGGGTTGTCCGGCCGGTAGGAGGAGTTGAACTCGGTGATGTGCACGGGCAGTTCCGCCAGGGCGGTGCCGGCCAGGTGCCGGCGCGGTGCGGCGAACTGGGTCAGCAGCTCCGTTGCCGGGGCGAGGGTCTGGTGGGTGCCGAACGGCACGTGCTGGGCGGGCCCCGAGGTGTACGCGTGGCGGCTGACGAAGTCGACAGGCACCTGGCGGTCGGTGACGAACTCGGCGAAGGGCACGAGCCACTCGTCCGCCCCGGGCGAGATCGCCGGACCGCCGACCTGCAGGGCCGCGTCGACCTCCTTGACCGCGTGCGCGCTCACCTCGTACAAGCGGTGGTACGCGTCCCGGTCGGCGCCCTGCCAGAAGGGCAGCAGGTTGGGCTCGTTCCACACCTCGATCGGCCAGCCGCGTACCTCGTCCAGGCCGTACCGGTCGACCAGGTGGGCGACAGTGGCGCGGACCAGGTCCGCCCACTCGGTGAAGGACCGGGGCGGCGTGACGTTGCCCCGCCACCAGAACACCGTCTGGTCGCCGGAGGCCAGGCCCGAGGGCATGAACCCCAGCTCGACGAACGGTCGGACACCGAGGTCGAGGTAGGCGTCGACGACCTGGTCGACGTAGGTGAACGAGTGGTGCACCCGGCGCTCACCCCAGTGTTCGTACGGGCGGTGCACGCCGACGCCGTCGCTGAGCAGCCCGTGCCCGCGGATGTGCCGGAATCCGATGTCGCGTTGGATGAGGGCCAGCGAGTCCTGGTAGTCGCGCCGCAGGGCCAACTCGAACCGGCTGGTGCCGACGCAGCCGCGCCAGGCGTCGGTGAGGCGGCCGATGGCGTGATCGGGAACCGTGATGCGCATCGCTGTCCTCTGGTCGTCCCACGCGCAGGGCGGGCGGGTGGGCTCGCCGCGCCGGCAGGGGGCCGGAGGGTCCGGCCGGGTGCTGGTGCGCTGCCCGACCGGACCCGCCGCCGATCAGCCGTTGTTCTTCTGGAAGCGGTCGTACGCCTTGTTGACCATCTCGATGTACTGCTCGGAGTTCTTGGCCTTCAGCTCGGCGACGTAGGCGTCCCATTCGCTCAGGGGCCGCTGGCCGAGGGCGAACTTCAGCGTGTTCTGGGTGACGAAGTCCTTCAGTGGGGTCTCCCAGAGCGCCACCTGCTCGCGTTCCTCATCGGTGAACGGGAAGGGCGGGGGCACCAGCCTCGGCGGCCGGGCATCCATCACCTTCTGAAACTCCAGTTCCTCCGGGGAGAAGAACCCGCGAACCAGGTCGGGGGTGCCGCCGTAGGCGAAGACGCCGTTGTAGAAGCCGAAGTCCTTCTGCAGGTGCTTGGTGGCCTTCGGGTTGAGCCCGAGGACGTCGACGTCGGCGGTGACGGAGCGCTTGCCGGACGCGTCCTTGGTGAAGGTGGTGCCCTCGACGCCCCACCGGGCGAACTCCTGGCCGGCGTCGGAATACCAGAGCCAGTCGATGAACTGCATCATGGCCACGAAGTTCTTGCTCTCCCGAGCCTTCGTGGAGATCATGATGCCGTTCTCCAGGCGAGGGAAGGGATTGATCTCACCGGCCGGGCCGACGGGCAGCGGGATCTTGGTCAGCTTCGCCTTCGGCAGGGTCTTGGCCAGATCGGGCCGGTGGTCGTTGACCAGGGTCTGCGCGTTCCCGGTGATCACGAACGACTTGCCGTTGGCGAGCTTCTGGCGCGCCTGGTCGTCGGTCTGGGTGAAGCTCTCCGGGTCGAGCAAACCCTCGGCGACGAGCTTGTGGAGGTACGTGACCACCTGCTTGTACTGCTCGGTGGAGCCGGTGTAGTTGAACTTCTTCGCCGCCGGGTCCCAGCTGGCGTGCTGGTAGTCCCAGCCCGCCCGGGTGCCGAAGGACGCGCCGACGATGTTCAGCAGGGCGCCGGTCGGGTTGGGCTTGCTGAACCGGTCGGAGTACGGGAACGAGTTCGGATACCTGGCCTTCATCGCCTTGAGCACCGTGTACAGCTCGTCCCAGGTCTTGGGGACCGGCTGGTTCAGCTCCTGGAGGATGTCGGCGCGCACCAGCACCGTGTAGTCCTGCGTGGGCTTCTCGTGCAGCCCCGGCAGCAGGTAGAACTTGCCGTCGGACTGCTTCAGACCGTCGATCTCAGGCTTGAGGTTCCACTTGGCGATCTTGTCCTTGAAGTTGGGCATCAGATCCAGGTAGTCGCTCACCGGCAGGATCGCCCCGGAGGAGACGAACGCGTCCTCCTGCGGGTGGTACGTCTTCGGAATGATCAGCGGGGCGTCCCCGGCGCCGATCAGCAGGCTGCGCTTCTGCTCGTAGTCGCTCAGCGGTACGGCGACCGGCTCGATCTTGACGTTGGTCCGCTTGGTGAGCTCGGACCAGAACAGCCAGTCGTCCTTGAGGGGATAGAACGTGTGGTTGTTGTAGAGGGTGGAGAAGGAGAGCGCCTCGGTGGCCTTGAACTGGTCGCCGACGCCGTAGTCGGCCATCGCGCCGACCCGGTTCTCCGAGAGGTCCGTCGACTCGGAGGGGTCCTCGGAACAGGCGGTGACCAGGCTGAGCGCGAGCAGACCCGCGCTGGCTAACGCCACGCGGCGCCACGTCTTGCGGAACATGGCTCGTCCTTTCGGTGGTGGGTTGGGGGTGGGTGTGGATCGGTTGGCGTCATCCCTTGACCGCGCCGAGCAGCACGCCGGAGACGAAGTACCGCTGTACGAACGGGTAGACCGCCAGGATCGGCAGGGTGGTGAGCACGATCGTCACGGCCTGGAGCGTGGCCGCCGCCTGGACGACGTCGGCGTCGGCGGCTCCGGCCTGCTGTGCGTCGGTGGCGCCCGCGATGAGGTTGCGCAGGTAGACGGTGACCGGAAGCAGGTCCTGCCGGTCGATGTAGAGGAACGCGCTGAACCACGAGTTCCAGAAGGAGACCGCGTAGAAGAGCACCATCGTCGCGATGATCGCCTTGGACAACGGCAGGACGATGCGCAGCAGGATGCCGTACGTGCTGAGCCCGTCGACGGCCGCGGCCTCCTCCAACTCGCTCGGCAGGCTCTCGAAGAACGCCTTCATGACAAGC
Source organism: Micromonospora coriariae (assembly GCF_900091455.1). Classification (NCBI taxonomy): domain Bacteria; kingdom Bacillati; phylum Actinomycetota; class Actinomycetes; order Micromonosporales; family Micromonosporaceae; genus Micromonospora; species Micromonospora coriariae. The sequence continues at coordinate 5,656,827 of NZ_LT607412.1, read as the reverse complement.
AGGTTGAACACGCTGATGGCGTTCGGGATCACGATGGCCCAGATGGTGTTCTTCATTCCCAGGCTGGTGACCAGGACGTAGTTGGGGATCAGGCCACCGGAGAAGAACATGGTGAACAGCGCGACGCCGACGAGGACGCCGCGCCCCTTGAGCTGCGGCTTCGACAACACGTACGCGTAGCAGGTGGTCAGCACGACGGAGATGATCGTGGCGACCACCGTGTACACCACCGTGTTGCGGTAGTTCGTCCAGAACATCGCGTCGGACATCACCAGCTTGTACGCGGTCACGTCGAACCCGCGCGGGACCAGGTTCACCTTTCCGGCGATGATGTACGCCTCGTCGCTGAGCGAGCGGGCCACGATGTTGAGGAACGGGTACAGCGTCACGACCACGACGCCGGTCAGGACGACAGCGTTGACGACCCGGAAGATCCGGTAACCCCGGCTGTCCACCGGCCCACGCGTCGTCGGGGCGTCTCTCTTCGTACCGAGGATCACCACAGGCTCGTCCCTACAGTGCGACGGGAGATGAGGTTCGCCGACAGGACCAGGGCCAGCCCGATCACCGCCTCGAAGAGACCGATCGCGGCCGCGTAGCTGAAGTTGCTGGACTGGAAGCCCATCCGGAACAGGTACGTGGAGATCACGTCCGCGGTCGGGTACGTCAACGGGTTGTAGAGCAGCAGGATCTTCTCGAACCCGACCGCCATGAACGTGCCGATGTTGAGGATCAGCAGCGTCACCATGGTCGGGCGGATGCCGGGCAACGTCACGTGCCAGGTCTGCCGGAGCCGGCTCGCGCCGTCGATCCGGGCGGCCTCGTACAGGTCCTCGTCGATCGTGGTGAGGGCGGCGAGGTAGAGGATCGTGCCCCAGCCGACGGTCTGCCAGACCTCGGAGGAGACGTAGATGGTGCGGAACCACTCCGGTTGTTGCAGGAACGCCACCGGGTCGCCGCCGACGAGACGGACGAGCTGGTTGGCCGTGCCGTCGATGGACGTCAGCTGCATCACCATGGCCGCCACGATGACGATCGACAGGAAGTGCGGCAGGTAGGACACGGACTGCACGAACCGCTTGAGCCGGCGGGCGCGCACCTCATTGAGCAGCAGCGCCAGCACGATCGGCAGCGGGAAGCAGAACAGCAGGGTCAGCGTCCCCAGCACCAGGGTGTTGGTGAAGGCTTCCCAGAACGTCGGGTCGGTGAAGAACATCCGGAAGTACCGCAGCCCGACCCAGTACTCACCGAAGATGCTGCCGCCCGGTTTGAACCGCCGGAAGGCGATCACGTTGCCGATCATCGGCAGGTAGCGGAAGACCAGGAAGAACAGCAGCGGCAGGACGGCCAGCGAGTAGAGCTGCCAGTCCCGTCGCAGCGCCTGGCGCCAGGTCCGGCGACGGCGTGGCGACAGCGGCGGGCGGATGGCGGTCTCCGCCGCGGCACGGTCCGGTGCCGGCGGCGGAGGCCGCAACGTCTCGGATGTCATCCTCGGCCTCCTACTCCGGCCGCAGCCCTGGTCAGGGGCCAGGTGCCTGGCGAGCGATCCGCGATCCGAAACTTTCCGGAAATCCGCGTAACCTTTTCGGCAACCTAAGTGCACCGTCTATGTGTGTCAAGGGTCAGCTCGACCGTCGCAGCGGCTGGCGGGAGCACTCGATCGTGTTAGGGTCTCCCGAAACTTTCGGATGTTGTGTGAGGCTGCGATGACAGAGCACCGCCCGCTCGACCCACCCGCCTCCACCACCATCGCAACGATCGCCAACGATGTCGGCGTGTCAATCGCCACGGTGTCCAAGGTCCTCAACGGACGCACCGACGTGGCGCCCGACACCAGGGCGCGGGTCGAGGCCAGCCTCGACCGCCACCGGTACCAGCGGCGGGGCAGGAAGCCGTCTGGTGACGGGCGCATCGATCTCGTGTTCCACGAGTTCGACGTGGGATGGGCCATGGAGATCCTGCGCGGAGTCGAGGCGGTGACCAGCGAGGCGGGGATCCGGCTCGCCGTCTCCCAGCTCGACGGCGCGCACCGCCCGCCGGCACGGTGGCTGGACGTCCTGCTCACCGACCGACCGCTGGGCGTGCTGTTCGTCCTCTGCCACCTGGCCGAGGCACAGCAGATGCACCTGCGACGCCAGGGGATCCCGTTCGTCGTCGTCGACACCGACAGCGCGACCTCGGCCGCGGTGCCCACCGTCGGGTCGAACAACTGGAACGGCGGCCTGCTCGCCACCCGGCACCTGCTGGAGCTGGGTCACCGGCGGATCGCGCTCATCTCCGGGCCACCCGACGTGCTGTGCAGCCGGGCCCGGGCGGCCGGCTTCCAGTCCGCCCACGACGAGGCCGGCGTCGCCGTCGATCGCGAGCTGGTCCGCTACGGCGGCTTCCTGGCGACCGCCGGCCACGACCACGGCCTGCGCCTGCTGCGCCGGCCGGATCGCCCCACCGCGATCTTCGCCGGCTCGGACATCCAGGCGATGGGGGTGCTGCGGGCCGCCCGGCAGTGCGGCCTGCGGGTGCCCGAGGACCTGTCGGTGATCGGGTACGACAACCTGCCGGTCTCCGCCTGGACGGATCCGGCTCTCACCACGATCAACCAGCCGTTGCGCGACATGGCCGGCATCGCCACCCAGATGCTGCTCGGGCTGGCGCGGGGCATCGAGCCGGCGACCAGCCGGATAGACCTGGTGACCGAGCTGGTCGTACGCGAGAGCACCGCACCCCCCGCCCACCTGCGCTGACGCCCGAACCATGCGAGGACCCGTGCCCGACTCCGACCCGTCCCTCGACCAGCTCCAGCGGTACGCGCCCACCGTCGTCGAACCCGACGACTTCGACCAGTTCTGGCGCGACACCCTCGCCGCCGCGGCCACGCCACAGGTGCTCGTCGAGGTCCGTCCGGAACCCACCGACCTGCGGCTTGTCGACTCCTGGGACGTGACGTTCGCCGGCTTCGGCGGTGATCCGGTCCGGGCCTGGTACACCCGCCCGGCGGGGGTGCGCACGCCGCTGCCGGCCGTGGTCGAATACGCCGGCTACGGGCGCGGCCGCGGCCTGCCACACGAGCGGCTCACCTGGCCGGTGGCCGGGTACGCGCACCTGCTGATGGACAACCGGGGCCAGGCGGGGCAGTACGGCTCCGGGGACACCCCGGATCGGCACGGCGCTCCCGGCGGCCCCTGGCCGGCGACCTGGGGGATCCTCGACCCGCGCGACTACCACTACCGCCGCCTGATCACCGACGCGGTCCGGGCGGTCGACGCGGCCCGGGCCCTTCCGGGGGTCGACCCGAGCCGGGTCGCCGTGGCCGGCAACAGCCAGGGCGGTGGCCTCGCCCTCGCGGTGTCCGGTCTCGTCGGCGACCTCGCGGCGCTGATGACCACCGCGCCGTTCCTCTGCGACGTCCAACGGGCCATCGGGTCGACCGACGCCTCGCCGTACGGCGAGATCGCCCGGTACCTGGCGGTGCACCGCGAGGCCGAGGAGGCGGTCCGACGCACGCTCTCGTACGTCGACGGGGTGTCCTTCGCCCGGCGGGCGACAGCTCCCGCGCACTTCGGGATCGGCCTGCGCGACGACGTCTGCCCGCCGAGCACCGGCTTCGCCGCCTACAACCAGTACGGCGCCGCGACCGGCCGACCGCTCCCGCCCGAGCGGGAGATGCACGTCTACCCGTTCAACGGCCACGAGGGCGGGGAGGCCGTCCACGTTCGGCGTCAGCTGCGCTGGCTGGGCGCGGTGCTCGGCCGGGACTGATGCGGCTACGGCGCGGCCCCGATTTCTCCGGCGGCCTGCCCGACACGATCATCCCCTGGGCACGGGGTCGACGTAACCGCCGAGAGCGTGAGGCGGCGGTCAGAAGGCGTTGACGCCGGTGAGCGCGCGTCCGATGAGGAGCTCCTGGATCTGGCTGGTGCCCTCGTAGAGGGTGGCGACCCGGGCGTCACGCAGGTACTTGCCGACCGGGTACTCGTCGATGTAGCCGTACCCCCCGAACACCTGGACCGCGTTGTTGGCCGCCCGGACGGCGGCCTCGCTCGCGAACAGCTTGGCCATCGACGCCTCGGTGGCGAACGGCTGGCCGCTGTCGATCAGGTCGGCAACCTGCCACACCAGGAGCCGGGCCGCGGCGGTGTCCACCGCGATGCTGGCGAGCAGCTGCTGGACGAGTTGGTGGCCGGCGATCGGCTTGCCGAACTGGGTCCGCTGCCCGGCGTAGCCGACCGCCGCGTCCAGGCAGCCCTGGGCGATGCCGACGCAGCCGGCGGCGACCGACATCCGGCCCTTGGCCAGGGTGGCCAACGCCAGACGGAAGCCGCCGCCCTCGGCGCCGAGCCGGGCCGAGTCGGGCACCCGTACCCCGTCGAAGCGCAGCTCGCCGGTGGCCTGACCGCGCAGGCCCAGCTTGCCGTGGATCTCCCGCCGGGTGAGCCCCGGACTCCCGGTGGGCACCAGGAACGCGGTGATGCCCCGATGTCCGGGGCCACCGGTGCGGGCGAAGACCAGCGCGATGTCGGCGGTGGTGCCGTTGGTGATGAACGTCTTCGTGCCGGTGAGCAGCCAGTCGGTGCCGTCGCGCAGCGCGCGGGTGCGCAGCGCGGCCGCGTCCGAGCCACTGTCCGGCTCGGTCAGCGCGAAGCAGCCCAGTGCGGCCCCGGAGCAGAGCCGGGGCAGCCACTCGGCCCGCTGCGCGGCCGACCCGTGCGCGGCGATCGACTTGGCGACGAGGCCCAGCGAGACGGACACGATGCCGCGCACGGCCGAGTCGCCCCGGCCGAGCTCCTCCAGGACCAGGCAGTACGCGAGGTGGTCGCCGCCGGAGCCGCCGTCGGACTCGGCGATGGTGAGCCCCAGGAAGCCCAGGTCGCCGAGCATGCCGACGACGGCCGGGTCGACCGACTCCCGGCGGTCCCAGGCCGCCGCGTGCGGCACCAGCTCCCGGTCGACGAACTCGGCGGCGAGCTGACGGACTGCCGCCTGCTCGGCGGAGAGGGTGAGCTCCATGGCCTTTAAACTAGCGGTGATAGTTTACGTCGTCCAGGCCGGACGGTGACCGGTCGCAGGTCACCGGTCGGAGGCCAGCCCGGCGTGCCGCTCGGCGGCGAACGCGCGGGCCAGCTCGGTGCGCGAGCGGACGCCGAGCCGGTGGAAGACGTTGCGCAGGTGATGGTCCACAGTGCGGGTCGAGAGGAACATCCGAGCGGCGATCTCCCGGTTGGTGGCGCCCTCCGCGACCAGTTGGGCGATCCGTAGCTGCTGGCCGGTCAGCAGTCGCGCCGCGGGCAGGTCCGGCGGACCCACCGACTCGCCGGCCGCGCGCAGCTCCGCGGTGGCCTGCTCGGCCCAGCAGCTCGCCCCGAGCAGGGTGAACGTCTCGCGGGCCTGGTGCAGGTGTGCGCGGGCGTCGCGTGGACGCCTCCTACGGCGCAGTTCCTGACCGAAGAGCAACTCGGTGCGTGCCCGCTCGAACGTGCCGGCCTCCGTCGGGTGCAGCCGCAGTGCCGTCCGGAACTCCCGCTCCGCCTCGGCGCTGCCCCGTGGCGCGAGCAACGCGTGACACCGGGCGGAGAGCGCCCGGCGCAACGGGCTCGCCGTGCTGCTGGCCCACCTGTCGAAGACCGCGAGCGCCGCCGTCGCCGCCGGTCGGTGCGGCAGGTGGGCGGCCGCCTCCACCAGGTACGGGGTGGCCATCACCTGAACGAGGACCTGACCCCGGCCGGTGCCGAGCCGGGCCAGGGACGCCAGTCGGTCTGCGGCCTCGGCGTGCCGCCCGTCGACCAGGTCGAGCACCGCCAGCGCCCACCCGGCGAACGCGTGTGGCCGGCTGCCCGGCGTCGGCGCCTCGCCGATCTCCCGGATCCGCCGCAGACTGGTTTCCCGGTCGGCCCGGATGGCGGCCAGCACGGCGAGCATGCCCAGGTGGACGTTGGCGCAGTTGACCTGACCGGTGGCGCGAGCCACCCGCAGGCCGTCGCGGGAGGTCTCCGCCGCCGCCTCGTGCCGGCCCAGCCAGTACTCGGCGACGGCCCGCAGCTCCAGTGCCCGGGACAGCATGGACAGTTCGCCCCGGTCGCGGGCCAAGCCGACGGCGCGCTCGGCGAGCCGGTGCGCGGCGCCGTCCACGGCGACCACCAGGCCGGCCGCCGCCGCGCAGGTGAGCGCGGTCGGGGTCAGTGCCGGCCCGGTCAACCGACCACCCAGCACGACGGCGCGTCGCAGCGCGGGGCCGGCGCGCTCGTGGTCGCCCCGCAGGGTGGCCGCCACCCCGGCGACCAGAGAGCTCATCAACTCGGTGGCTGGCGGATCGTTCGGCCGCCGCAACGCCAGTGCCCGGCGGCCCACCTCGGCGTACCGGTACTGGTCGCCGGCGAAGCAGACGGCCTCGCCGGCCCGCGCCAGCGCGGCCAACGCGACGGCCCGGCCGGTGTTGGCCACCGCCCCGGCGGCCGCCAGCAAGGTGGCCGATGCGACCGAGGCGTCGTCACACCGCAACTCCAGCTCGCCGCGCAGCAGGTCGGCGTGGCCGGTGACGGTCCCGTTCGCGGGGATGGCGCGGAGGCGGTCGAGCAGCAGCCGGGCCTGACCGGGCTGGCCCGCGGCCCAGGCGTACCGGGCGGCGGCCAGCAGGCGGGCGGCGGCGGGGCCGGGCTGGGCACTGAGTTCGGCGGCCCGGCACAGCGCCGCGGAGGCGGTCGCCCAGCCACCCTCCCCACCGACCGCGGCCTGTTCCAGCTCGGTGGCGAGGGCCGGGTCGGTACCCGTTGTCGCGGCGGCGAGATGCAGTGCCCGGCGCAGCCGCTGCCCGTCCGAGTCGAGCGCACCGGCGAGCAGCCGGTGCGCCGCGCGGCGCTCCGCGAGCGGCGCGCTGGCCGCGACCATCGCACGGGCCAGCGGCTGGGGGAACGTGACACCCCGCGGCTCGACGCGGACCAGGCCGGCGACCTCCGCCGGGGCGAGCGCCTCGACCGCGGTGCCGGCGACCGCCGCCGCCCGGGTCAGGGTGGCCAGTTCCCCGCCCTCGTCGAGCGCGGCGAGCAGCAGCATCCGTCGGGTGTCCGGCGGCAACCGGTCCAGTCGGACCCGGTAGGCGCGGCCCAGCGCGCCGTCGGCCGGCGGCGCGGTGGGCAACGCCTCCTCGCCCCGCCCCTGGGCGGGGCTGAGCACCTCGGCGAGGTCGACCAGGGCCTGCGGGTTGCCACCGCCGACCGTGGCGAGCGCTGCCACGACGGGCGCGGCGGGTCGCTCGGGCAGCCGGTCGATGAGGACGGCGGCGCTCTCCCGCTCGTCGAGCGGCCGGAGCCGGTGCGCCGGTATCCCGTCGACCGTGGCGGTGACGTCGGCGGTGAGCAGGACGGCGACCGGGAGGTGCCGCAGCCGGCGGGCGACGAAGGCCAGCATCCGCGCTGTCTGTTGGTCCCCCCGGTCGACGTCGTCCATGGTGGCGAGCAGCGGGCGGTCCCGGGCGGCGGCGGCGAGCAGCCCGAGCATGGCCATCGACAGTGCCAGTTGCCGGTCGGCCGGGCAGCCCTCTCCGTCCAGCGCGCGCCGCAGCAGGTGCCACTGCCGCTCGGACAGGGCGGTGGCCCGGTCGAGCACCGGATCGAGCAGGCGTTGCAGGCCGGCGTACGGCAGCGCGGCCTCCTCGGCCAGGCCGGTCGCGGCCAGCACGGTGCAGTGCTCGGCGTACCGGTGGGCGTAGTCGACAAGCGCGGTGCGGCCCGACCCCGGCTCGCCGCGCAGCAGCAGGGCACCACCGCCGTCGCTCACGCCGTCGAGCAGGTTCCGGACAGCCCGGCACTCGTCGTCCCGGCCGCGCAGCACGGTTATTTGCACTCTTGATGCAGTAACCATGCATTCAGTGTCACCTATTGGTAACCGGATGGAAAGAGGCGGGCGGTACCGTGCGGGGCCGGCGTCAGCCGGCCGTCACCTCGGCCAGCAGTGCGCCCACCGTGCGGGCCATTACCCCACGGGCCCGGTCCACGCCCAACCCCAGGCCGTCGCGCAGCATCGACCAGGCCGGCCACATGCTCGCCGCCACCAGCGCGTTCAGCAGCTGCTCCCGGCCCCGCCCGGCCTGCGCCAGCTCGGCGGCGAAGAGCTGCTCGACCTCGTCCCGGACCCGGTCGATGTGCTTGAGGCGGTTGCGGTGCAACTGGTCGGAGACCGCCTCGCGCATCTGCGCGGCCCGCGCCGACGGCGCGATGAGCTGGAGCAGTCGGGCCCGTTGCCGGCAGTACGCGTCGATCCGCTTCGCCAGCGGCAGCCCGGGTGAGATCGGCCGGTACGCGGCGTCCTGCTGGCGGAGCACCTCCGCGCCGCTCGCCTCGAAGAGCGTCTCCATGTCCTTGAAGTTCGTCCAGAGGGTCCGCAGCGAGATGCCGGCCCGCTCGGCGATGCGCTCCCCGGTCGGTCGGAGGTCCCCCTCGGAGATGAGCGCCAGGTGCGCCTCGACGATGGCCACACGGGTGCGCTCGGCCCGGGCGGTCCGTCCGTCGACCCGGCCCGCGACCTCGACCCCGCCCATCCGCCCCCGCCCCTTCATCGCCATGACGTCCCCCGACGCACCGCCGAGTCTAGACAGGCGGTGATCATCGGGACCCGGGACGCCGTCATCCGGCGCGGCCGGTCAGCGTGACTCCGCCGTCGCAGACGATCGTCTGCCCGGTGATCCAGGCGGCGTCGGCGGAGGCCAGGAAGGCGACCGCGCCGGCGACGTCCTGCGGCAGCCCGAGCCGCCCGAGCGGGTAGCGGGCGGCGACCTCCTCCTCCCGGCCCTCGTACAGCGCGGCGGCGAAGCGGGTCTTCACCACCCCGGGCGCGACGGCGTTGACCCGGACGGTCGGTCCCAGCTCCGCGGCGAGGCCGGCGGTGAGGTGGTTGAGCGCCGCCTTGCTCACCCCGTAGAAGGCGATGCCGGGCGACGGACCGATGCCGGCGATCGACGAGACGTTGACCACGCAGCCACCCCGGTCGGCCATGCCGGCGGCGCACACCTCCTGCACCCAGCCGAGGGCGGCGACCAGGTTGACGTCGAGGATCTTGCGCGCCGCCGCCAGGTCCAGCCCGACCAGCGGGCCGTGCACCGGGTTGATGCCGGTGTTGTTGACCAGGAGGTCCAACGGCCCGAACGCCGCGGTGACCTCTCGTACCGCGGCGGCCCGGTGCGCGGCGTCGTCGGCCCGACCGGGAACGGCCACGGCGTACGCCGGCCCGCCGAGGGTGGCGACCGCGTCGGCGAGCGCCTCCGGACGTCGGGCGGTCAGACCCACGCGCGCGCCCTCGGCCACCAGCCGCTGGGCGATGGCCAGGCCGATCCCCCGACTCGCACCGGTGACGATGGCGACCTGACCGACGAGCCGACCTGAATCTGCATTCACGGTGCAGATAGTAGGAGCAGCGATCGGTGTCGGTCAACGTCGGGACAGCAGCGTCGGCTCTCGGGCAGCCCGCACCCGCCCCCCGCTGGCCGGCGGCCGATCAGGGGCGGTCACGGCGTCCGGGCAGCCGTACGACCGGGTGTGGTCACGGCGGTGTGCCGTACGACCACACCCGGTCGACTGCCGGGCGTGCCGGTCGTCAGGAGACGGTCGGCACCCCGTTCGCCGGCGGCGCCACCGGGTCCGCGGAGTACTCGTTGACCGGCCCGTCGGCCTCGTCCGTCTCGTACGCCGGCCCGAAGTAGGTCTGCACTCCCCCGCTCACCCGGCTCAGCCGCTGACCGCCGTACCCGGAGTGGTCCTTGGCGGAGAAGCGCAGCGGCACCAGCCCGGGGCCCTGGAAGCCACCCTTCTGCACGGCCTCCAGCACCTTCTCCCGGGTGAGGTCCTTGCCGGCGGCGAGCAGCACCTGCACGAAGAGGTAGCCGACCGACATGCCGTAGACGGTGTTGCCGTCGAACGGCGCGTCCCCGTTGTGCTCCTTGTTGATCCTGGTGAAGAGCTGGATCCACGGGTTCGCGGTGTCGTTCTGCATCGGCAGGTAGTTCGTGCCGACCATGCCCTCCAGCAGCGGAGCGGCGGCGCCGAGCTGCTTGGCCAGGGTCGGGTGGTCAGCGCCCACGTTGGAGACCAGCCATTGCGGCTTGAAGCCCAGCCGCGCGGCGGTGCCGATGGACAGCGCGGTGAAGCCGGGCACCGTGGCGAGCACGACGACCTGGCAAGCAGCCGCCTTGAACGCGCCGATCTGCGGCGCCACGTTGGTGTTGCTGGTGACGTAGGTCTGCTTGACCGCCACGGCCGCGGCGCCGAGCACCTTCTCCACGCCGGCCAGGCTGTCCCGGCCGAAGTCGTCGTCCTGGCCGAGGAAGCAGACCTTCTTGCCGGCCAGGTTCGTCTTCGCGTAGGTGGCCAGGATCTTGCCCTCGACCGTGTAGTCCGGGTTGAAGCCGAACGTGCCGGGATACTTGTCCGGCTGGTCCCAGCTGCGGCTGCCGGAGGCGACGAAGAGGTCGGGCACCCGGTTGCTCTTGAGGAAGTCGAGCACACCGGTGTGCGTCGGCGTACCGAGGCCGTTGAGGATCGCGAAGACCTTGTCCTGCAGGACGAGCTGACGAACCACCTGCTGCGTGTTCGCCGGGTTGTAGCCGTCGTCCATGATCTTGTAGGTGATCTTCCGGCCGTGCACGCCGCCGTTGGCGTTGACGTAGTCGAAGTACGCCTTCGTCGCCGGGGCGATCTTGGAGTAGCCGGCCGAGGCCGGTCCGGTGAGCGGCATGTGGGTGCCAACGACGATCTCGGTGTCGGTGACGCCCGGCACCGATCCCCCGCCGGGGCCGGAACCGTCGTCGCCGCTGCAACCGACGGTGGTGATCAGCAGGGCGATGGTGCTGGCGATCGCGAGACCGCGTCGTGCCGTACGGTGCATGGGAAACACCGACCTTTCTCGGTCCGGTTCTCAATCGAACTTCTGTGGTGGTGGGGCGCCCGGCCGAGGCCGGACAGGGACAGCTCAGGAACGCCGGGCCGGCCACCGGGCCAGCAGCGCCCGGCCGAGACGCGACAGCAGACCCTGCACGCCGCCGGGTGCGGCGATCATGACGACGATCAGGGTCACTCCGAAGATCGCCAGCGGGAGGTTGCCCTCCAGCCGCTGCGCCACCGCCGGCGAGAGGGTGAGCAGTTCGGTCACGGAGTGGGTGAGATCGGGCAGGGCGACCAGCAGAACGGCACCCCACAGGGCGCCGGCGAGGCGTCCCAGACCGCCGATCACCACAGCCATCAGCAGGAACAGCGACAGGGTCAGCGAGAACGCACCCGGCGAGACGCTCTGCGCCAGCACCGCGAGCAGCGCACCGCCGAGACCGGCGGTGGCGGCGCTGACCACGAACGCGAGGACCTGGGTACGGGCCACGTGGATGCCGGCGAGGCGGGCGGCCACCTCGTCGTCGCGGACCGCGCGGAAGGTACGCCCGAAACGGCTGCGGATCAGGTTGGCCAGCAGCAGCAGGGCGAGCAGGGTGGCCGCGCCGGCGAGCCAGAGCTGCCACCGCTCGTAGGGGAAGTAGGGGCCGAGCGCCAGCGGCGGTGGCTCCACCGGCACCGACAGCCCCTGCTCACCGTTGAAGACGCCGTCGAAGGTGACGGCGAGCGCCGGCACGACGACGGCCACGGCGAGGGTGACCCCGGCCAGGTAGGGGCCGCGCAGCCGGGCCGCGGCGACGCCGACCACCGCGCCGACCGCGACCGTGCTGAGGATCGCCGCGCCGAGCGAGAGCGGCAGCAGCCAACCACCGGTCATCCCCCGGTCGGCGAACGCGTTCTGGCAGAAGGCCACGGTGTACGCGCCGGTCGCCATCAACGCGCCGTGCCCGAGTGAGAGCTGGCCGTTGAGCCCGGTGAGGAGGGTCAGCCCGGCGGTGGCGCAGAGGTAGGCCGCCACGGTGGCGAGCTGGAAGTTGCGGAACGGCTCGACGGCGTAGCTGACCCCGACCAGCAACAGCCCGGCGGCGAGTGTGAAGGCGAGGTGGCGCAGCAGAGTGGAGCCGCGTCGCCGGTCGACCGGACGCTCACCGGCGTCGGTTAGCGCCTGCTTGCGCGGCAGGGCCGCCCGGGTGGCGCTCACACCCGCCTCGCCGCTACCGGGGCGAACAGCCCACCGGGCCGGACCAGCAGCACCGCCAGCAGCAGGACCAGCACCGCCATCGGGGTGAGGTCGCTGCCGGCATAGCCGCTGACGTAGGAGAGCAGCAGCCCCACAACGAGGCCGCCGACGACCGCCCCTGGTGGACTGTCCAGGCCGCCGACCACCGCCGCGGTGAACGCCGAGACGAAGACCAGGTCCATCGCGTGCGGGTGCAGCCCGAGCTCGGTGGGAATGACCAGCATGGCGGCCAGCGCGCCCACCCCCGAGGCCAGCGCCCAGCCGAGGGTCAGCATGCCGCCGACGTTGACCCCGAGCAGGCGGGAGACCTCGGGAGCGAAGGCCGCCGCGCGCATCCGCAGCCCGACCGGGGTCCGGGCGAACATCCAGGCCAGCCCGCAGACCACCACCCCGATCGTCGCGAAGACGAACAGGTCGTACGGCGAGAGCACGGCGACCCCGCCCACGCTGAGCGCGGACCGGCTGAACGGCGCCTCGGCGGGCCGGAACTCGCTGCCGTACACCATGCCCAGGACGGCCTGGATCAGCAGCACCAGCCCGAGCGCGACGATCACCGGGTTGAGCGGCGACGTGTGGTCGACGAAGCGCATCACGACGCGGTCGACCAGCGCGCCGAGCAGCAGCCCGGCGACGATCGCGACGACGAAGCCCAGCCAGTACGACCCGGTCTGCGCGGACACCGTGTAGGCCACGTACGCGGCGGCGACGGCCATCGCCCCCTGGGCGAAGTTGACGACCCGCGCCGCCCGCCAGATGAGCACCAGGGCCAGTGCGAACGCGGCGTACACCGCGCCCCGGGACAGGCCGTCGACGGTGAGGAAGACGAAGCGGTCCAACAGTCCTCCCTCCTGGGGACGAGGTGGTGGTCAGAAACCGAGGTACGCGTGCCGCAGGTCGGTGTCGTCGCGGAGCGTGGCGGCCGGGGCGGCGGTCACCACCCGGCCGAGGGACATCACCACGCCCTGGTCGGCGACGGCGAGCGCGCTGCGCACGTTCTGCTCGACCAGCAGCACGGTCAGGCCGGTCTGGTCGCGCAGTTGGCGCAGCAGAGCCATCGTCCGGGCGACCACCCGAGGCGCCAGGCCGAGCGACGGCTCGTCGAGCAGCAGCAGGCGGGGACGGCCGACCAGCGCCCGGCCGAGTGCGAGCATCTGCCGTTCGCCACCGGAGAGCTGGTGGCCGAGGTGCCGACGGCGCCGGGCCAGCGGCTCGAAGAGTTGGTAGACCTCGTCGAGGGCGCGTCCGGCGTCGGCCCGGTCGCGGCGCCACAGCCCGCCGAGCCGCAGGTTCTCGTCGACGGTGAGTTCGCTGATCACGCCCCGCCCCTCCGGCACGTGCGCCATGCCGCGCCGGACGAGCTGCTCCACGGGCGTGCCGCGCAGGTCCTCCCCGGCGAGCACGACCTGCCCGGCGGTTGGACGGATCATGCCGGAGAGCGCGCGCAGCAGGGTGGTCTTGCCGGCGCCGTTCGCGCCGACGACGGCGGCGATGGTGCCGGCCGGGACGGTGAGGTCGACGGCCTGCAGCACCGGCGCGGCGCCGTAGCCGGCCACCAGCCCGCGCACCACGAGCAGGTCGGAAGCGCTCACCCCCGCAACGTCTTTCGTTCGCGACTGCGGGGCTCGCAAACCCGGCTCACTCCTCGCGCTCACGTGGTGACCTCGTCGACGGCGGCTCCGAGATAGGCGTCGGTGACCGCCGGGTCGTCGCGGATCTCGTCGGGCGTGCCGGCGGCGATCACCCGGCCGAAGTCCAGCACGACGATCTCGTCGCAGACGGCCATCACCAGATCCATGTGGTGCTCGACCAGCAGCACCGCGCAGGGATCGGCGTCCCGTCGGGGCAACTGCCGGACCAGCTCCGCCAGCTCGGTAATGTCGTCGGCGCCGAGGCCACCGGCGGGTTCGTCGAGCAGGAGCAGCCGCGGCCGGGCGGCGAGCGCACGGGCCAGGGCGACCCGCTGGCGTACGGCGAAGGGCAGCGTGTTCGGCGCGGCGTCGGCGTGCCCGGCGATGCCCAGGCCGTCCAGGATGTCCAGGGCGTGCTGGCGCAGCCGCCGCTCGTCGCGGTCGCTGCTGGGCAGACCGAGCAACGCCGGCACGAAACCGGCGCGCGCGGTGTGCGAGGCGCCGGTCATCACGTTCTCCAGCACGGTGAGCCCGGCGAAGAGCCCGGTCCCCTGCAGGGTCCGGGCGATGCCGAGCCGTGTCAGCCGGTGCGGCCGTGGCCGCAGCGGTCGGCCGTCGAGGGTGAGCGATCCCGTCTCGGGCGCGACGAAGCCGCAGATCACGTTGAACAGCGTGGTCTTGCCGGCGCCGTTGGGCCCGATGACACCCACCACCTGGTTGGGTGCCACCCGCAACGAGACGTCGTCGAGGGCGGTGAGGCCACCGAAACGTACGCCGATGTGGTGCAGTTCGAGACCGCGCTCCATCACCCATCCCTCTGTTGTGGCGGGTGTTATTTACACTCGCAGTGTACGTTTCTCGGGTACCGCGTCAAGACCTTCAATGCCCCCTCGCCCGCACGCGGACGGGGCGGCCGCCACCGGCGACCGCCCCGGGATCGCGATCAGGAACTCGGGCAGGTGTTGCGGTACTCCTGGATCTGCGAGCCGCTCGGGCCGGGGCAGACGAACTGCTCGTAGCGGGTGTCGTTGTCGACGAACCGCTTCAGCCAGGCCACCATCTGCCGTGCGGTCGGCGTGTTCACCGTCTGCGGGAAGAAGTGGCTCGCCCCGTTCAGCTCCAGGTACGCCTTCTCGGCGGACGCCGGGATGCTGTTGTAGAAGGGCTCCGAGTGCGACGAGACCGGCGCGACGGTGTCGCTCTCGCCGCCGACGATCAGCGTGGGCACCCGCAGCTCGGACCAGCTCTTGTCCGTGTTCCACGGTGCGAGCGGCACCGCGGCCTGCAACGACGGCCGCGCCGAGGCCGCCTCCAGGCTCCCGCCGCCGCCCATCGAGTGGCCGGCCACCGCGAGTCGACTGCTGTCGATCCGGGTGCGCACCGAGCTGCGCTCGACCAGGTAGTCCAGCGCGGCGAGCAGTTGCCGGCCCCGGCTGGCCGGCTGGTCCAGTCGGGAGTTGGTCTCGATGCCGATCACCACGAAGCCGTGCGAGGCGAGCCTCGGCCCGAGCCAGCTGATGCTGGACCAGGCGGCGGTGAAGCCCGGCGAGATCGCGATGGCGCCGAAGGTGCCCTCGCTGGTGCTGGTCGGGTAGTAGATGACGCCGCCGCCGAAGCCGGTGACGCTGAGCGAGGACACGTTCTGCGAGGACGTGGCGAACGGACCGCGGCTGGCCTCCAGGATCGCGGTGGTCGGGGCGGGGCCCCGCTCGTACGGGTTCTCCGCCGCCTGCGCGACGCCGGAGGGTCCGGCCAGGACGCCGCCGGCGACCAGGGCGGCGGCCAGCGCGAGCCGGGCGGCTCGGACTGCCATGGAACGGGGACGGGTGGTGGTTGGTGACGACACGTCGGGCACTCCCTAGAGTCGAGGGATATCGACGTGCGTCAGTTTTGGCGTCGCCGCCCGGTCCCCGCATCGGTGAAATCACCAGTCCCGAGGATCGGCCCGCCGACGGGCCCGCGCGACGCGGGTGCTCACATCCGGGCGCCCTCGCCCGCGGTGATCGCGCGGCGGGGCGTTTGATGCGTTTTGGCCCTCTGGCCGGCGGTAGGGAGTCGAGGGCCTGCTCGCAAAGCTCCAATGGAGGGGTTGCGACCTGTTGGCCGCCGAGCGTGCATGAGTGTGCACGGGGTGACTACAGTTGCCTATGATGCTGGTGTGAATTTGACGGAGTGGGCGCGTGCGCAGGGGATCAGTCCTCACACGGCGTATCGCTGGTTCCGTCAGGGCACCTTGCCGGTCCCGGCTCAGCGGGTTGGCCCCCGCATGATTTTGGTGAATGTGGATGCCAACAGCGCGCCGGCTGCCACGGGTGGCCTGGGTTTGTACGCCCGGGTCTCGTCCCATGATCAGAAGACCGATCTGGAGCGCCAGGTTGCCCGACTGTCGGGGTGGGCGGCCAAGGCCGGTCACCGGGTGGTGCGTGTGGAGTCCGAGATCGGTTCGGGCATGAACGGGGCCCGGTCGAAGGCCCGGCGTCTGCTGGCCGACCCGGACGTGAGCACTGTCGTGGTTGAACATAAGGACCGGCTGGGTCGCATGAACGTCGAACTGGTCGAGGCCGCGCTGGCCGCCCACGGTCGCCGGCTGGTGGTGCTGGACGAGGGCGAGGTCGATAACGACCTGGTCCGCGACATGGTTGAGGTGCTGACGTCGTTTTGTGCTCGCCTGTACGGGCGCGGGTCGGCCCGCGATCGGGCCAGGAAGGCGCTGGAGGCCGCCGAACGTGGCTGACCTGCGCTCGATCGACGAGCCGTTCGTCGCCCTCGGTCCGACCGGGGTCGCCATCCGCGATCGCCTCAAAGGTCTCACGGCGCGAGACGAGGAGATCCTGCGTCTGGTGGGTGCACACCTGGGCTCGCTCGCGGCGAAGGACCTCAAGGTTCGGTGTGCTGACCGGCTGGAGCACTCCACGCACGGGTGGGCGGCGCGTAAGCGCGATCTGACGCCGGGCTCGTCGGCCCGGTGGGCAGGGGCGATCACCAAGGCCACGCATGACCAGTGGGCGCTGGCGCGCAGGTGCCAGCTGGTACACATCGGTAACTTCGAAGCTGGGGTCGCGATGATTCGACGTCGGCTGTCCCTGCCGGTCGGCCAGCGCGGCACCAAGGGCGTACCGGGCGGCTACCGCAGTCGGCAGGAGTGGTTCGCCAAGAGTCGCCGTCTGCACGTGCTGATGCAGCGGCTGGAGCGGGAGCGGGCCGACCGTGAGGCCGGGGTCGTGCATGTGGTGCGCGGCGGGAAGCGGCTCGCCCGCAACCGCCACAACCTGGCCCAGGCTGGACTGACCGGGGCGCAGTGGCGCGACCGCTGGGAAGCGCAGCGCTGGTTCCTTCAGGCCGACGGGGAGTCGGGCAAGCGGTACGGCAACGAGACGATCCGAGTCACCCCCGGCGGCGAAGCGTCGATCAGACTGCCCGCACCGCTGGCCGCACTGGCGAACGCCCCCCACGGCCGGTATGTCCTCGCGGCGAAGGCGCGGTTCCCACATCGGGGCCAGGAGTGGGTCGAGCGTATCGAGACCAACCGGGCGGTCGCCTACCGTATCCACCACGACGCGCGGCGCGGGCGCTGGTACATCACCGCGTCCTGGCAGTACGCGCCCACCAAGACGGTCCCGCTGCAGGCCGCCCTCGCCGACGGCGCGATCGGGGTGGACACCAATGCCGATCACATCGCCGCCTGGCGGCTCGACGTTCACGGCAATCCAGTCGGCAACCCACGCCGGTTCCACTACGACCTGTCCGGCACCGCCGAGCACCGTGACGCCCAGCTGCGTCACGCCCTGACTCGGCTGCTGAACTGGGTGAAGGTCTGCGGCGTGAAAGCTGTCGCCATCGAGGACCTGGACTTCGAAGCGGAGAAGACCCGGGAGAAGCACGGCCGCCGCAAACGGTTCCGCAGTCTCATATCCGCGATGCCTGTCGGTAAGCTGCGCGCCCGGCTCACGTCGATGGCCGAGGCGCCCGGCATTGCGATCGTCGCGGTCGACCCCGCATACACCTCCAAGTGGGGCGCCCAGCACTGGCAGAAGCCCCTAACCAGCAGAACCCGCACCGCAACTCGCCACGACGCCGCCGCCGTGGCGATCGGACGACGCGCCCAGGGTCACCCGATCCGGCGTCGGACGGCACCGCCCCCAGCTCACCAGAGTGATGGGCAGGGGCATCGGACCGTCCAGGCCGGACCGGGTGACCCTGAGCGCGAGGCAACCCGCCCCCGTAACTTCGGACCGCGGACACGATCCGTGCGCGCCGGATACGGAGCGAACGCGGGAGACCAGCGTGCCCAACACCGTTCGGGACACGCGGCTGAACACACGCAACTCGTGCTCAGCCCCTAGGAACGGTTCGTTCAGTGGATTCCAGCAAGCCCGCCGAGGCGGTCAAGAACGCCGTGAAGACAGCCTCGGAGAAGATCACCGACATCCTGACGCCCGACGTCCCTGGCGCACCGGGCAGCGCACCGCCGACCGTCGAGGAGCCGACGACACCGCACGACCCGCTCCCGCCGAAGAAGGAGCAGGGAGCTCCGCAGACCCGCATGCCGACCGGCGCGGAGGCCGGCGCGCCGACGACCGCGAACGGTCAGCAGGGTGCGTTCCTCACCACCGCACAGGGGACGCGGCTCCGCGACACCGACCACTCGCTCAAGGCCGGACCACGCGGCCCGGTCCTGCTCCAGGACCATCACCTGCGCGAGAAGATCACGCACTTCGACCACGAACGCATTCCCGAGCGCGTGGTGCACGCCCGTGGCGCCGGCGCACACGGCGTGTTCACCGCCTACGGCACCGCCGAAGGGGTCACGAGAGCGGGCTTTCTCAAGAAGGGACGCAAGACCGAGGTCTTCGTCCGGTTCTCGACCGTCCTCGGCTCGCGCGGTTCCGCCGACACGGTCCGCGACACGCGCGGCTTCGCCACGAAGTTTTACACCCACGAGGGCACGTTCGACCTGGTGGGCAACAACATCCCGGTCTTCTTCATCCAGGACGCCATCAAGTTCCCCGACATCATCCACGCCGGCAAGCCGCACCCGGACCGGGAGATCCCGCAGTCGCAGAGCGCGCACGACACCTTCTGGGACTTCGTCTCGCTGCACACCGAGGCGCAGCACCACGCGCTCTGGAACATGTCCGACCGCGGCATTCCGCGGTCGTACCGGACGATGGAGGGCTTCGGCGTCCACACCTTCCGCCTCGTCAACGAGGCCGGGGAGACGGCGCTGGCCAAGTTCCACTGGAAGCCCAGGCTCGGTGTGCACTCCCTGACCTGGGAGGAGGCACAGATGCTGGGCGGCGTGGACCCGGACTTCCACCGCCGGGACCTCTACGACGCCATCGAGGCTGGCGCGTTTCCCGAATGGGAACTTGGCATCCAGGTCTTCCCCGACACTCCTGAGGAGACGTTCGCCGGGATCGACCTGCTGGACCCGACGAAAATCGTGCCGGAGGAGCTGGCGCCAGTGCAACCCGTCGGGACACTGACGCTCAATCGGACGCCGACGAACTTCTTCGCGGAGACCGAGCAGGTCGCCTTCCACCTCGGTCACCTCCCGCCAGGCATCGACGTCACGAACGACCCGCTGCTGCAGGGCCGGCTGTTCTCGTACGTCGACACGCAGCTGACCCGGCTCGGCGGGCCCAACTTCTCCCAGATCCCGATCAATCGCCCGCACGCCCCGGTCAACGACATGCTGCGCGACGGCTTCCACCAGCACGCCGTCCACGCGGGGGTCGCGCCGTACCGGCCGAACTCGCTCGACGGCGGCAACCCGTTCCCGGCGGGCGACGACGAACAGGCGTTCCTCGACGTGCCGGTGACGGTGGCGGAGGCACCCAAGGTCCGCGCGAACCCCGTCTCGTTCGACGACCACTTCAGCCAGGCGCGCCTGTTCTGGCTGAGCATGTCGCCGGTCGAGAAGGAGCACATCATCCGCGCCTACACCTTCGAGCTCGGCAAGTGCTACCACCAGGCGATCAAGGAACGCCAGCTCCAGGGCCTCGCCAACATCGACCCGGTGCTGTGCGCGCAGGTCGCCACCGGCCTGGGGCTGCCCGCGCCGGAGCCGACCGTGCCGCTCGCCGATGTCACACCCAGCCCGGCGCTGTCTCAGGTCGGCGGTGAGTGGCCGTCCGACGGCCGCACGATCGGTATCGTCGTCGACCCCGACGCCGACCTCGACGGCGTCGTCCAGGTACGCGAAGCCGTGTTCGAGGCCGGGATGGTTCCCCTGCTGATCGCCCCGCACGGCGGAATGGTGGGCAACCTGCCCGTCCAGCGGACCTTCGCCACCGGTCGAACTGTCGAGTTCGACGCGCTCCTGCTGGCCGGGGCGCCGGCGCCCGCACCGGATGCCATCCCCGCCCGCGACGGCAAGGCGGGTAGGCCGGCCCCGGTGGCCGTGGATCCCCGCGTGCTGCTTCTCGTCGAGGAATGCTGGCGGCACGCCAAGGCGATCGGCGCCTGGGGCACCGGCGGCACCGTGCTGGAGCAGGCGGGGGTTGCCGGCAGCCCCGGCGTCGTCACGGCCGGCACCGCGGTCGAAGCCCCGACCGCGGTACGGCAGCTGATGGCCGTACACCGGGTGTGGGAACGATTCCCCGCCTCGGTCGCCTGACAAGACCAACCGCGCCGACGAGGGCTGTCCTCCGGTTCGTCAGGAGGTCAGCCCTCGTCAACCGTCAATTCCGCATCGGGCCGGAGTCAGCCGATGTCGGCCAACCGGGGCAGCACCTCGTCGCCGAGTCGTCGGGCGAACTCCACCGGGTGGCGGTCCGGCGTGACCTGCACCTCGGTGACCCCGAGCGCGGCGTACGAGGACACCTCGGCGAGGAACGCGTCGACGTCGGCCAGGGGCGGCCGGTGGGCGACAACCGTCTTCTCGATGGTGTCGTAGTCGCGGCCCTCCGCGGCGCAGTGCCCACGCAGCACGTCCAACTTCCGCGCCACGTCGTCGGCCCCGGCGGCGGTGCCGAACAGGTTGCAGGCGTCGGCGTACCGGGCGACCAGGAGCAGCGTCTTCTTCTCGCCGCCGCCGCCGATCATGATCGGCGGGTGCGGACGACTCAACGGCTGCGGCGAGTTGATCGTCTCGGCGAGCTGGTAGTGCTGCCCGGCGAACGGCCCGTTGTCGTCACTCCACATCTGCCGCACGATGCGCAGCGTCTCCTCCAGTCGCTCGAACCGCTCGGCCACCGGCACCACGGGCACGCCGAGCCCGCGCTGTTCCCGCTCGTACCAGGACGCGCCGATCCCGAGCCGGGCCCGGCCGCCGGAGAGCACGTCGAGGGTCGTCACGGTCTTGGCGAGCAGACCCGGATACCTGTACATCACGCCGGTGACCAGCACGCCCAGCGTCATCCGCTGCGTCTTCGCCGCGACGAAGCCCAGCGTGGTGTACGCCTCCAGCATCGGCTCCTCGGCCGGGGCCACCGCCTCCATCTGGAAGAAGTGGTCCATGACCGTGAAGGACGCGACGCCGGCCTGCTCGGCGGTGGTCGCCGCCTCGGTCAGGGTCGGTGCGATCGCCGCCGCCTCGGCCGGGGTCGAGTAACTCCAGTAGTGCAGTCCGAGCTTCATGCCTCGCGACACCTCCGCAGCCAAGCCTAGTGGTCCTCGACGGCACCGGCGCGCCCATTGATCGACGATGCCGACGGGCCCGGCCCGCGGCCAGTGGATCACGACGGACACCGGCGGCGGGTTCCATTACCGGTTCATGACAATGCGCGGATCACTCCGGGATATCCGGCTGACACCTTCGGTCGGGTGATCCGACAGCCGACATCCACCGACGCCCGGCCCGGCGAGCCCGAGCCCGACGTGACGCACGCCCGGTTCCGCCACCGGAGGCACCGGACGCTGCCCGGCACCGCAGCGGGACGGCCACGCCGAGCGGAGTGGGCCGACGCCGCGAAGGGCGTCTGCATCATCCTGGTCGTCCTGTGGCACGTCGTCGTCAAGGACTACCTGCGGATCGACTGGCACGTCGGCGTACCGGTGCCGGGCCTGTGGGGGGCGCTGGGTGAGCAGCTCCTGCCGCTACGGATGCCGCTGTTCTTCACCATCTCCGGCGTCTTCGCGGCGAACGCCGTCCAGCGGCCCTGGCGGGTCGTCGCCCGCGGCCGGATCGCGGGGTTCCTCTACCTGTACGCCGTCTGGCTGCTGATCCACACCGCGGTCCTCGCCGCGGCCCCGGACTTCCCGACCGACCGGGCCACGTCCGCCCTCGGTCTGTTGGAACAGCTCACCATCACGCCCTCCAACCTCTGGTACCTGTACGCCCTGGCGCTCTACTTCACGCTCGCCAAGGCCGTCCGCCGGGCCCCCCGCACGCTGGTCGTGGTACCCGCAGCGGTGCTGTCCTCCGTCGGCGCCGCCGGCCTGCTCGACACGCCGGGCAACCGCGCCGGCCTGTACCAGAACCTGATCTTCTTTCTCGCCGGCCTGTACCTGCGACCGCAGATCGAACGGTGGGCGGCCACCGCCACCGGGCGCCGGCTCGCGGTGACCTCGGGCGCGTACGTCCTCGTGCTCGCCGCGATGGCGGCGGTCGGCGCACAGCAGTGGTTCGGCGTGTGGCCGGTGGTCTCCGTCGTGGCGGTCACCTTCGGGATCACCGCCGCCGCCCGGTTGAGCCGGTGGCCCGCCCTCAGCAGCCGGCTCGCGACGCTCGGCCGCATCACCCTGCCCATCTACGTCATCCACATGCCGGTGCTGGCGCTGCTGCACCGGCTGCTGCCCGGGCCGATCTCCGGGCTGGACCAGGTCGGTCAGGGCCTGCTCGTGCTCGGGTACCCGATCCTGCTGACCGGGCTCGTGACCGCCGTGAGCCTGGCCGTCCACCGGGGGCTCCTGGCGCTGCACGCACGCTGGCTGTTCGCCCTCCCCGGCGTCCGGCGGGTGGAGGCGGCCGGATGAGCGCCCTCGGCGAGGCGGTGGTCGATCTCGATGCGATCGCCAGCAACGTGCTGACGATTGCGTCGGTCTCCGGTACCGAGCTGATGGCCGTGGTGAAGGCGGACGGGTTCGGCCATGGCGCGGTGCAGGTCGCGCGGGCCGCGCTGCGTGCCGGCGCCGGCTGGCTGGGGGTGACCTCGGCGTCCGAGGCGCTGGCCCTGCGTTCGGCGGGCATCACCGCGCCCACGCTGAGCTGGCTGCACCGCCCCGACGACGACTTCGACCAGTTGATCGCCGCCGGCGTCGACGTCGGCGTGTCGACCACGACCCACCTGCACGCCGTCGCCGACGCCGCCCACCGGCTCGGCGTGCCGGCGACGGTGCAGCTCAAGGCGGACACCGGGCTGTCCCGCAACGGCGCCGCCGGCGACGACTGGCCCGAGCTGGTCGGCTGGGCCCGCAAGTACGAGGTGGAGGGCGGGGTCCGGGTGCGCGGCGTGTGGTCGCACCTGACCGACGCCGACGTACCGGGCAGCCCCCGGCTCCCCCGGCAGGTGGCGGTCTTCGAGGAGGCGCTTCGGGTCGCCCGGTCCGCCGGCCTCGACCCGGACCTGGTGCACCTGGCGAACTCGGCGGCCGCGCTGACGGCGCCGCGGACCCGCTTCGACCTCTGCCGGATCGGGCTCGCGCTGTACGGCGTGGATCCGTTCGGCGGGACCCGGTCCGGCCAGGTCGGGCTCCGCGCCGCCATGACCCTGCGCACGACCGTTGTCAACGTGAAGCGGGTACCGGCCGGCACCGCGGTCTCCTACGGACCCGGGTACGTGACCGGCGCGCCGACCACCCTGGCTCTGCTGCCGCTCGGCTACGCCGACGGCCTGACCCGGGCCGCCGAGGGCCGCGCCGAGGTGTGGCTGGGCGGCCGGCGTCGCCCGATCGTCGGACGCATCGCGATGGACCAGTGCGTGGTCGACGCGGGCGATCTTCCGGTGGCGATCGGCGATCCGGTAGTGGTGTTCGGCCCCGACCAGGGCGACCACCCTCCACCGACGGTCGCCGAGTGGGCGCGGTGGGCCGGCACGAACCCGCACGAGATCCTGACCGGTGTCGGGGCCCGGGTGGCCCGCGACCACCTCCACGAAAGGGCGGCAACGTCATGACGATCCGACTGGCAGTGCTGTACGGCGGGCAGAGCGGCGAGCACGAGGTGTCCCGCCGCTCGGCGGAGAGCATCCTCGCCGGCCTGGACCGGGAGAGGTACCGGGTCACCGAGGTGCTCATCGGTCGCGACGGCGGGTGGCACGTCGACGGCCGTCCGGTGCCACTCCCCCTGGCGCTGCGCGTGTTGCGCGCCCAGGACGTGGTGTTCCCGGCCCTGCACGGCCCGTACGGCGAGGACGGCACCGTCGCGTCGCTGCTGGAATGGCTCGGGGTGCCGTACGTCGGCAACGGTGTCTTCGCCAGCGCGGCCGGCATGGACAAGGGCGTCACCAAGAGACTGCTCGCCGCGGAGGGCCTGCGGGTCAGCCCCGGAGTGACCCTGCGTCCCGACGAGGAGCTGTCCCCGGCCGAACAGCGGAGGCTGGGCCTGCCGGTGTTCGTCAAGCCCGCCCGGGCCGGCTCCAGCCTGGGCGTGGTCAGGGTGACCGACTGGGCGGAACTTCCCGCCGCGTTGCGGCAGGCGCGGGAGGTCGACCCGAAGGTGCTCGTCGAGCAGGGAGCGCGCGGACGGGAGATCGACGTGGCCGTCCTGCAGCATCCCGACGGCCGGGTGCAGGCCGGTCCGCCCCTGGAGATCAGGGTGACCGGCGCCGGCTTCTTCGACTACGACGCGAAGTACGACGGCGGGGCGGTCTTCCAGATCCCCGCCGCGCTCGACCCGGCCACCACCCAGGTGCTCCAGGACCGCGCGATCCGCGCCTTCGACGCCCTCGACTGCCGCGGGCTGCTCCGGGTCGACTTCTTCCTGCCCACGCAGGGGTCCGCCGAGCCCATCGTGAACGAGGTGAACACCTTCCCCGGATTCACCACCGCCTCGCAGTTTCCCCAGATCTGGCAGCAGGCCGGGATCGGGTTCGCCACCCTGCTCGACATCCTGATCTCCGGGGCGCTGGTCACCCGGGATCGGATCCGGTCCGGTGGGTTGCCCCGGCTGGCTCGGGCGGTCGACCTGGTCTGAGCGGTCGTCGCCCCGGTCACTTGATCGGACAGGGCCGGGGCGGCCGGGCGCCGTCCGGCCCGGCGATGGTGACCGGGGAGAAGCTGTCCCCCTGGCCGGTGGGCGCCAGGGCATCGGCCAGGGTGCAGATGATCTGGTCGGCCGCGGCCGCCGTCAACGGCAGCACGGCACCCGTCATCGTCACCGTGACGCCGGACCCGTCGAGGTTCGGCTTCACCGGGGAGGCCGGGACCAGGCCGGCCGGCACCTCGCTGACGAGGCCCTGGCTCCGTTCCGACTCGTCCGGGCCCGCCGCCAGCATGCCGAGCGTCTTCTCCGGCGAGACCATGCTCCTTTCCTTGGTCTCCCGGATGACAAGCGCGAGTCGTCCGTGCGAGAGCAGGTAGATGTCGACGCCCGCGGCGGGGCCGGTCGTCGCCGAGCGGCCGGTGATGACATCGCTGGGCCGAACCCCGCAGCCCGTCGCGAGCAGGGTGAGCAGGAGCCCCCCGGTGAGCAGGGCACTGCCGGCCCGGCGGCCGGTCACCGTACGCCTCCGGCGTCCGCCGCGTCCGTGGCCACGCGCGGCAGTCGGAGCGTGAACACCGCGCCGCCGGTCGGACCGTTGCCCGCGACGAGACTTCCGGCCTGCCCGGCGTGCTGGTGCAGGCGCGCGTTCTCCCACGCGATGGCGAGGCCGAGGCCGCTGCCCTCCGAGCGGGTCCGGGCGGTGTCCGCCTTGTAGAAGCGGCCGAAGACGTGCGGCAGCACCTCCGGGTCCAGCCCCGGCCCCTGGTCGCGGACCTCGATGGTGATCCAGTCCGGCTCGGCGCGCAGGCGCACCGACACCGGCTCGGCGCCGTGCCGGAACGCGTTGCCGACCAGGTTGGCGACGATGACGTCCAGCCGGCGGGGGTCCAACCGGGCGAGAACTCCGGACGGCAGCTCGGCCCGTACCCGATCGGACCAGCGCCGGACCCGGAGGGTCGCGGTCACCGCCGCGGCCACGTCGACGTCGTCGAGGGCGAGCCGCGCGGTGCCGGAGTCGAACCTGCTGACCTCGATGAGGTCGTTGACCAGCTGGGTGAGGTTCTGCGTCTCCTGACTGACGAGCCGGGCGGCCCGGCCGGCGTCCCCGGGCAGCCGGTCCGCCTCCTCGTCGAGCACGTCGGTGACCGCCGTCATCGCGGCCAGTGGCGTGCGGAGTTCGTGCGACACGTCGGCCACGAAGCGTCGGGCGTCGGCCTCCATCCGCCGCAGTTCGCCGACCTGCCGCTCCAGCGTTCCCGCGGTGTCATTGAAGGTCCGCGCCACGTCGGCCAGTTCGTCGACGCCCCGCACCGCCAGCCGGGTGGTCAGGTCGCCCTCACCGAGCCGGCGCGCCGCCCTGCCCAGCTCGCGGACCGGGCGCAGCACTCCCCGGGCGGCCAGCAGGGCCAGCAGGACCGCGAGGACCAGGGAGAGCCCGCCGGTGAGCCACGCCAGGGTGGCGAGCCGGTCGATGCTCTGCTGTTCGGAGGCGAGGCTGCGCACCGAGTAGACCTCCACGCCGGACGGCACCGACAAGCCGTCGGCCCGGTCGATCTTCAGCTGGGTCCCGATGAGCAGCAGGGGTTCTCCGCCTCGCGAGACGCGTTGCCAGGCGATGACGCCATCCCCGACCGCCTGCCGCAGCTCGGGGGTGAGCGGCTCGGGCCCCTGAGCGCCCTGTGCCCGCATGTCGCGGTAGAGGATCACCGCGTACCCCTCCCGGTCGGAGAGGCGCTGGGCCATCGTGTCGAGTTCCCCCTGGGACGGCGGGAGTCGGCGTATCGGATAGGCCTGACTGAGCTGATCGGTCAGCGACGCCACCGCGGCGTCCTGCGCCTGCTGGAGGATGACCGTCCGGGCCTGGATGTAGCTTCCGCTGGCCACCACCGCCGTGGTGGTCAGGCCCAGCAACGCGAACGCCAGCAGCAGCCGGACCCGCAGGCCCGACGTTCGGCCGCCGGTCCAACGCCACGGCGTCACAGCGGCCCGAACCGGTAACCGAAACCGCGGACCGTCTGGATGAAGACCGGCGCCGACGAGTCGTCCTCGATCTTGGCGCGCAGCCGCTGCACGCAGGCGTCCACCAGGCGCGAGTCACCGAGGTAACCGTGCTCCCACACGGCCTCCAGCAGCTGCTGGCGGCTCAGCACCTGGCCCGGCGTCTGGGCGAGTTCGAGCAGCAGGCGCAGCTCCGTCGGGGCGAGGCTGACCGGCAGTCCCTCCTTGCTGACCACCAGCGCGGCCCGGTCGATGGTGAGGGAACCGTGCTGTTCCGGGCCGGACCGCTCGCCGCCGGTGCGCCGCGACTCGCCGCTGGTCCGCCGCAGCACCGCCCGGATGCGCGCCTCGAGCACCCGGGCCTGCACGGGCTTGACCACGTAGTCGTCGGCGCCGGCCTCCAGGCCCGCCACCACGTCCATGTCGTCGTTGCGGGCGGTGAGCATGATGATCGGAAGGTCGCCGAGCTGCCGGATCCGGCGGCAGACCTCGAACCCGTCCATCCCGGGCAGCATGAGATCGAGCACCACGACGTCGGACGGGGCCACCCGCAGCCGCGCCAACCCCTGCTCACCGGTGGCCACGGCGTCGACGGTGTGGCCCTGTCGGGTGAGCGCCAGTTGCAACCCGTCGCGCACCGTCTGGTGGTCTTCGATCAGCAGGACCTGGGACATGTCGTCAAGTATCCCATCATGAATAGATTTAGCCTTCGGTCGATGTCCGGACGGTCGGGTCTCAGCCCCGCCGCGGCGCCGCGCCGTCCCTGCCGCCCGCCGTCACGTGCCGCTGGGCGCGCTGCCACCGGCCGGGTGGGGCGACGAAATCAGCCGACCGCACCAGGAACACCACCGAGCCCACCGCCACCATCGTCGCCCCGGTCACCGCCACGATGGCGACCAGCAGTCCGGGCTGCACCGATGCGGCCAGACCGGGCATCACCACCAGAAGCGCCCAGAGCAGCACGGCCAGCACCACCGCTCCCTCGACCAGCCTGCGCCCCACCGCGCCGCCCGGTGCGCGCCGCGGACCGGCGCCCTGATCGGTGTCTCCGCGCCGCCCCGCCACCGCAGCCGCGGCCAGGCAGAACAGCGTCACACCCAGCAGGACCCCGCCGAGAGCGTCACTGAAGCGGTGCCAGCCAGCGATCATGGTGGCCGAGGCGATCACCGCGACACCTGCCGCACCCGGCACCGCCAGCCAGCGTCGGGCCCACGCGGGCAGGACCAGCATGAACGCCAGCAGCAGGGCCGTCGCGGCCGCGACGTGACCACTGGGGAAGCTGTTGTGGGTGCTGGAACTGACGATCTGGAGGTCCGGGCGGGCAAGCAGCGACTTCACCGCCCCGGCCACCACCACCGCGCAGACGACCATGCCGACACCCATCACTCCGGCCAGCAGCCGTCGGCAGAGCGCTCCCACCAGCAGCACCGCGCCGAGCAGGGCGGCCAGCAGCGCCGGGTTGCCGAAGGTCGCCAGCACTGTCCTGGCCGGACCCACCAGGACGGTCTGCTGCTCGTAGCCCCCGCCCCGCTCGGCGCGGGGCAGGAGCAGCCCGTCGAGCCACTGACCGGGGTGGGTCCGCACGAACACCGCGTAGGTGAGGGCCAGGGCGAGCAGGTGGCCCAGGGCCGCCCCGAGCAGCAGCCGGCCCAGCGGCGCGGCCGCGCGAAGATGTGGCAGCGGTCGCGCCGGCCGCGGGCCGGGCGCCAACCGTCCGATGTACGACGATCCGAGGGACATGCCGACCATCGTCGGGCCGCCAGATCCGGACGCCGTCCGCGGATTGTCTTGGTTCTGTCACAGTTCCCGGTCCGGGCGGCAGGAGAAACGGGTGGACCCGTCGGTACGCCGACCGGCCAGCGGTGCCCACGACGCCTCGATATCACAAATTCCCCGGGCAAACCCTGCCAAGCCATCTCGAATGACTTATGCAAACCGTGAAAGGTCATTCATATGCTTGCATGCAACTATGTTTTACCCTGCCGAGACGCAATACCACTAAGGTCAGGACGCCGATCAAGCAATGTTTCGGTCGGCGGTGCGAAAACCATCCGGAGTGAGTTGGGGAACCGGAAGGGGTTGGGGTAAATGCAGGGGATTCCGGTCGCCTCCCTGGTCATCGGCATCGCGTCCTCGCCGGCCGAGCGCCGGCAACTGGCCCGGCTGCTCGGCGGGAGTGACGCCTTCCTGATCGTCTCGAATGTCGATCAGGCGCGGGAGTTTCTCGGTGTGGCGGAGATGCCCGCCACCGCCACTGTGCTACCGACCGCCCAGAGCGTGGTGCCCGACGTGGCACAGAGCCCGCAGACGCCGCCACCACCCGACCTGGCTGTCGATTCCGACCGCCGGGTGCTGCGGTGGCGCGACCGGGAGATCGACCTGACCCGGTTGGAGCATGACGTTCTGCTCTGCCTGGTCGACGCGCCCGGGCAGGTCTGGACCTACGAGCGACTGCACCTCAAGGTCTGGGGCAACAGGCACCTCGGCCGCGGCTCGGACATGCACTCCGTGGTCCGCCGGGTACGCCGCAAACTCGCCAGGCTCAACGCCGCGGCGACGATCCATTCGGTTCGCGGCGTCGGCTTCCGGCTCACCCCGGTCTGACCGTCGACGAAATTGGTCCGGCCCGCCCGGTCGGTGACCAGGCGGGCCGGATCTGTCAGTTACCGGTCAGGCGTTCAGCACCGGATCGGCGACAACCCGAAGTTCTCCACAGTGGGCGTGGTGGTGTCGATCCTCGTCTGACGGGTCTGCGGCTTCCAGCCGTCCTTGGCGACGATCATCGTGAGCGGGTTGTTCCGACGGTCCACCCAGTAGGCGTACTTGCCCTGGGTGTCGGTGGCGAAGGTCCACGACATCGCCCACGAGTCGACCTGAACCACCGCGCCGGCAATCGGCGAGGTCGCACCCTGGCAGCTCGTTCCGGTCACCGTGCCCATGAGCTTGCCCCACGTCTTCGGAGGCGTCGCGGTCATGGTCACCGCCACCGGCGCCACCGTGTACGGCGTGTTCTCCTTGATGCCGACCGAGCCGGAGTAGGTGCCCGGCTGGTCCACGTTCGCCGTCATCCCGACGGTGACCGTGACCTTCTGACCCGGCGTCAGGGTGACCGCCGACTTGTCGATCGTCATCCAGCTGACATCGGCCGCCGCCTCGGCGCAACCCTCGAACCCGGGCAGCACCTCGCTGTCCGGCGCCGCGCTGAAGCTGCCGGACGAGCCACCGATCTTGTAGAAGCCGCACGCCGCGCCACCGCGGTACCGCGCGGTGTTGGCGTTCGGCAGGTTCGACCACGAGCTGGTGGCCGGGTCGTAGGCGAAGCCGGCGTTGCTGATGGCCCCACCCTGCGAACCACCGACAACGAGGAGCTTGCCGCTGGCGACAGCGAACGAGCTGGCCCAGTTGTCGACCGGCGCGTCGGCGATCGCGGTCCAGGTGTTGGCACCCGGGTCGAAGGCGTAGCTGGCCTTCTGCGCGGCGGCCCCGTCGTTGCCACCGGTGCAGTAGATCGTGCCGTCGATCCCGCCGCAGGAGGCGAAGGCCACCGACTTCGGGTAGTTGGCCATCGTCTCCCAGGTGTCACTGCCCGGGTCGTACCGGACGACCGTGTTCGACATCGGCGTACAGGCCGCAGTGGTGCAGCCACCGATGGCGTACAGCTTGCCGTCGACGACGGCCTGCCCGGCGGCAGCTCTCGGCGCCGGGTTGTCGGCCAGCTCCGTCCAGGTGTTCGCCGCCGGGTCGTACGACCAGGTGGCCGCGTCCGGACCGCCGTCCGCCCAGCCGCCGGTCGCGATGATCTTGCCATCCACGACGCCCACCGCCAGGGCGTTGCGAGCGCCCGGCAGGTCGGCGATCGCCGTCCAGGTCTGGGCAACCGCGTCGTAGGCGTAGTTCTTCGTGGTCGAGCTGGACCCGTCACCACCACCGATCGAGTAGACCTTGCCGTCCAGGCTCACCACCCGGTTGTCCATGATGTTGGCCGGGTAGTCGGTGATGTCCGTCCACGGTGCGGCCTGCGGGGTGACCGCGGCGGGGGCCGCCATGGCCGCCCTGCCGGACGCCTTGGCGGCGAACGACGTCGGGACGGTGAGCCGCTGCTCCGGTGCGCCGGTGGCTCCGAGCACCTGCTGCCTGGTCATCCGGGACCCGTCCGCCCGGAGGAGTTCGAATCCGTTGTCGCGCTCACTGAACTCGACCTCGACAGGCGCCCCGCCGGTGTTGGTCACCGTGAACGTCCTGCTGGCCTTGCCGCTGGGCATCTGCACCGTCGCGCTCACCTGAGCCGGCGTCACCGACAGCCGGCCGGCCGCGAGCTGGAAGTTCGCGGCGGTCGCCCAGTCGGCCTGGACGTCGACCTGCTTGCTCTGGCTGACGTAGTTGCCGGCCTTCGCGGTGAACTTGTGGGTGTCGGTCAGCGTCGAGTACAGCCAGTAGAAGCCGTCGGCCAGCCCCGGGTCGTCCGGGGTCGCCACGGTGACGGCACTCTCGCTGGGCCGGTCGGCACTGGTGACGGTGGCGCCGTTGACGTAGCTGCTGTCGTTCTTGTCACGGACGTGACCGACGACCAGACCGCCGTCGACCGGCACGCAGGTGACCTGGCTGCCGATCAGTACGTTGTCGACCTCCCACCACCACTCGTACGAGGCGTCGTAGTAGTGGAACCGCACCTGGACCTGCGCCTTGCCGGCCGCCTGCGGGATCGGGATCTCGGTGACCTTCGGACCCCGGACGTCCGTCTCCTGCCGGAGCACGTTGGTCCAGGTGGCACCGCCGTCGATGCTCAGATCGACATCGCCGGTGTCGTCGGCCAACTGGTTGAAGTCCTGGTTGAAGCGGACGACCGGGGCCGTGACGTCGGTCAGGTTGACCACCGGGCTGACCAGGGAGGTGTCCTGGCTCCCGCCGGCGCCGTACGCGTCACTGTCGACCACCGCGAAGTTGCCGGTGCCACCGGTCAGGTTGCCGCGGTTGCCGTCGTCGGTGAACTTCCAGCCCTGGCCGTTGCCCTTGTTGTCCACCACGGACCAGCCGGCCGGCACGGTGGCGCCATCGAAGGTCTCGTACTCACCGTCGGAGCCGAACGTGTAGCCGGGCGCCGTCGTGCAGGTGGTGGTGTTCACCGGCACCGCGACGTTGGCGGTCACGTTGCGCGAGCCGACCACGACCTCCTTGGTGACGGTCTGGTAGCCCGGGTACTGCGACTCGTACGTCAGGGTGTAGGTCTGCCCGGCCGGCAGCTTGATGCTGTAGCGGCCGTTCGCCGGCGTGGTGTAGTCGTACACGCCCGACACGCCGGTCACGGTGACCTTGGCGTACAGCGGCCAGCCGTGTCCGGAACCGTCGGTGACCGCTCCGGTGACGTTGACGCTGGCCACCGCCGTCAGCGCGACGTTGAGCGTCGTGGTCGCGCCGTCGGTGACGGTCGCCGGCTTGGTCGTGCCGCCGTACCCGAACGCCGACACGGCGACCTGGTAGTCACCGATCGGGAGCGTGGTCGAGTACTTGCCGTCGGCGCCGGTGGTCACCTCGCGGCCGGTCGGCCCGGTGAGCGTCAGGGTGGCACCGGCGATCGGGCTGCCGGTGGCCGCGTCGGTGACCGTGCCGGCCAGGGTGCCGGTGTCGCCGGTCGGGGCGGCGTTGAGCAGGGCGAGGGCGTCCAGTCGGCCTTCGCCGTAGACGTTGTTGTCCGCCGGGGTGCCACCGCACTGGTCGTCGGCCTTGTCGATCGCGGCGCCGTTGAGCAGCGCACGGGTCGCGTTGATGTCACCGACCAGCGACGGGGCCGCCGAGTACAGCAGGGCGATCGCGCCCGCGAGGTGCGGAGCGGCCATCGACGTGCCACTGATGCTGCCGTAGGCGTTGCCCGGAATGCTCGACCGGACGTTCACGCCCGGCGCCGAGATGTTGGGCTTGATCTCGCCGTTCTGCCCGACGCCCCGGCCCGAGAAGCCAGCGACGTTGTTGTTGATGTCGTACGCGCCGGTGGAGTAGTTGCTGACGAGGCTGCCCGGCGAACCACTGGTCTGGCAGGCCGGCCCGCTGTTGCCGTTGGACCAGACCCCGAAGATCCCGGAGGCGGCCCAGGCCAGCGTCACGTCCTCCATGAAGGGCTCGTTGGACGGGTTCTGGCTGCCCCACGAGTTGTTGATGATGTTCGGGCGCTTGCTCGCGTCCGGGTTCTGGCCGTTGAGGTCCAGCGGCTCGAGCATCCACTGACCGGACTCGATCAGCGCAGCGTCGCTGGGGCAGCAGCCGTTCGCCGCGATCCACTTGACCCCGGGAGCGACACCGATCTGGTTCGCGCCGTCGGAGCCGGCCATGGTGCCCATCGTGTGCGTACCGTGGCCATTGGTGTCACAGGGCGCGGTCGCGCACGTCCCGGCGGCGTTGTACCAGTTGTAGTTGTGGTCGAACGTGCCGTCGCCGTTGTTGCCGCGGTAGGAGCCGACCAACGCCGGGTGGTCGAACTGGACCCCGGTGTCGATGTTCGCGATGGTGATGCCCTCGCCGGTGACGCCGTACTGGCTCCAGACGTCGTCGGCGTTGATGTTCGCGATGCCCCACTCGAGAGCGTTCACGGTCTTCTCGTCGGTGCCCTTGGTGACCTCCGGCACCTTGTAGGCGACCGGGGCGTAGAGACCCTCCACCTCCGAGTGGGCTGCGAACTTCTGCACCATCGCCAGTGAGCCGCTGCTCACCTTTATGGCGTTGGTCGCCCAGAAGGTCTGGTACTTGGTGCCCGACCCGTCGAGTTCGGCCCGGATCTTGCCCTGACTGTCGGCGGCCGTCCTGCGCAGTGCCTCCGCGACCGCCGCGCCGCGCTTCGACCAGTCCTTGATGGCGCTGGCCTTGCTCAGGTCCGCCCGGTCCTTGAACCGGATCCAGAAGTCCCCTTCGCTCTTGGCCTGGAGCTGCTTCGCGAGCTCCGGTCGGATCTTGTCCCCGGGAGCGGCGCCGGCCCCCGTTCCGCCGGGCGCCGCCTGCGCGCCCGAGCCGATACTGGCCAGACATGTCGCGGCGAGGATCATCGCCGCACCAGCGCTCACCAGTGATCTGGCTGTGCGCCTCCATTGTGGACGTCTGAACATCGGTGCTGCCTCCCTCAGAACGACCCAGGGTGGAAATGGGCCATGGTGAGGGTGCGGGTGTCCGTCTCGATGGGATCGAGCGGACGAACCCTTAATGCCTCCCCATGCACCGCGCGGGTCACGCCGGTTGCCCGAGTGGACACTATGATCGAGAAGAAAGGACGATCAAGAACTTGCCGTGAGCAACTTGTCGCTAACGGTTGCCACGCTGGCGGCACGCTTGCCCAACACTGTCAGGACCATGACGAGAGGTGGGCAGGATGATGCCCATGGATCCCGGGTGGGTGCTGTGGCCGAGGACGACGAGGCGGCGTTGGACGGGTCCGATCCGGTCGACGAGCCGTTCCCGCTGCTGATCGCGGTGACCTCGTCGCCGGCCGAGCGGATCCGGCTCGCGGAGCGGCTCGAGGGCATCGCGCCGCTGCTGCTGGTCGCCGACCTCGACGAGCTGCGCCGGCTGATCGCGCCTCCACAGCGGCCGGCCGGGACGCCGTCCCCGCCGGCGCTCGCCGCCGCGACGGACTCCGCACTGGTCATCGACTCGCACCGGTCCACCGCCCGCTGCCAGGACCGCGAGACCGACCTGACCCGGCTCGAACACGACCTGCTGGTCTGCCTGACCACCGAGCCGATCCGGGTCTGGAGCTACGCCGAGCTGCACCGGTCGGTCTGGCGCGACGAAGGGCGCGAGCGCAAGGCGGACGTGCAGTCGCTGGTGAAGCGGTTGCGACGCAAGCTGCACGAGCTCGGCACCGGCGCCACGATCGAGGCCGTGCGCGGCGTCGGGTTGCGGCTGACCGATCGGCAGGAGCCGCGGATCGGGCGGGCCTGACGCGGCTGCCTGATGTGGGCAGCGCCCCGGTCGGGTGACGAACGGTCAGATCAGCCCGGCCCGGGTCCACAGCAGGCGTCCCGGCCCGGCCACCAGGCCCACGCTCGCCAGGTGGGTGTGCACCCGCTCGGCCGACCAGCGCAGGGTGGCACGCCAGTGCGGGTTGGCGCGGGCGGCGGCCCGGCCGACCGCCGGTGGGATACCCACCGCCGCGTACGCGTCGGGATGGACCAGGCGGTTGGCGATCGTGTAGGCGGCACGACCGACCAGCAGGCGGGCGTACGCCAGGCCCACCGGGCCGGTGGCCGCGACCGCGGCGGCCAACTCCTCGCGGGCGAAGCGGACGTGTCGCGCCTCCTCCACCACGTGGATGCGGGAGACCATCCGGATGAGCGGCTGGAGGGACTCATCGGCCATGATCTCGCGCTGGAACGCGTCGAGGATCTCCTCCGCGATGAGGATCGCCGCGTACATCCGCGGGCCGCTGGCGGTGGCCTTGAGGAAGCGCCCGAGGTGGTGGTCAACTGTGCTCGCCCGGTAGACCGGGCAACCCATCGCCTCGATCAGCCGGCCGAACATGATGGAGTGCCGGCACTCGTCGGCGACCTCGGTCAGCGCGTACTGGGCCTGCCGGCTGGTCGGGTCGGCGCCGTAGTACTCCCGGATCAGCATCTGCATGAGGATCGTCTCGAACCACAGCCCGGCGCTGGCCGCGCTGGCCACCTCGTGCTTTGTCAGCTCGACGCGCTGCTCCTCGCTGAGTCGGGCCCAGAGCGGGGTGCCATAGAGGCTGCTGCGGTGCGGCGGGAGCCAGTAGGCGCCCGGGACGTGCGGCGCGTCCCAGTCGATCTCGACGACCGGGTCGTAGCTGGTGCGTAGCGAGGACGTGAGCAGTCGCTCGGCCACCGCCGTGCGCTCGGATTCCGCCGGTGTCGCGTCCACGGTCCCTCCATATTGACGTGACGTCGGGTAACTGTTACGAGTAGTAGCATGCAATCGCCGCTCAAAGATGTCAATGGATCCAATCCGGCAGCGCCGGCCGCACAGGAGGGCCGGAAGGCGAAGGGCAACGGCCGCCGGGACCGTTGGGCGGACCATCGTGAGCAACGACGGCGGGAACTGATCGGGGCCGCCGTCCAGGCGTTGCTGCGGTACGGGCCGGAGGTCGACATGGACCAGGTGGCCGCGACCGCCGGCGTCAGCAAGCCGGTCCTCTACCGCTACTTCGCCGACAAGTCGCAGCTCTGGGTCGCGGTGAGCGAGGTGGTGGCGGCCCGGATCATCGACACCGTGGCGCCCGCGGTGGAGCAGGTCCGTGAGGAACGCGGCCTGGTGCAGGCGACGATCGACGCGTACCTCGGGGTGATCGAGGCACAGCCCACGCTCTACCGGTTCCTGATGCACCAGTCCGGGCACCCCGGCATCCATCAGGTGGTCGCCGGGACCAGCCAGCAGGTCGCCGCCGGGTTGGCCCGCGTGATCGGCGACCGGCTGCGCGCGCTGGGTCTGGACGCCGGTCCCGCCGAGCCATGGGCGTACGGCCTGGTGGGCTTCGTGCAGGCGGTCGGCGACTGGTGGACCACGCACGGCCAGCCGATCAGCCGGGCGGCCCTCACGGACTACCTGACCGCTCTGCTGTGGAACGGGATCGAGGGCGTACGCGCCAGCGCCGACCTGCCCCGCGAGCTCACCCGCGCCCACGAACGGATCACGCCGTGAGTTACCACGGCCCGGCGGGCATCGGGGGCACCACGGTGCGGGTGCACCTCAGCGGGAGGTGGGAGCCGGTCGACGGCCGCTACCACTGGGGTGGACGGATCGAGCCCGACCCGCAGGTGGCGCAGCTGCTGCGCTCGGGCCGGCGAGACGTCGAGCTGCGGATCGCCGACCGGGTCCGGCCCGCCCGGCTGGCCGAGGTCGACCCGTGGGGCGGCGTACGGATCACCGGCGTGGGCGAACCGCCCTGGCCGCCGTCAGCCGAACCGGGTGCCACATCCGAGCTTCTGGAGGAATGAGTGGAGACAGACGTTGCGATTGTCGGCGCCGGCTTCGGCGGCCTGGGCGCCGCCATCCGGTTGCAGCGGGCCGGCTTCACCGACTTTGTCGTGTTCGACCGGGGTGACGACGTCGGTGGCACCTGGCGTGACAACAGTTACCCCGGCTGCGCCTGCGACGTGCCGTCGCACCTCTACTCCTTCTCCTTCGCCCCCAATCCCCGCTGGTCGAACACCTTCTCCAGTCAGCGGGAGATCTGGGACTACCTGCGTAGCTGCGTGGATCGCTTCGGGATACGGCCGAAGCTGCGGTTGCGCCACGAGGTGCAGGAGGCGAGCTGGGACGACAAGCGCCAACGCTGGCTGCTGCGCACCTCCGGTGGCGACCACACCGCACGGGTGCTGATCTGCGCGGCCGGCCCGCTCAGCGACCCCGCCATCCCGGACCTGCCCGGCATGGACCACTTCGCCGGCACCGTCTTCCACTCCGCCCGCTGGCGGCACGACCACGACCTGACCGGCCGTCACGTCGCGGTCATCGGCACCGGCGCGTCCGCGATCCAGTTCGTGCCGCGGATCCAGCCGACGGTCGGGGCGTTGACGCTGTTCCAGCGCACCCCCGCGTGGATCATGCCAAGGCTGTCGCGCCGGATCAGCCGGCTCGAGCAGGCCGTGTTCCGCACCGTGCCCGGGGCCCAGCGGGCCGTCCGGGCCGCCCTCTACCTGGTACGCGACACGATGGGTCTGGGCTTCCTGCACCCGGCGGTCAACCGCCTCGCCTCCCGGTTGTCGCTGCGTATGCTGCGGCGCCAGGTCAACGATCCACACCTGCGGGACAAGCTCACCCCCCGCTACACGATGGGCTGCAAGCGGGTCCTGATCTCCAACGACTACTGGCCCGCGCTCACCCGGCCGAACGTCGAAGTGGTCACCGCCGGCATCGAACGGATCGTGCCCGACGGCCTGGTCACCACCGACGGGGCACACCACCGGGCGGACACCATCATCCTCGGCACCGGCTTCCACGTCACCGACTCCCCCATCGTGGCGCGCATCCGCGGCCGTGGTGGGCGCAGCCTGGGCGAGGCCTGGACCCCCAGCATGCACGCGTACCGGGGCACCGCCATCGCCGGCTTTCCCAACCTGTTCTTCCTGCTCGGCCCGAACACCGGTCTCGGGCACACCTCCGTGGTGCTGATGATCGAGGCGCAGCTGCGCCTGGTGCTCGCGGCCCTGCGGCACATGCGTGCCAACGGCATCCAGGCCGTCGAGCCCACCGGCGACGCCCAACGGCGCTGGACCGAGCGGGTCGGGCAGAAGATGAGCGGCACCGTCTGGCAGACCGGGTGTTCGAGCTGGTACCTCGACACCACCGGCCGCAACACCACCATCTGGCCCGGCTTGGTCACCGGCTTCCGGATGCGGCTGCGCCGGTTCCGTCCGGCCGACTACCGGATCGTCACGGCCGGCAACACCCCCAACGAACCGGAACGGGAGCACGCCGATGCGGTATGACCTGGCGGGCAAGACCCTGCTCATCACCGGCGCGGCACGCGGCATCGGGGCGCAACTGGCCCGCGCGGCCGTCGCCCGCGGCGCCCGGGTCGCCGTCGTGGGTCTGGAAGGCGAGCTGCTCAGGCAGCTCTGCGCCGACCTGGACGCGCACTGGTACGAGTGCGACGTCACCGACCAGGCGGCGCTGGACGCCGCCATGACATCCACTGTGGATCGGTTCGGCGGCATCGACGTGGTCGTGGCGAACGCGGGCATCGCGAACCTCGGCACGGTCGCCGTGGGACCGGTCGACGCGTTGGTCCGTACCGTCGAGGTGAACCTCTGCGGCGCGATCCGCACGGTCAGCGCGGCGTTGCCCCACGTCACCGCCGCCCGCGGCCACGTCCTGATCGTCTCGTCGGCCGCCGCCTTCACGGCGATGCCCGGCATGGCCGCCTACTGCGCGTCGAAGGCGGGCGTGGAGCAGTTCGCCAACGTGCTACGCCTGGAGGCCCGTCAGCACGGCGTCACAGTCGGCACCGCGCATCCCATCTGGATCGACACTGACCTGGTCCGCGACATCCGCGACGACCTGGCGTCGTTCCGCACCGCGCTGCGCCGGCTGCCGTGGCCGCTGTCCACCGTCGTACCCGTCGAGCAGTGCGTCGGCGCGCTGCTGCGGGGCATCGAGCGCCGCAAGCGCAAGGTCTACGTGCCACGTTCGCTGGCCGTGGTGCAGGCGCTGCGGCCGGTGGTGCTCAGCGGGCTCTCGGACGCGTTGATCACCCGGTTCGGCGGGGACAGCATGGTCACGCAGATGGAGGACGAGGTACGCCGGCTCGGGCGTTCCTTCGGCAGGACCTCGGTGGAAGGGTAGTCATGACCGTTCACTTTCGTCGCGCGGGCAGCGGTGAGCCGCTCGTGCTCATCCACGGCATCGGTCACCGCCACCAGGCCTGGGAGCCGGTGTTCGACCGGCTCACCGCCCACCACGAGGTGATAGCGCTCGACCTGCCCGGCTTCGGGAACTCCCCGGTGCCCGACGCGGGCATGCCCGCCGACATGGCCGCCACCGTCGCCGGGATACTGCCGATCCTGACCGGGTGGGGGCTGGAGCGCCCGCACGTGGCCGGCTACAGCCTCGGTGGGGCGATCAGCCTGGAACTCGCCGCGACCGGGGCGGTCGCCTCGGCCACCGCCTTCTCCCCCGCCGGGTTCTTCACCGCCGCTGAGCGCCGGCGGGCACTGGCCATCCTCACGATGTTGCGGGCCAACTCGTACCTGCCCACCCCGATCATGCGGGTCGCGTTGCGCTCGGCGTACCTGCGGGCGATGTGCTTCGCGCCGTTGGTCGCCCGCCCCAGGCTGCTGGACGCCGACCGCGCGCTGGGCGACGCGCTCGCCCTACGGCGGGGGCTCGGCTTCACCGCCGTGGCCCGGGCCGCCCGCGACTACCGCTTCGACGGTCTCCGGCTGGCCGACACGACGGTGCCGGTGACCATCGGCTGGGGTGACTGCGACCGCATCTTCGGCGTCCACCAGGCCGAGCGTGCCCGGGCCGGCCTGCCGGCGGCCCGGGTGGTGACGATGCCCGGCTGCGGGCACGTGCCGATGAGCGACGACCCGGATCTGGTCGCCGCGCTCATCCTGGCGACCACCGGGGCGGTGCCACACACCAAGGGACCGGATCGGGCGGGTCAGGAACATCACTTCACAGAATAAAAACTTGCACGGTACGCAACTTGCCTCCTAGCCTCGCCGGGTGACCGACACCGACCAGGCTGCCTCCGGGCGTCGCGACCGCAAGAAGCGGCAGACGCGGGCCGCGCTGACCGCCGCCGCGCTGCGCCTGGTCGCCGAACGGGGCCTGGAACACGTGACTGTGGAGGAGATCAGCGAAGCTGCGGACGTCTCCTCGCGCACCTTCTTCAACTACTTCACCTGCAAGGACGAGGCGCTCACCGACGACCCGGCGCTCGACGGCACGCCGGTGGTGGCCCGACTGGCCGCCGCCCCGCCACAGGTGCCCGCGTTGCGGGCCGTCCGACTCGCCCTCGACGAGGCGATCGACACGATGCAGGCCGACCGGGAGTTGTGGCGGCTACGGCTGGCCGTCATCGCCCAGAATCCCGCGCTGCTGCCCCGGCTGATGACCGGGAACACCGAGACCGAGCGGGCCATGATCACCGCCCTGGCCGCCCGCCTCGGCGTCGACCCCGACCACGGCCACCCGGCGCTGGTCACCGCTGTGGCCGGTGCCACCTTCCGCGCCGCGATGCTGCGCTGGGCCGCCGACGACAGCCGGCCCCTGCGCGACTTCGTCGACGAGGCGTTCGCCACCGTCGCCGCCGGCCTGCCGGATCCACCACACCCGTCCTGAGCATCAGTCCCCCGGTGCCACCCGGTCCCGGGGGTAGCCACTCGAACAAGACCCCGACAAGGGAGCGTCAATGACCACCACCGCCCCGCCCGCTGACGTGGCCGCCGTCGGCACGCGCATGTCGCGTCGGGAGGTTCTGCAGGCCCTCTCCGGCCTGATGGTCGGCATGTTCGTGTCCATCCTCGCCTCCACGGTGGTGGCGAACGCGCTGCCGCGTATCATCGCCGACCTGAACGGCAGCCAGACCGTCTACACCTGGATCGTCACCAGCGAACTGCTCGCCATGACGGCGACTGTGCCGTTGTGGGGCAAGATGGCGGACCTCTACAGCAAGAAGCTGCTGATCCAACTGTCGCTGGGGTTGTTCGTGGTGGGTTCGCTGATCGCGGGCTTCACGCCGAACGTCGAGGTCCTGCTGATCAGCCGGGTGGTGCAGGGCATCGGCGCCGGCGGCATGACCGCGCTGGCCACGATCGTCATGGCGGCGATGATCCCGCCGCGTGAGCTGGGCCGCTACGCCGGCATCTTCGGCGCGGTCTTCGGTGTCGGCACCATCGCCGGTCCGCTCATCGGCGGCCTGCTCGTCGACACGTCGTGGCTGGGCTGGCGGTGGTGCTTCCTGATCGGGGTCCCGTTCACCATCCTGTCCATCGTCCTGCTGCAGCGCACCCTGCACCTGCCGGTCGTCCGCCGCAAGTTCAAGATCGACTGGCTGGGCGCCGTGCTCATCACCGCTGGCGTCTGCACGCTGCTGATCTGGTCGTCCCTCGCCGGGAACAAGTTCGCCTGGGCATCGGGCTGGACGGCCGCCATGGTCCTGGGCGGTCTGGTCCTGCTGGCGCTGGCTGTTCTCGTCGAGGCGCGGGCGGCGGAGCCGATCGTTCCGCTGGACATCTTCCGCAACCGCACGGTCTCGCTGGCCACTGCCGCCAGCGTGCTGGTCGGTGTCGCGATGTTCGGTGGCACCGTCTTCCTGTCCCAGTACTTCCAGATCTCGCTGGGCAAGTCACCGACCGTCGCGGGCCTGATGAGCCTTCCGATGATCTTCGGTCTGCTCGTCTCGTCGACGGTGGCCGGCCAGCTCATCACGAAGTTCGGCCGGTGGAAGGCCTACCTGGTGGCCGGCGCCGCCGTGATGACCG
Organism: Micromonospora coriariae; assembly: GCF_900091455.1. NCBI lineage: Bacteria > Bacillati > Actinomycetota > Actinomycetes > Micromonosporales > Micromonosporaceae > Micromonospora > Micromonospora coriariae. The sequence continues at coordinate 5,615,080 of NZ_LT607412.1, read as the reverse complement.
TCGGAATGCTGCTCCTGGGCACAATCGACGCCGACACCAGCGTCGTCGTCCTGTCGGTCTACATGGCCGTGCTGGGCATCGGCGTCGGCATGCTCATGCAGAACCTCGTGCTCGCCGCGCAGAACGACGTGCCCGCTCACGAGCTGGGCGCCGCCACCTCCGTGCTGACGTTCTTCCGCAGCATGGGCGGCGCCATCGGGGTCAGTGCCCTGGGCGCGGTCCTGGCGAACCGGGTGACCTCGTTGACGACCGAGCGACTCGGCCCGGCCGCGGCCGGCGGCGGCTCCGCCGAGGTGCCCGACCTGTCCACCCTGCCCGAGCCGGTGCTGCGCATCGTGCAGGACGTCTACGGCACCGCCACCGCCGACCTGTTCCTGGTCGGCGCGCCGATCGCGCTGATCGTCGTGCTGTTCATCAAGGAGAAGCCCCTGCACACCCTCAGCGGGGACGAACGACGCGCCCAGGAGGAGGCGGCCGCAAACGCCGCGATGCACTGAGCCGTACGACATCGGGGGCGGGCCGCTCGGCCCGCCCCCGCTCTGCGCCCACACCACCGCGACCAGCCGAAGGGCGCGGGCTGACCACTGGCTCCGCTGCTGGCGTGCCGAGCCCATCGGCCGCGTCGCCGGCCGTCCGTGCCGTGGCCCGCGTTTTTCGGTAACCACAAGTTGCGAAGCGGTTGCCACGTAACGTGAAGTGCAGCCGGTCAACGGCTGACGCCAGACGTGCGCCGGGCCGCCACCGTGGCGGAGCCGCTCGGCCAACTGCCGTGAGTCCGGCGAGATTCCCGACCCGGCGGTGATCCGGGTACGCGCGGATTCTGCCCAGTAGGCAGTGCGACGGCGCGAGGCTCCGAGGAGCTGCCGCCGCCCCCGGCCTACTCAGCCGCAGGAGGTACGGACGATGCCCATGCTGTCGGTATTCGATCCTCGGCACACGGTCGCTCCCCCGGGATACAGCCGCTGGCTCATCCCGACCGCCGCCCTGGCCGTGCACGTCTGCATCGGTCAGGTCTACGCGACGAGCGTCTACAAGAACTCCCTCATCGCGCACTTCGACACCAGCCAGACGGCGATCGGGGCGATCTTCAGCATCGCCATCGTCATGCTGGGTTCGTCCGCCGCCGTGGGTGGCAGGTGGGTGGAGCGCAACGGACCGCGCCGGGCGATGTTCGTCTCCGCCTGCTTCTGGGCCGCCGGGTTCCTGGTCGGCGCGCTCGGCATCGCGACCCAGCAGCTGTGGCTCCTGTACCTCGGGTACGGCGTCATCGGCGGCATCGGGCTCGGCATCGGCTACATCTCGCCGGTCTCCACGCTGATCAAGTGGTTCCCGGACCGGCCCGGCCTCGCGACCGGGCTGGCCATCATGGGTTTCGGCGGCGGCGCCCTGGTCGCCGGCCCGCTCGCGCGCCAGCTGCTCTCCCTGTACGACCCTGGCTACAACCCCGCCGACCCGGCCGCGGTGGCGTCGGGCCATGCCCTGGTGGCGCTCTTCGTCACGTTCGCCATCGGATACTTCGTGATCATGATGTTCGGGCCGTTCAATGTGCGCGTCCCCGCGCCGGACTGGCGACCCGCCGGGTTCGACCCCGCGCGCGTCGCCAGCAAGCCGCTGGTGACACGGGCGAGCGTGTCCGCGTCGAACGCCGTGCGTACCCGTACGTTCTGGTTGCTGTGGGTCGTGCTGTTCTGCAACGTCACAGCGGGCATCGGCATCCTGGAACAGGCCAGCCCGATGATCCAGGACTTCTTCCGGGACAACGGAGTCAGCGCCGTCTCGGTGTCGGCGGCGGCCGGTTTCGTGGGAGTGCTGTCGCTGTTCAACATGGCCGGGCGGTTCGTCTGGTCGACGACGTCCGACGTCATCGGCCGCAAGCCCATCTACATGGTCTACCTCGGCGTGGGCATGGTGCTCTACGCGCTGCTCGCCGTCGCCGGCCACGCCGCCACGGCGGTCTTCGTGCTGATCGCCGCCGCGATCATCTCCTTCTACGGCGGCGGCTTCTCCACCGCCCCCGCGTACCTGCGGGACCTGTTCGGCACCTTCCAGGTCGGCGCCATCCACGGCCGGCTCCTGACCGCCTGGTCGGCGGCGGGCGTCGCCGGGCCGTTGATCGTCAACGGGATCCTCGACACGCAGGGCAAGCCCGGCACGCTCACCGCGTCGTCGTACCGGCCCGCGCTGTTCACCATGGTCGGCGTCCTCGCCATCGGCTTCATCGCCAACCTGCTGGTCCGTGCCGTGCCGGACCGGTTCCACGAGCCCGACCGGGGGCCGACCTCGCCGGTGGCGCGCGCCACCGTCACCGAGCCGGTCGCCCTCGGTCCGGAGAGCCAACCCTCGGTGCCGAAGCAGGTCGGCAACCAGACCGGTCGACTCTGGCTGTCGTGGCTGCTCGTCACGGCGCTGCTCGGGTACGGCATCGTCCAGACCGCCATCACCGCCGCGAAGCTGTTCACCGGCTGATGTCATCCGCGCCCGGGGCGGTCGAGCGGTGGCCTGGTGGCAAGCCGTCAACGCGCCCCGGTCTCGGTCTGGCCACCGATCGATGGGCCGACCCAGCGAGCGCCAACCTAACGGCCGGCCGTCGCCCCGTCCTGTTCGAGCCGCTCGCGTTGCGGCACGACCGTGTACTTCGGATCGCGCGCGGACGCCCTGCCGGCCTCGAAGACGCCGAACCGGGTGGCGACGGACGATGCCACGAGGGCGGCGCCGGAGACCGCTGACAGGATCCGGCTGCGCCGGCTGACCAGTGCGGCGGCGGTGCCCACGGCGAGCAGCGCGCGGCCCGCCCGGACCAGCCGGCCGCTGCGTCCGTGCGCGTAGGGCTCGCCGGTCAGGCCCAGCCGCTCCATCCGGCGACCGCCGACAAGTTCGATGGTCGCGGCGGCCAGGGCGAGCCGCCGCAGCGGGGCGGTCTCCGCGGCCGGCGCCGCGATCAGGCCGACGCCGGACGCGGCGGCGAGCGCGCTGCCCCCGAAGACGAACGGCAACGACGGGTACGCGTCGTGCCAGGCCGGCACGGCGGTGTCGGCGAGCAGCACCCCGGTGTACGTGGCCAGTGCCGGCGCGGTGGCCGCGGCTGCCAGGCCGGCGACGTCGCCGATGGGCGGCGCCAACCGGCGGGCGAGGCCGAGCGCACCGTGCTGCGGAAGCAGCGGCGCCAGTTCGGCGACCGCGGCCGCGCCGGCCAGCGGCCCGAACGCGGCGAGGATCCAGGTGCCGACCGACATCGGCGACGTCAGCTTGGCCACCCGGAGCATGTGGTGGAACCGGTCCGGCCGCCCGAGGTCGTGAACCAGCAGGTACGTGCTGGCGGCGACGCCGCCGAGGGCAGCCCAGCGGCTCACCGTGCGCAGCCCGGGGCGCCCGGTCAGTTGGGCGCCGGCGCCGATCAGCGCACTCCCGGCCGCGAGGCCGCCGGTGAACAGGTAGCCGGCGATGTCGTACTTCCACACCGGCGGCTTGAGGACCGGCCGGCCGTAGTAGGAGCTGAAGTCGGCCGGCGGCACGGTGAGCTGCTCGCCGCCGTGGCCACGCCCTCGACCGGGCGGCATCGCGTCCGTCATGGCCGCCCGCCCAGGAACGCGACAGTCGTGGCGGCGGCCATGGCCAGCGCGGCCAGACCGGCGCGTTTCCACATGGCGGGCAGGTCGCGGGTGGTCACGATCGGGTCCGGCGGCAGCCCGTACACCTCCGGCTCGTCCAGCAGCAGGAAGAACGCTCCGTCACCACCGACCCCGTCGTTCGGGTCGTGTCCGTACAACCGCGCCTCGGGCACCCCCCGCTCGTGCAACTTCGCCACCCGCGCGGCGGCCCGCTCCCGCAACTCGTCCAACTCCCCGTACTGGATCGACTCCGTCGGACACGCCTGCGCACACGCCGGCGTCATCCCCACCCCGAGCCGGTCATAACACAACGTGCACTTCCACGCCCGACCATCATCCTTACGCTGATCGATCACCCCATACGGGCACGCCGAAATGCAGTACCCACACCCGTTACAGATGTCCTCCTGCACCACCACCGTGCCGAACTCCGTACGGAACAACGAACCCGTCGGACACACATCCAGACACGCCGCATGCGTGCAGTGCTTACACACGTCCGACATCATCAACCAACGAAAATCCGTACGCTCCTCCACACCCGTGCCCCGACCCGGCGGCTGCGCACCCGGCATCCCGAGGAACTCCGGCCCCGCGGCCATCCGAGCCGCCGCCGGCGGCGAGCCGGGCGGCAGACCGGGGTACGTCCCGGTGTCGGTGCTGGTGTGCGCCCCGACCGCTGCCGTCTCCGGGCTGACCGGCGGACCGTCCGGAGTGTCGCGGAACGCCGGCGTCGCCCAACCGGCCGGGCTCGACTGCTCGACGAACGCGACGTGCCGCCACGAGTTCGCGGTCAAGGCGCCGGTGTTGTCGTACGACATGCCCAGCAGGTCGAGCCCGCTCTCCGGGACGAGGTTCCATTCCTTGCAGGCCACCTCGCAGGCCTTGCAGCCGATGCAGACGCTGGTGTCGGTGAAGAACCCCATCCGCGGCGGTGCATCGACGTAGCCGGCGTCGGGCGCCGGGTCGAGGGGGCCGTACAGGCTGTTGACATGGGGCATGGTCAGACCTCCGGGTCGCGGCCGCTGTCGGCGGCGTCGGTCGTGACCTGCGGTGGATAGTGCGGGCCGAGATCCCCGGACCGTCGCCGGTAGTCGACGAGGAGGTCCAACAGATCCTTGCCTCTCGGACGCCGACCGGGCCGGACGTCGCAGGTGCCGACCTTGCTCTCCTGAATCAGGACGTTGGGGTCGAGGCTGATCCCGAACAGGTCGTTCGCCGACTCGCCGGTCACCAGGCCCTCGAAGCCGAAGTGGTACGGCAGCCAGAGCTGGTGGATGATCCGGCCGTCCACCCGCAGCGGCGTCAGCCGGTCGGTCACCAGTACCTTGGCCTCGATGGCCGCGCGGGCGGTGACCAGGTGGGCCCAGCCCAGATTCGTCAGTCCGACCTCGGCGGCCAACTCCGGGGACACCTCGACGAACATCTCCGGTTGCAGCTCGGCCAGCGGACGGACCATGCGGCTCATCGCACCCGCGGTGTGGTGCTCGGTGAGCCGGCTGACCGTGAACACGTACGGAAAGACCTGACTGTGCTTCTCGGGCGGGCTCGGGTTGAGCGTGTTGATCGGGTGCGTGTAGACCTTGCGGGTCGGGTTGGCCTGCTGCCGGTAGAGCGGGTTGCGCACCGGCGACTCGACCGGCTCGTAGTGCGTGGGCATCGGCCCGTCGAGCACTCCGGTGGGCGCGTACAGCCAGCCCTTGCCGTCGCCCTGAAGGACGAACGGGTCGTCGCCGGCGAGCCCCGCCACGCCCGAGGAGTCGGCGGGCGGCCGATACGACGGGGACTTCTTCTTCTCGAAGTCCGGCACGTCGTAGCCGGTCCATTCGGCCTTGTCCGGGTCCCACCAGACGTACTTCTTGCGCTCGCTCCACGGATTGCCGTCCGGGTCGGCCGACGCGCGGTTGTAGAGGATGCGCCGGTTCGCCGGCCACGCCCAACCCCACTCCGCGGCCACCCAGTCCTGCTCATGCCGCGACTTGCGCCGCGCCGCCTGGTTCACGCCGTCCGCGTACACACCGGTGTAGATCCAGCACCCGCCGGCGGTCGAGCCGTCGTCCTTCATCTCGGTGAACGTCGACAACGGTCGACCGCTGGCCACCTCGTAGCCGTTGATCTCGTACAGCACCGCCTCGGCGCTCGGCTCGGCAGTCGGCCCGTGCGTCGGGTAGTGCCAGTTCAGGTCGAGCAGCGCCCGGTCGCGGGGTCGGGTCGACTTGGCCAGCCGTTCCCGGATGATGCGGCCGAGGTGGTAGAAGAACCACAGCTCGGAGCGGGCGTCGCCTGGTGGTTCGACAGCTTTCTCCCGCCACTGCAGCAACCGCTGGGTCTGGGTGAAGCTGCCCTCCTTCTCCACGTGCGAGGCGGCCGGCAGGAAGAACACTTCGGTACGGCACTGCTCGGGAACGATCTCACCGGTCTCGATCTCCGGCGCGTGCTGCCAGAACGTGGCGCTCTCGATCATGAACAGGTCCCGGACCACCAACCAGTCCAGGTTCGCCATGCCGAGGCGCTGGGCGCGGCCGTGCGCCGAACCCACCGCCGGATTCTGCCCGAGCAGGAAGTACCCCTTGACCTTCCCGTCGATCATGTTCAGCACCTGCTGGTACGTGCCGTGATCGCCGGTCATCCGGGGCATGTAGCCGTAGCAGAAGTCGTTCTCGGCGGTGGCCGCGTCGCCCCAGTACGCCTTGAGGAGGTTCACCCCGTAGATGCGCGCGTCGCCCCAGAAGCCCTTCTGCCCCGGGTGCCGGATGCTGTCCACCCAGTCGTCCAGTGTCGGGTGGTCGGAGTGATGTGGCATCGGCAGGTAACCGGGCAGCAGGTTGAACAGCGTCGGGATGTCCGTCGAGCCCTGGATGCTGGCGTGCCCGCGCAGCGCCATGACTCCACCACCCGGACGGCCGACGTTGCCCAGCAGCAGTTGGATGATCGCGCCCGTGCGGATGTACTGCACGCCCACGCTGTGCTGCGTCCAGCCCACGGAGTAGACGAGCATGCCTGTGCGTTCCCGGCCGGAGTTCTGCGTCCACGCCTGGGCCAGCTCCAGGAACTTCTCCTGCGAGATGCCACAGACCCGCTCCACCATCTCCGGCGTGTAGCGGGCATAGTGCCGCTTGAGGATCTGGTAGACGCAGCGCGGATGCTGCAACGTCTCGTCCCGCTCGGTCTGCCCGTTCACCGGCGCGCCGTGTGACTCGTGCTCCAGCCCGGCAGCGGTTTCCCGCTGTGTCTCTGTGTCCCGGGTCGCGGCGTTCTGCCCGTTCCCCTCGTACCGCCAGCTCTTCTGGTCGTAACTGGCGTTGTCCTCCTTGAAGCCGGAGAAGAGGCCGTGCAGATCCTCGGTGTCGAGGTACTCCTCGGTCACGATGGTGGCGGCGTTGGTGTAGGAGACGACGTACTCGCGGAAGTCGAGTTCGTTCTCCAGGATGTACCGCACCACCCCGCCCAGCAGGGCGATGTCGGTGCCGGCACGGATCGGCAGGTACGAGTCAGCCAGCGCGCTGGTCCGGGTGAACCGGGGATCGACGTGGAAGACCTTCGCGCCCCGACGCTTGGCCGCCATCACCCACTGGAAGCCCACCGGGTGCGCCTCGGCCATGTTCGAACCCTGGATGATGATCACGTCGGAGTTGGCCAGGTCCTGCTGGAACTGGGTGGCGCCGCCGCGACCGAAGCTGGTCCCCAGACCGGGGACGGTGGCGGAGTGTCAAATACGGGCCTGGTTCTCGATCTGGAGAGCCCCCATCGCGGTGAACAACTTCTTGATGAGGTAGTTCTCCTCGTTGTCCAGCGTCGCCCCACCAAGACTGGAGATGCCCAGCGTCCGGTTGAGCGGCCGGCCCTCGCCGTCGACGTCCTCCCACGTCTCGTCCCGGGCGGCCAGCACCCGATCAGCGATCATGTTCATCGCCGTGTCGAGGTCGAGGTCCTCCCACTCGGTGCCGTACGGCCGACGGTAACGAACCGTCGTCTGGCGCAACGGGCTGGTCACCAGGCTCTTGCTGGCCGCGCCCTTGGGACAGAGCCGCCCCTGGGAGATCGGGCTGTCCGGATCGCCTTCGATCTGGGTGACCTGCCCGTCCTTGACGTACACCCGCTGGGCGCAGCCGACGGCGCAGTAGGGGCAGACGGACTTGGCCACCGAATCGGCGGTGTCGGTGCGGGCGGTGAGCGACAGCGACCGGGCGGATTTGGCCGCGGCGCCGCGGCCCAGCGGGTCGGTGCCGGTGAGCTGGCGGTAGAGCGGCCAGCTTTCGACCCAGCGGCGCACCCCCATCACTGCACCTTTCCGACGAAAGCGATAAACGTGAACAGACCGACAATAGATCAGTGGCCGGCCGGCGCGCAGGGGATCGCGCAGCTCACGAACGGATGCCGTCCCCGGCCTGCTCGAGCGGGCCGACGGTGGGTTCGCCGAAGGTCCGGTAGCGGCGCAGCGCCCAGAACAGCCAGCCGATGCTGATGATCGCCAGCACGATGAATCCCAGCAGCCGGCCCACGCTCGGGCTGGCCAGCAGCGCCCACAGCGCCCCGGCGGTGCGACCGCATCCGTCGCTCAGATCGCCTCGTCCACCCTTGCCGCCGCCGAGGCAGCCAGCTCGTGCAATTCCTTCTCCGCTGCTGCGGCTGACGTCCGCGTCCCGGGGGCATACTCGATCAAGGACGTTACGTCTCCCAGCCTGAACAGCACGTTGTACGTCGTGAAAGCGGGCGAAGCCGGACCGTACCTACTGGTGTAGCGCCAGGCAACCGCCTCGTCGCCCGCTTGCGGGGCCGTGGTCGACCGCATCGACAAGGTGAAGATGTAGCCGGGTGCGTCCCCGCCCTCACCCCAGGACCTACACCGCTTGACACTCGCACGGACACGGGAAACCTCGGCCTCGGCCCCCTGCTTCGGATGCACCTTGACAACCTGGAGGATCGCTTTACTGGCCTCGGTACTGCGCATTCGCCACCGGAGAGAGCCCACCAGGCTGGTGCTTCCCGCGTCGTAGAGATCACGTTCCACGCGAGTGCAGCCCGGGTTACTGGTCCTCCTCTCCCGCGGCAGGTCAGCCTGCCCGTTGATCTGCCAGTCACCACCCAGGTCCTGCTGACCTAACAGCAACTCCAGCACCCGCTTGTCCACCATCCCTTCAACGGGCGTCGGCGTTGCCGTCGGGGGTGCCGTCCGGGAAGGCTCTGGGCTCGCCGGTGACGCTGTGGGCGCAGCCGCCGGAAGGCTGGTGTCCGCACTGCACGCCGCCATCGACAGTGCAATGGCGCAACAAGCCGTGATCGTCATCCTTCGGGCCATGCTTATGATCATGCGCGGCCGAGCCACGGTTCGCGACCCCGAAACGATCACCTCCCGTGTGGCTGCCAGGGTGCTCGCGCAGGGGACGTCCCCCTCGACGTCTCCGGGTTGTGCCAGCAGGCGGCCGCACCGGGGACGATTCGCGCCCGGCTCAGCAGGTGATCGGCGGCGCCAGGTTCGATCAGGCGTGGTGGATCGGGGTCACCACTTCGCTGAGCCGGCGACCCGAGCCACCCCAGGCCTGAGCGACGATCTCGGCGGCGATCGCCACGGCGGTCTCCTCCGGCGTACGCGCGCCGAGGTCCAGCCCGATCGGCGAGGAGAGCCGGGCCAGGGCGGCTTCGCTCACGCCCGCCTCACGCAGCCGTCGCAACCGGTCGGAGTGCGTACGGCGGCTGCCCATCGCGCCGATGTAGCGGGCGGGGGTGTGCAGGGCAACCTCGAGCAGCGGCACGTCGAACTTCGGGTCGTGGGTCAGGACGCAGAGCACAGTGCGGTCGTCCACGGTCGTCGACCGCAGGTACGTGTGCGGCCACTGGACGACGAGGTCGTCGACGTCCGGGAAGCGTCTACGGGTGGCGAACACCGGGCGGGCGTCGCAGACCGTGACGTGGTAGCCGAGGAACCCGCCGATCCGGGCCATCGCGGCGGCGAAGTCGATCGCACCGAAAATGATCATCCGGGGTGGGGACACGTACGACTGGACGAACACGGACACCTCGTCGAGCCGTTCCTCCCCCCGCCGGCCGAGGTGGACCGTGCCGGTGGTGCCCAGGGCGAGCATCCCGGCGGCGTGGCGGGCCGCCGCGTCGTCCAGGTCGGACGTGCCGAGGCTGCCCGCGACCCGGTCCGGCCAGACCACCAGCTGTGCGTTCTCGACAGATGCGGTGGCGACCGGCCGCCCTTCCCGGACCGCCGCGAACACCTCGTCGGGCTCGGTCATCGCGACGTCCGGCTGGACCAGGATCTCGATCGTGCCGCCGCAGGTCAGGCCGACGTCGAACGCGTCGCCGTCGCTGACGCCGTAGGTCTGGGTGCGGGCCTGGCCGGTCTCGACCGCCGCCCGGCACAGCTCGTAGACGGCACCCTCGACGCACCCGCCGGAGATGCTGCCCAGGACCTCGCCGCTGGCGGAGACGGCCATGGCCGCGCCGGGCTGTCGGGGCGCCGACTGCCAGGTTCGCACGACGGTCGCGACGGCGAACGGAACGCCCGCGGCACGCCAGCCGGTCACTCCGTCGACGATGTCCCTCATGGCCGCACGATCCGCGAGCGTCGGCGGCACCGTCAACGGCGACCTAAGCAGTTGCTTAGGTCGCCGTTGACTTCGGCCGGCGCCGGGATCAGATTTTCCGCAACCACGGAGGTGCGACATGCAGGTGCCGGCACCGTTCGAGTACGAGCGAGCCACCAGTGTGGACCATGCCATCGGCCTGCTGGAGCGGCTGGGCGGCACCGCGAGGCTGATCGCCGGAGGGCACAGCCTGCTGCCGATGATGAAGCTCCGGCTGGCCAACTTCGACTACCTCATCGACATCAACGATCTGCACGCCGAGCTCGGCTACATCGAGACAGGCCCGGACGAGGTACGCATCGGCGCGCTCACCCGACATCGGGAGCTGCTCGAGTCCGCCCAGCTGGCCGCGGCGTTCCCCATCTTCGCCGACGCCGAGCGGGTGATCGCGGACCCGGTGGTGCGCAACCGGGGCACGCTGGGCGGCTCGCTCTGCCAGGCCGACCCGTCCGAGGACCTCTCCGCGGTCTGCACGACCCTGGACGCGCGGTGCGTGATCCGCGGTCCGGGGGGCGCGGAACGGTTCGTGTCCATGGAGGAGTTCCACGTCGGGCCGTACGAGACGGCAGTCGGGGACGACGAGATGCTGGTCGAGGTGCGGCTGCCGGTGCGGCCGGGCTGCGGCAGCGCGTACGAGAAGGTCGAGCGCCGGGCCGGCGACTGGGCCGTGGTGTCGGCCGGCGCGGCGGTGTGGCTCGACGGCGGCGCGATAGTGGACGCCCGGGTGGGGCTAGCGGCGGTCGGCCCGAACACGACGGGCATCCCGGAGATTTCGGCGGCACTGCGCGGGCGGGAGCCCTCCGAAAGCCTGTACGAGCAGGCCGGGGCGATCGCCGCCGCCAGTTGCGAGCCGGCGACCGACCAGCGCGGCAGCGCCGACTACAAGCGGCACCTGGCCGCTGAGCTGACCAGACGGACCCTGCGCCGGGCCGTCGAGCGGGCGAGGAGCTGAGCATGCAGGTCACCATGACCGTCAACGACGTCGAGGTCACCCGGGAGATCGAGGCCCGGCTGCTGCTGGTGCACTTCCTGCGGGACGTGCTGGGCCTGACCGGCACGCACTGGGGCTGCGACACCAGCAACTGCGGCACCTGCGTCGTCTGGTTGGACGGCGAGCCGGTGAAGTCGTGCACTGTGCTCGCCGCGATGGCCGGCGGCCACCAGGTGCGTACCGTCGAGGGCCTCGCCAAGGGCGCCGAGCTGGACCCGATCCAAGAGGGCTTCATGCAGTGCCACGGCCTGCAGTGCGGCTTCTGCACGCCCGGGATGCTGATGACTTCCCGAGCGCTGCTCGACCGCAACCCCGATCCGAGTGAGTCGGAGATCCGCGAGGCGATCTCGGGTCAGATCTGCCGGTGTACCGGTTACGCCACCATCGTCCGCTCGGTCCGCTGGGCCGCGGTGGCCGAGGCGGAGGCCGCCGCCCAGGTCGCCGAGACCACCGAATCGAGCGAGGCTGGCGAGATCGCCGACGCCGGCCAGACTGCGGGGGCCGCCGCATGACCACCGTGCACGAGCGCGTGGACACCTTCCACGACAACGACCAGAAACCCGTCGGGTACGGCCGGATGCTGCGCAAGGAGGACCCCCGGTTCCTCCGCGGTCGCGGCCGGTACGTCGACGACGTTCAACTGCCCGGCATGCTGCACCTGGCCATCCTCCGTGCTCCGGTGGCGCACGCCCGGATCGTCAGCATCGACACGAGCGCCGCCGAGGCGTCACCCGGGGTCAGGGCGGTGGTGACCGGGGCGATGCTGGCGCAGCAGGGCCTGGCCTGGATGCCGACGCTCTCCAACGACGTGCAGGCCGTGCTCGCCACCGACAAGGTGCGCTTCCAGGGCCAGGAGGTCGCGTTCGTCGTCGCCGACGACCGGTACGCGGCGCGCGACGCGTTGGAGTTGATCGACGTCGAGTACGACGTCCTCGACCCGGTGATCGACGCCCGCCGGGCGTTGGAGCCGGACGCCCCGCTGATCCGCGACGACCTCGAGGGTAAGGCGAACAACCACTGTTTCGACTGGGAGACCGGCGACGAGGCGGCCACCGAGGCGGTGTTCGCCCGCGCGGACGTCGTCGTCAGCCAGGATCTCGTCTACCCACGGGTGCATCCGGCGCCGATGGAGACGTGTGGGGCGGTCGCCGACTTCGACGCGGTCGACGGCAAGTTGCGACTCTGGTCCACCACCCAGGCGCCGCACGCGCACCGCACGCTGTACGCCATCGTGGCGGGCATCCCGGAGCACAAGATCCAGGTGATCTCGCCGGACATCGGCGGCGGGTTCGGCAACAAGGTGCCGATCTATCCCGGGTACGTCTGCGCGATCGTGGCCTCGATCGTCACGGGCAAACCGGTGAAGTGGATGGAGGACCGGTCGGAGAACCTGATCAGCACCGGCTTCGCCCGCGACTACATCATGCGCGGTGAGATCGCGGCGACCCGGGACGGCCGGATCCTCGGCATCCGTACGAACGTGCTGGCCGACCACGGCGCGTTCAACGGCACCGCCGCTCCGGTGAAGTACCCGGCCGGCTTCTTCGGGGTCTTCACCGGCAGCTACGACATCGAGGCCGCCTACTGCCGGATGACGGCGGTCTACACCAACAAGGCGCCCGGCGGCGTCGCGTACGCCTGCTCGTTCCGGATCACCGAGGCGGTCTACCTGGTCGAGCGGATCGTCGACTGCCTCGCCGACGAGTTGGGTATGGACCCGGCCGAGCTGCGGCTGAAGAACTTCATCCAGCCGGAGCAGTTTCCGTACACGACGAAGACCGGCTGGGTGTACGACTCGGGCAACTACGAGCCGACGATGCGGCTGGCGATGGACATGGCCGGTTACGCCGAGTTGCGCCGTGAGCAGGAGGAGAAGCGCGCCCGGGGCGAGCTGATGGGCATCGGCATCGCGTTCTTCACCGAGGCGGTCGGCGCCGGCCCCCGCAAGAACATGGACATTCTCGGGCTGGGCATGGCCGACGGCTGCGAGCTGCGCGTCCACCCGACCGGCAAGGCCGTGGTACGCCTGAGCGTGCAGTCGCAGGGCCAGGGGCACGAGACCACGTTCGCGCAGATCGTCGCCGAGGAGATCGGGATCCCGCCGTCCGACATCGAGGTGCTGCACGGCGACACCGACAACACCCCGTTCGGCCTGGGCACGTACGGCAGCCGCTCGACACCCGTGTCCGGCGCGGCGGCTGCCCTGGTGGCGCGCAAGGTCCGCGACAAGGCCCGGATCATCGCCTCGGGCATGCTCGAGGTCTCGGTGGCGGACCTGGAGTGGGAGAAGGGCGCGTTCCACGTCAAGGGCGACCCGGGCACGTCCGTCACGATCCAGGACATCGCCATGCGCGCGCACGGCGCGGGTGACCTGCCCGAGGGCATCGAGGGCGGACTCGAGGCGCAGATCTGCTACAACCCGTCGAACCTGACGTACCCGCACGGCGCGTACATCTGCGTGGTGGACATCGATCCCGGCACCGCGCAGGTGAAGGTGCGGCGGTTCATCGCTGTCGACGACTGCGGCACCCGGATCAACCCGATGATCATCGAGGGGCAGGTGCACGGCGGGCTGACCGACGGGGTCGGCATGGCGCTGATGGAGATGATCGCGTTCGACGAGGACGGCAACTGCCTCGGCGCGTCGCTGATGGACTACCTGATCCCGACGTCACTGGAGGTGCCCGACTGGGAGACCGGATTCACCGTCACCCCGTCGCCGCACCACCCGATCGGTGCGAAGGGCGTCGGCGAGTCGGCGACTGTCGGTTCGCCCCCGGCGATCGTCAACGCGGTCGTGGACGCCCTCAAGCCCTTCGGCGTACGGCACGCCGACATGCCGCTGACGCCGTCGCGGGTCTGGGACGCGATGCGCGGCCAGGCCCGGCCGCCGGTCTGAGGGGCCGAGATGACCACTATCGCGGACCGCGCCCGGGAGCTGACCACCTCGCGCGAGCCGTTCGTGCACGCCACAGTGGTCCGCGCCCAGGAGCCGACGTCGGCCCGGCCGGGCGACGCGGCGGTGATCCGAGCGGACGGCTCGATCGAAGGCTTCGTGGGCGGGGTGTGCGCCGAGAGTTCGGTGCGGGCCGCCGCGCTCGACGCCCTGCGCGACGGTGACGCGCTGCTGCTGCGGGTGCTGCCGGACGGTGCGGCCCCGTTCCCCGAGGCGCCGGGGGCGCGGGTGGTGGTGAACCCGTGCCACTCCGGTGGCGCGGTCGAGATCTTCCTTCGGCCGATGCTGCCGGCGCCAACCCTGCGGGTGGTCGGTGACACGCCGATCGCCGCCGCGGTGGCGACGTTGGCAGCGTTCCTGGACTTCGACGTCGTCACGTCCGACGACCACGCCGGCTGCACCGCCGTCGTGGTGGCCGGGCTCGGCAGGGGCGAGCAGGACGCCATCCGGGCCGCGCTGGACGCCGGCGTGGGGTTCGTCGCGCTGGTCGCCAGTCACACACGCGGCGAGGTCGTGCTCGGCGAGCTGGGGTTGACCGACGCCGAGCGGGCCCGCGTCCACTCGCCGGCCGGGCTGGACATCGGCGCGCGTACGCCGCCGGAGATCGCGCTGTCCATCATGTCCGAGGTCGTCCGGGCGATCCGGGCGGAGGGGCTGAGCCCGTCGTCGGGCGCGTCGGCGGCGAGGCCACAGCAGGCCGTCGACCCGGTGTGCGGGATGACCGTGCTGGTCGGGCCGGAAACGCCGTACGCGCGGGTCGACGGGCAGGACCTCTGGTTCTGCTGCGCCGGCTGCCTCGCGCGTTTCACGGCGGCGTAGCCCGTGTTCACGACCGGCCTGGTGCTCGCCGCGGGGGCGTCGGTCCGTCTCGGCGAGGCGAAGCAGTTGCTCCCGTACCGGGGGCGGACGCTGCTCGACGCGACCCTTGACCTGGCCCGCTCGTGCGGCTTCGACCAACTGCTCGTGACCCTCGGCGGCGCGGCGAGCGAGATCCGCGACCGGGTGGACCTCACCGGGTGCCAGGTCGTCGAGAACTCGGCGTTCAGCAGCGGCTGCGGGTCGTCGGTCGGCACGGCCGCCCGGTCGGTGGACCCGCGCGCCGACGCGCTCGTGCTCCTGCTCGGCGACCAGCCCGGGGTACGCGCCGCCGACGTCCGTCGGGTCGCCGCGGCGTCCACCCCGCTGGCGGTGTGCCGCTACGCCGACGGGTTGGGGCATCCGTTCCGCTTCGGCCGCGAGGTCCTTCCCGAGCTGTCCGACCTGCACGGCGACCGGGCCGTGTGGAGGCTGCTGCACTCGGGCCGCCACCAGGTGACCGAGGTGCCCGTCGACGGGCCGGTGCCGATCGACGTGGACACCCGCGCGGACTACGAGCGGCTGCTGGCGGGAGAGCCGTGAAGGACGCGCTGACCGTCCGGCACCGCCTCGACGCCGTCGACTACCTGGTCGACGACGGCATGGCGATGGCCCTGTTCCTGGCGTTGCGGCTCGGCCGGCCGCTGCTGCTGGAGGGCGAACCCGGTGTCGGCAAGACCGCCGCCGCGAAGGCGCTGGCCCGGGCGCTGGAGACACCGCTGATCCGGCTGCAGTGCTACGAGGGGCTGACCGCCGGCGAGGCGCTGTACGAGTGGAACTACCAGCGGCAACTGCTGGCGATCCGACTCGCCGAGACGCAGCACGCCCGGCTCACCGACGCGGACCTGTTCAGCGCCGAGTTCCTCCAGGAACGGCCGATCCTGCGGGCCGTACGCCATCAGGGACCGGTCCCGCCGGTCCTGCTGATCGACGAGATCGACCGCGCCGACGACGAGTTCGAGGCGCTGTTGTTCGAGTTCCTCGGCGAGGCCGGGGTGACGATCCCCGAACTAGGTACGTTCACCGCTCGTACGCCGCCCGTCGTGGTGCTCACCTCCAACCGCAGCCGGGAACTGCACGACGCGCTGCGTCGACGCTGCCTGTACCACTGGATCGACTTCCCCGAACCGGACCGGGCCGTGGAGATCGTCCGCCGGGCCGTACCGGGCGCGACCGAACCGCTGATCCGTACGGCTGTGCAGTTCATCGGAAGCGTGCGGGGCCTGGAGTTGGAGAAGGCGCCGGGGATGGCGGAGACCATCGACTGGGTGTCCGCGCTGTCCGTGCTGGGCGCCGCCGACCTGGCCACCGCCGAGGTTTCCCGGACCATCGGCGCCATCGCCAAGACCGCCGACGACCGCGCCGTCGTCGCCGCCGCGCTCGGCACCCACCAGGAGAGTCAGGTATGAAGATCACCAATGAGTTCGCGGTCGCCGTTCCGATCGAGCGGGCCTGGGCCGTGCTCACCGACCTCGAAGGGATCGCGCCGTGCCTGCCGGGCGCCCAACTGACAGGCGTCGACGGTGACGTCTACCGCGGCAGGGTGCGGGTCAAGGTCGGGCCGGTCATCTCGGAGTTCGCGGGTACGGCGCGGTTCGTCGAGAAGGACGACGCGGCGTACCACGGGGTGATCGACGCGAAGGGCCGCGACGCGCGGTCGACGGGGAACGCCTCGGCGCTGGTCACCGCCCACCTCCGGCCGGACGGCGACCGGACACTGGTCAGCGTGGACACCGACCTGAAGATCTCGGGGAAGCTGGCCCAGTTCGGCAGCGGCATGATCAAGGAGGTGTCGGGCAGGCTGCTGACCCAGTTCGTCTCCAACCTCGAGGCCAAGCTGGCGGCCGAGCAGGCGCCGACGGCCGCCGACGGCCCTGCGACCGTGCCGGCCCCCCGGCGAGCGTCCGACCCCGTCACCCCCGCGTCGCAGCCCGAACCCGGCCCCCTTTCGGCCGCGTCCGCCCCGGCGGTCGCGAGCACGCCGGTCACCGCCGCCGTCGAGCCGTCGCCGGTGGAGCCGTCGCCGGTGGAGCCGTCGCCGGTGGACCCGTCGGCCGCCGCCCCGCCTGCGACGTCGGCCGCCGAGCCGGAAGCGCTCGACCTGCTCAGCATCGCCGGTGGCTCGATCACCAAGCGACTCGTACCGGTGATCGTCGGCCTCGTCGCGGCCGGCGTGGTGATCGCCTGGCTGATCGCGCGCCGGTGAGTGCGGCCCTGCTGCGCGGAATCGACCGGGCCGCGTTCGCGGTGGCGTTCGCCGGCCGGCTGCGGCACGCCGGCGTTCCCGCCGGGCTCACCGACATCGACGACTTCGTCCGGGCGCTCGACGCCAGCCCACCCGACTCGATGTCCACGCTCTACTGGACCGCCCGGATCAGCCTGGTCCGGCGGCACGCCGACCTCAGCGCTTTCGACCGTGTCTTCGCAGCCGTCTTCGCGGACGCGCCACCGCTGCCACCGCCGAACCGATCCGCGACCCCGGCGGGCGACCGCGACGACGTACACGTGCCGGTGCCCACCGGCACGGCCGACGAGGGTCCGGGCGGCGGACTGCCGTGGGCGACGCTGCCGCCGGCCGTCGCCCAGGCGCCGGAGTCCGACACCGCGCTGCGGCTGCCCGAGCGGCGCCCCAGCGCCCTCGCCGGGCTCGCCGACAGGCCGTTCGACGAGCTCGACGCCGCACAGCTCACGCTGCTCGGCGACGCCCTACGCGCGGCCGTCGCCGGCTGGCCGACCCGTCGCGCCAGGCGGCACGCCGTCAGTCCGACCGGACGGCGGATCGCGCTGCGGCCCACGATCACCCGGGCCCGCGGCACCGGTTGGGAACCCGTCGAGGTCGTCCACGAGCGGCCGGTACGGCGACCACGTCGGGTCGTGCTGCTCTGCGACGTCAGTGAGTCGATGCGGGCGCAGGCCACCGCGTACCTGCACCTGATGCGGGCATTCGCGGTCGTCGCCGAGGCCGAGGCGTTCGCGTTCGCGACGACGCTGACCCGGCTCACGGTTGTGCTGCGACACACCTCGGCCGCCGAGGCGGTCGCGCAGGCCAGCGCGGCCGTGACCGACCGGTACGGCGGCACCCGGATCGCCACGAACCTGCGCACTCTGCTCAGCTCCCGGCACGCGGACGCCGTGCGCGGAGCCGTGCTGGTGATCGGTTCGGATGGCTGGGACAGCGACCCGCCCGACGAACTCGCCGCCGTGATGGCCCGACTGCGTCGCCGCGCGTACCGGATCGTCTGGTTGAATCCGCGCGCCGGCGCCCCCGGCTTCGCTCCCCGGGCCGGCGGCATGGCCGCCGCGCTCCCCTACTGCGACCGGCTGCTGCCGGCCGGCACGTTCGGGGACCTGCTGCTCGCCGCCCGTCAGCTCCAGAGCGTCACGTGCACCGACGGCTTGAAGTGACCGATGCTGACGCCCGCGCCGCGCATCATCGCCTGAATCGCCCGAGGCGTCGACGAGAACCGCGACAACTCGGCGGCCGCCGACAAGGGGCCGGGACTGGCGAGCACCTGGGAGTGCCACACCGCCTCGACGGTGGCGTGCGGCCCCACCACGTGCTGGAGCTGGCCTTCGCGCACGTCGGGTGCGACGGTGAACGACAGCGCCGGTGAGACGCCCCTGCCCCGCTTGGCCTCCCCCAGCGCAGCCGCGTGGCTCTGGAAGATCTGCTGCCGGTCGTCGGGCACGGCGAGCCGGCGCAGCATCGCGGGTACCGCGCCCAGGTCGGTGGCCGCCGACGGGCCGAGCAGCCAGGTCTGCTCCCGCAGCTGCCCCGGGGACGCCGACACACCGGCCAGCGGGTGATCCGGGCCGACCACGACCACGAGCCGGTAGTTCATCATCGGCCGGCACGCGATCGCCCCGTCGACGACCGGAGGCTGCGGCCCGACCGCGATGTCCGCGGCCCGGGTCAGCAGCAGCGACTCGAACGAGCCCGGGTTGCGCACGCTCAGCTCGACATCGAGGTCGGCGGCCCGCTTCGCGAACAGCTCGATCAGCCCCGGCGCGGCGAACTCGGCGAACAGGCTGGACGCGGCCACCCGCAGCAACCGCCGGCCGCGTTTCGCGGCGCTCACCTCCAGCATCGTCCGATCCTGCAGACCCAACAGCTCCGCCGCGCGACTGGCCAGCCGGAGCCCGCCCGGAGTGAACGCGAGCCCCGCTGCCGTCTTGCTGAACAGCTTGTCCCCGAACTCCTTGCGCAACTGCGCGACGTGGAGTGACACGGCCGACTCGGACACCTCAAGCTCAGCGGCGGCCTGCTTGACGGATCCCAGCCGAACCACGGCGACGTACGCGCGCAGCTGCGTCGGGGTCATGGCCGCCCCACCTCCCCGCCCCATCCCGTGGTTCGGCTCTCCGTCGAGACGAACCCCGATCATCCCCCGCCGAAGCATCTCGCCACCAGCGCCAGTTCACCAGGCCGCAGCCACGCCCGTGCCGTAGATGCATCAGACAAGGCGCTGGATACGCACGCCCGGACGCTCGTTTCTCAGGTGGGCGTGCTTGTGCTGGCGGACCTGCTCGTCCCAGACCGCCTGGTCGTAGGTCGGATCCGGCGGTATCCACTTGTGCGACCCGTCGCTGTAGTGGAACTTCTCGTCGCCTGCCCGCAGGATACTCACCGCACCCATCCGAGAAACCGCCGGTGCAGCGCGCCGGCCGGTACCCAGGTCAGGTCCTCCGACGCGCGGACCAGTTGAGCACCCCATGTAGAGGGCAAGCGACACCGGCGCCTCCTCGAACTCCGCACTCAGCTCCCGTTTCCGGATCCGGCACGGCCACGGCCCGTCGCACCCGCCACAGCTCCAGATCGGCAATACCGGGCCGTGCCTGGTCACCGCGAGCCTCCCCGTACACATCCCGTCGAGCCCGCGCAGTTGCACGCTGGTGATGTTCGCTGCTGGTCGTCGTTCACTGCTCCTCCTCCCCCGGCCAGTGCCCCCGTTTAATCGGGATGCAGTGCCGAATCCGGCACGGAAGGTCTCCGCCGCACCGGCAGACCCACCGCCACTTGCGCCACGACCAAACAGGCCGGTGCCGCCGTGCCAGGGTCGTCGCGGCTGCGATCAGGTACTGGTCGTAGGAGACTCGCCGCCACGGCGGTGAGATGCGCCCCATTGCTGTCTCCTTCGGCGGGCAGCACGACCTGGCCGACTCCCTCGGACGGGACCGGTTATGGAACGTTCGGTAACTACGACGCTACGATCGCGACGGCGGCCGTTGAACTCACCACCAGTACGAGTGACCAGGCCAGACCCTGCTCCCGACGGCCGGTCGGAGGCAGAACGTCGACCACCGGTCAACGTAGGGGTGTCGGATGGCAAGTCAGGGGCGCTCGCGGCGTCAACGAGGTGGCGTAACCGGGTACCTGCTGAAACTGCTCCGTGAGTCCATCCCGCTGACTCAGGAGCAACTCGCGATCGAGTTGGGCATGGACCGGGCCACGGTCCAGAGTTGGGAATCGGGACGCCGACCCTTCACCGCTGTCGCATTCGGCCAAGCGATCGCTACCCGACAGAAGCTGGCGATGCTCGGCGCGAATGCCCGTTTGCTGGCCGCTCTCGACGACGCCGCAGAGGCGGACGTCATCCTCGCTGCGACACTCGACGCAAAGGTCGAACGGACCGATGTCACCGAGCAGCCGTTGGGCTGGTCGGTGCTCACCCACCGTCTGACTGACCTGATCCTCTGGGCCGTCCTCGGACAACCACCCACGTTCCTGAGAAGCCTCGCGGTCTATGGCCCCCGCCGCGGACCCGTCGCCTCCGGCCCGCTGCTACTCGCCGACGAGCGCGCCGCCTTCTTCACACAACTCCACGTGCTCGCAGACCGCGCCGCTGGTCGACGGAACCCGGAGGTTCTTCTGCACCGGCAAGCCTGCTTCCTTGCCGGCATGGACCCCACCGGAGCACCCGCCCAATGGCTCGCACAGAACAGTGTCAGAAGCACCCAACGCGCAGCCGTCTTCCACACCTGGTCGCCACTGTGGCCCGATGCTCGCTCCGTAGCCACCTCCCTCGCCAACCAGGGCGACCCGGAACCGCTCCGAGACTTCATCGCCCGCGCCCACCCGGACGACGCCTGCGAGCGGGCCGCGCTCAACTACTCGGCCTACTGGGTCGGCGAAATCCCATACCGCCAGCGCGACGACTCCTTCATGCCCGCCGCCCTCTCCGACTGGCGCGGCTCGCGACTCCTCCGACACCTGGTCGAACGCCTCGACGGAGGGCATCCCTTCGTGGACCTCAACATCCACAACACGTGGGCCCTACTCACCGCACGACGCGGCCTCGCCCTCGACGACCCAACCATCGGAAACGCACTCGCCGACCGCAGCGCCATTCTTCTCGACGGTGACTCGGTCTCAGAGCAGTCCCGGAAGGAACTGACGTCTATCGTCTAAAGCCTGCGCACCGACGGACTCACCGGCACAGGGACGGGCAGATGACTGACGACCACGACGCCGTAGGCGCGATGAGCTTCATCTTCGAAGCGGGCGTCCTCAAACGCGCCGCACGCACCGGATGGTGGTTCGCCGGCATCAAGCACCCCGAGTCCATCGCCGAACACTCCTTCCGCACGGCACTCATCGGCATGATGCTCGCCGCTATGGAAGGCGCTGATCCCGCCCGAGTGTCGATGATGTGCGTCCTGCACGACACCCAGGAAACCAGGATCACCGACATCCCCCACATCGCCAAGCGCTACCTCACCGCCGTACCGAACACCGCCGTCACCGCCGACCAGGTCGCGGCCTGCCCACCAGCCGTTGCCGAGGCCATCACCGCCGCCGTCACCGAGTACGAGGCCGGGCAGACGCTGGAAGCGATCGTCGCCCGCGACGCCGACAAGCTGGAGTGCCTCGTCCAGGCCGTCGAGTACCGCCACCAAGGCATCGACAACGTCCAACGCTGGATCGACAGCTCACGCGCGGCTCTCAAGACCGCGTCCGCCCACCGCCTCGCCGACGCCGCCCTAGCAGGACAACCACTCGCCTGGCTCTCCCCTCCACCGATGTAGTGGCAGGTGACGGTCAGTCCTAGCCGCGGCTACAACCTAATCGGCTTGTCGGTCGCGAGGTCCGCGCCTACCGTCGTGGGGCACCTCCCGATGCGCAGGCAACGGCTACTTCCTCTTCCAAAGGGGAGACGTGGGTTCGAATCCCACCGCCACTTCGGGTGGCGTCGACCAGTGGCCCAGGTCGCCTTGGCCCGCAAGGGCCGGTCGCCGTCGCCGCTTCGATCTCGGGAGGCGCCCACGCCGCACGCCCGGTGCGACGGACACGGTTACTTCTATGGTGACGGCCCTGCAAGGGCCTCGCGGTTCGAACCCGCGAACACCGTGTCCACTTTTGATCTCGGGCGTGCGGCGTGACCACATCCCTCTCGCTTTCGAGATCGCAAACTCCATTGCCCGGCCGGTGCCGCCACCGCTACGGTCGTGACCGCACTTCCCGGTGCGGCAGGCGACGGGTACATCTGGAGGGGCTTACGCCCCGGTGGAAGACCACCCGTCGCCGACCTCGATCTCGGGGAGCCGCGACCACGCCGCACACCCGGTGCGCAGGCAACGGTTACTTCAGGGTTCCGCAGATGGGGGTTCGAGTCCCTCGACGCCTTCGGGCGGATGGTTCAACGGACAGAACGGCGGACTAGTCCGTGGCCGATTCTGATCTCGGGTGTGCGGTGTGGTCGCGCCTTCCCGGCCGACTGACGTGGGGGACGTCATGGCCAAGTTCAACCTCAAGCTGCGCAAGAGCCGGCACCAGGCGATGACCGCCGAGGGCGGGCCGGGCTTCACCCGTGAGCCGCGCACCGAGCTGTTCCTGCTCGGCGTGTCCAACATGGTCGGCGAGGACACCTTCTACGAGGGCGCCACGGACCGGGACGCTCGCTTCCGCGACCTGGTCGCCGCCGTGGCCGTCGCCGACCCCGACTGGTTCTCCCGTTTCGTGCCGTGGCTCCGGTCCGGCGCGATGATGCGCTCGGCGTCCGTGGTCGCGGCACTGGAGGGCGCTCGCGCCCAGGTCGCCGTGGCGATTCCGGGTTCGCGGGCGATCGTGGACGCGGCGCTGCAGCGTGCGGACGAGCCGGGCGAGGCTCTGGCGTACTGGCTGGCTCGCCATGGCCGGGCGCTGCCCAAGCCGGTGAAGCGGGGCATCGCCGACGCGGCGGTCCGCCTGTACACGGAGCGGAGTCTGCTCAAGTACGACTCCGTCGGGAGCACGGTGCGCTTCGGTGATGTCATCGATCTGTCCCACCCGACCGCGAAGGACGAGCGGCAGGGTGACCTGTTCCGGCATGCGCTGGATCGGCGGCATCGGCGGGACAACCCGCTGCCGGCATCGCTCCGGATGCTGGCGGCGCGGGACGCGCTCATGGCGTTGCCGGTCGAGGAGCGCAGGGAGGTCACCGATCCCGCGGTGCTGGGTGCGGCAGGCATGACGTGGGAGGCCCTGGCCGGCTGGCGGCAGACCGCGATGGACGCCCCGGCGTGGGAGTCCGTCATCCCGACCATGGGCTACCTGGCGCTGCTGCGAAATCTGCGCAACTTCGACCAGGCCGGAGTCAGCGACGCCGTCGCGGAGACCGTGGCGGCCAAGCTCTCCGACCCGGGCGAGGTCGCCACCTCACGGGTACTGCCGATGCGCTTCCTGTCGGCGTACAACGCGGCGCCGAGCCTGCGGTGGGCTTATCCGCTGGAGAGGGCGTTGCAGCACGCCCTGGCGAACGTGCCCAGCCTGGCCGGACGGACCCTGATCCTGATCGACACGTCCGGCTCGATGCAGAGCCCGTTCAGTAAGGACGGCACTCTGCGCTGCTGGGACGGCGCCACGGTGTTCGGCCTCGCGCTGGCCGCTCGGGCGCAGTCGGCCACGGTGGTGTCCTTCTCCAATGCCAGCCGGGTGTTCCCCGGGGTGGCGGGCGAGTCGGTCCTGGCGGCGGTGCGCCGGTTCAAGGACGGTGGCTATTTCTACGGCATGGGAACCGACACGGAGAAGGCGGTACGCGGGCACTACGACCGGCACGACCGGGTGGTCATCCTCACCGATGAGCAGGCCCACTGGCACTGTGCCGTGGACGTCACGGCCGCGGTGCCCGCAGAGGTGCCGGTGTACACCTGGAATCTTGCCGGCTACCGGGTCGGCCACACGCCGACCGCCGGCAATCGGCACACCTTCGGTGGTCTGTCCGACGCCGCGTTCGCGATGATCCCGCTGATCGAGGCCGGGGCCCGCCACGAGTGGCCCTTCTGACCCCCGCTGCGAGGCTGAACCGGCCTCGCAGCGGGGTCGGCCGCCCGTCTCATCGACCGTTCAGCGGCGGGTGCGGCCTCGACGCACCGCCCAGATTCCAGCAGCGATTGCCGCCGCCGTCGGCAGGAGACAGCAGAGGGTCAGGATGAACAGGTGCCACGGCTTGATCGCTCCCACGGCTGCGAGAGTAGGCGTCGTTGACCACCGGCACTGCCCCGGCGGACGTTTGACGCTCAGACGATGTGCACCAGCCGGAAGCGCTCGGTCACCACCAGGGTGTCGTCGTTCACCGTGAAGCCGGGATCACCCAACTCCGCGCGCACGTCCGCGCTGTGCCAGAACGTCTCGTGCCCCGCTCGCCACTGCGCCACCGACTCGTCTCCCTCGCCCTCGGCCAGGGCGTGTTGCAGGTCGACGTCAGCGAGCCGGAGCACCCGTACCTCGGTCAGCTCGATCACCGCGACCCGTCGGTCCTCGGAGTCCACGACGGCGGATCGCTGCCCTACCTGGGGCAGCGGCTCGTTCGCGACCTCGTATCCGACCAGCAGGGCGGACGTCGAGGTCTTCGCGCCGGACAGGATCGCGGCCACCAGCTGGTCCCGCAGCGGTCCGGGGAACGCGAACTCGGCGCGCGGCAGATCATCGACGAGGTCCATGCGTGGAGGGTACGCGGTATGACGAGCCGGGAGGACAGGTCAGGCCGGGCGCGAACACGCGCTGGTCCCGGTCAGCGGGGACCGGGACCAGCGTGTGGCGCAGTCAGGAAGCGGCGATGCCTTCCATGCCGATGCTGTCGGCGAACTTCGGCAGGCCCTCGACCGTGGTGACGAGGGTCAGGGAGCCGTCCTTGTTCACCTCGTAGCCCTGCACGTTACCGGCGGTGGCGTTCTGGACGTACAGGAAGCCGTCGCTGGTGGTCATGTCGATCGATCCGCCGCCGGTGTCGGCGGCGACCGCCTTGACGAGTTCGAGCTTGCCGTGGTCATTGACGCGGTAGGCGCTGATTGTGGAACTGCCGGCGTTGGCGGCGTAGAAGTAGTCGCCGACGCGCTGGATCCAGCACGTTGCCTGCTGGCCGTTGGGCACCGACGGCCCGATCTGGTCGAGTTGGCCGTCCTCCTCGAGTTCGAACCGGCTGACAGCGTTCGCGCCCGATTCGGCGACCAGCAGCGTGTCGTCGGTGTCGAAGGTGAAGCCGAACGGGGTGTTCCCCGCGTCGCTGATGACCGGGTTACGGGCCAGCTCGCCGTGGCGGCCGATCTCGTAGCTGAACATCACGTTGGCGGCCTTGGTCGACACCAGCACGAACTCACTGTCCGGGTCGATCTTCACCTGCGCCGGGGCGGTGCCGAACGCGGGCGGGTTGCCGTTGTGCAGTCCGAGCGACCGGTTGGCGTCCTCGATCCGCGAGAGGCGCCCCTTGTGCAGCTCGAAGCCCTGCACCGACCCCTCGCCACCGGCGTTCAGGACGTAGACGAGGTCGCCACGGGCCGCGATGCTGACCGGCAGCAGACCTCCGGACCAGATGACCTGAAGCTTGTGCAGCTTGGTGCCCTCGACACCGAACACCGTCACCGTGTTGCTGCCCGCATTCACGGCGAAGAGCAGCCCTTTATGGTAGATCAAGGAGCCCTGCGAGGCCAGCGCGTCGAGCGGCGCGCCGATGGTGAACCCGCCCAGCCCGCCGGTCTCGTACTCACCCGCCTTGGTGAGACGGCCGTCCTCGTCACGGTCGTACACCTTGATCGTGTTGCCCTCCGCCTTGTTGGTCTGGACGAAGACCGCACCCTCTTCGTCCTGGTGGTAACCACGCCCCCCGCGGTCGTCATGCTGCGACCCGGGGCCGCCGTCGGCGAAGGCAACCCCCGGTGTCGTTCCCACGCTGGTCAGACCCGCCAGGAGAGCTGCCGCAACGGCTACGCTGCGCTTCATCGATGGCTCCTTACGCGCACGATGGGATGAATAAGAGTTTTCCTCTCGTTAAGAAGCTAACGGACCGTGTAGCCGAGATGACGCGCTTTACCCGAATGCAGTAATTTTGTTCCGTTCTATCGATTCGCGGGACGCTGGCCGAGGGCAGTGGCATACGCACGCCCGAGATCGACTCCCCTACGATCTGGTCCATGCGTCGGGTCACGCCGGTACTGGCGTTCTCCGACGTTTTGAAGCTCGACGGGGTCGACGTTGTCCGACTGGTTCCGGTGGCGATGGTGTAGTCGCGCACCTCGCGCCGGGCGCGTGCCCTGCCGACTCTTGTCGCGGGCTACCGCTGCCAGGCGTCGATGGTCCGGACGCTGTCGCGCACGACCCGGTCCAGGATGGCGGGGTTGCCGCTGGTGCCTTCCCATCCCTGATCGTTGAGCACTGTCACTGTGCGGTCGACGCGTGCCACGGCGATCTGGCTGGACGCCGTGCTGCCGGTGCGTTCGCCGTTCAAGCTCGTCTCGGCCCACGTCCTGGTCACCAGCAGCGCCTCGTCCCCCACAGCGGGCACAGCTCGCCCCTCAACGTCGACGGGGTTGCCGGCCTCCTTGTAGGAGGGGCAGGCCTGCACGGATCCGCGGAGCCGTCGCATGTAGTCCGAAGCGCCGTCGCCATCGAAGGTGAAGATCGTTTGGTGGATCATGCCTTGCGGCACGCTGCTGTCTGGTTCGCCGGGCGTCTTGTAGGTGACGGTCATCGAGGCGCTCGCGGTGACCTGTCGGCCTCCGGTGCCGAACTCGTTGCCGCACATCGTCGGCAGGGCGTCCGCGACGGGCGTCGCCCGGCGGGGGGACTTGCGCAGTTCGGGTGGCAGTTCGACGAAGGCCGACGTCGGGATCGTCACCCGGGGGCGCGCGCTCGATGATGGTTGGTCGGCCTGGTTCGTCGGTGCCGATGCGGTCGTCGGTGGCACGCTCGACGAAGCCGCACCGGGCCGGTCCTCGCCAACGGTGCAGGCAGCGGTGAGCGCGACGGCGCCGAGCATCGGCAGGACCAGCGCGAGCATCTTTCCTGCTCGGACGGTCGGTGGCGGCGTGTGGCGGCTCATCATCACCTCTTCGGCTCTGCCAGTCATGCCCTGCGACGAGCCGACCGAAACGATTGTCACCCCGGCAGGCAGCACCAGGAGGTCACCACGCGGCGTGACCTCAGCTCGGGTCGGGCAACCACGGCCCGAGCACTGCGGGGTCGGCGACGGCCCTCTCGACCTGCGCGCGCTCCTGGGCGTTCAGCGTCAGCGCTCGGAGGCGGCTCCCCCAGTCGGCCACGCGTTCGGACTTCTCCAGCGCTACCGACAGCTCGATCAGCCCGGCGAGTGCCAGCGCCTGTTCGACAGCTGAGGCGCTGTCGCCGTGCCGACGCAGCCCCGAGTCGAGCGCCCGGTACGCCGCCCGGTCGTCGGACTTGAACTCGCGCAGGATCCGCGCGTTGTCGAGCACCCGGGCCAACCCCCGCAACGTCGTCGAGCCGCCGTACTCCAGCTCCGCCGGCTCGTCGCGTTGGATGAAGATGATGGTGTTGCCGGACGGGTCGACGATGCTGAACCGCGACGCGCCGGGCCGGTAGCGGGTCATCCGGGGCAGTCCCTTGGCGAGCACCTTGCCGTAGGTGCGGCGCATCGCCTCGGTGAACGACGCGTGGTACGGAGCGACCGCGTCGACCATCACCAGGCAGCCGCCGGTGTTCTCCGCCGACGGGTCCAGCCCGCGCGGCGCGCGGCCGTAGTGCAGATCGAACCCGCTCCACCGGAAAGCCAGGTAGACGTACGGCTTCGTCTGCTCGTAGGTCACCTCGAACCCCAGTGCACGCCAGAACGCCAGGGTCTCCTCGGGTGACACGCAGTGCAGCAACGGCACGGTGGTCTCGTTCGGCTGGACACGGTCCTCGTTCGTCGTCATCGCCGCTCCCGGTCCGGTCGACAGGCCGGCCATTCTGCCAGCGCCGACGAAGGGCCACGACCTCGTTGCGTCTCCTACCCAGGGAGGAGGCGCCGCTCCGACCGACGGCCGCAACCGGGGCTCACGGTCGGACGCAATCAGCGGACACGATCGGGAGCATCTACAGACATGACTATCGCGCTGCGCCGGGCGGCACACTGGCACCGCCCCCTGATGGTTTTCGTCTACGCGATGGCGGTGCTCACCGTCATCTCCGCTGTCGGCATCCTCGTCGACTCTCGCGTCCTCACCGGGTCGCCGATCTGGCTCAAGCCGTTCAAGTTCGCCGTGTCCTTCGTGGTGTACGGCACGACGCTCGCCTGGATGCTCTCCCTGCTGCCGCGCCGCAGCCGGATCGCGGAGTGGGCGGGCACGGTCATCGTCGCGATGGCGGTGATCGAGATGGTGGTGATCGTCGGGCAGGTGCTCCGCGGTACGACCAGCCACTACAACGGGACCAGCCCACTGAACGCCGCCCTGTTCACCGCGATGGGTGCGGCGATCATGGTGCTGTTCGCCGCGCACTTCGTCATCGGGATCGTGGTGCTGATCCGGCGGCTCACCGATCGGGCCGCTGCCCGCGCGGTCGGGTGGGGGCTCGGCCTGTCGCTGCTGGGCATGCTCGCGGCGGTGCCGATGGTGCTGCCGATGCAGGAGCCGGGGATCGACGGGATCTCCGGGGCGCACGCTGTCGGCGTACTCGACGGCGGGCCGGGGCTGCCGCTGCTCGGCTGGAGCACCACCGGTGGGGACCTGCGGATCGGGCACTTCGTGGGGCTGCACGCCCTGCAGGCCCTGCCGATCCTGGCGATCCTGCTGAGCCGGTTCCTCGGGACGCGGCTGGACGAGCACACCCGGGCACGGCTGGTGGTCGTGGCGGGCGCGGCGTACGGCGTACTCACGGTGTTGTTGACCTGGCAGGCCCTGCGCGGACAGCCGCTGCTGCGCCCGGACGCGCTCACGCTGGCCGCCGTCGCGGCCCTGACGGTCGCGACCGCGACCGCCACCGGCCTGGTGCTGGCTCGCCGGCGCAGCCCGGAACTGGCGCTGGCCGCATGACCGCCACACTGTTCACCCTGACGTTCGCGGTGGCCGCGCCGTTCTGGGCGCTGATGATCCTGCTGCCGCGCTGGTCGTGGACCGTCCGGATCATCTCCTCGCCGCTGATCGTGCTGCCGGTCGTGGTGATCTACGCGCTGCTGGTGATCCCGGCGTTCGGCGACGTGCTGCCGGCCGTGGCGTCACCGACCCTGGACGGCGTACGCGACCTGCTCGGCACCTCCGACGGCGCGGCGGCGGGCTGGGCACACATGATCGCGTTCGATCTGTTCGTCGGCCGCTGGGCGTGGCTGGACAGCCGGGAACGGCGGGTGCCGGCGCTGGTCATGGCTCCGGTGCTGGTGCTGACCATCCTGCTCGGACCGCTCGGCCTGGCCGCCTATCTCGCGGTTCGAGCCCGGTGGCGGCGGCCGACGGTCGTTCGTGCCCCCGAGCCGCACCGCCTAGGCTGACCCCGTGAGGTGGGCGGGACGACTGTTCGACACGCGGGACACCCTGGTACGGATGGTGCTGCTCGACCTCAGCGGTCTGGGCTACCTGGTCGTCGGCACCCACGCCACCCGCACGCCGACGGCCACGCAGTGGGTTCTCGCGGTGTTCGCGTTCGCCCTCGGGCTGGTGTTCCACCGTCGGCCGCTGGTCAACCTGGTGGCGCAGGCCGGGCTGCTGGCGGTCGCGATCCCCCTGGTCGACGACACCACGATCAACCAGGTGGGCGCCAGCTGGGCGTTGCTCGAGGTGACGATGCGGGCGCGTCGAGCACGCCCCATCTGGCTCGCCGCCGGGTTGCTGGCCGTGGTCGATCTGACCGACTCGGTCGGTGATCCGATCGGCCGGTTCGCCTCCGGTGTCTTCGGGCTGACCCTGGAGGTCGGCGTGCCGGTGCTGCTCGGCCTGGTCATCCGGACCAATCGGGAGCTCGGTCGGCAGGCCGTGGAGCGGGCGACGGCGGAGCAGCGCCGGCGCGAATCGGAGAGTCGCGCCGCGCGCGCCGACGAGCGCAGCGCGATCGCCCGCGAGCTGCACGACGTCGTCGCGCATCACGTGGCGTCGATGGTGTTGCGGGTCGGTGTGGCCCGGCACGTGCTCACCGACCTGGATCCCCGGGTGGGCGAGGTGTTCGACGACGTGCACGGCACGGGGACCGCCGCCCTGGCCGAGCTGCGCCGGCTGGTCACGGTCCTGCGCGACCCCGACGGGGTACGCGGTGACGCGGCACTGACCGCGATCGAGCCGTCCGCGCTCCCGGCGGCACTCGGTGCGACGGTCGACCGGGCCCGCCAGGCGGGCATCACCGTGGAGGCCGACATCGATCCGGCGGTCGGCTCACTCGACGCGGTACGCGGCCTGGCCGTGCTGCGACTGACCCAGGAGGCGCTGACCAACGTGGCCAAGCACGCCGGGACGTCCGCGATGGCGCACCTCGTGGTCGCCGTCCGGGACGGGGCCGTGCACTGGGAGGTCTCGGACGACGGGCGCGGCGCGGTGCCGGCGGCGGTGCCGTCCGGAGGCGGGCACGGGATCACCGGCATGCGCGAGCGCGTCGAGGTCCTCGGCGGCCGGCTGGAGGCGGGCGCGGCCGGGACGGGGTGGCGGGTGCGCACCGTGCTCCCGATCGTCGCCTCCGCACCCGCCGCCGGGAACCCGGCCGTGTCGGTGCCCCGTGACCGCGAGGCCCCCGAGGGTTCGCCCGCGCCGGAGCCGGCGTGATCCGCGTCCTGCTGGTCGACGACCAGCACCTCATCCGCGCGGGCCTGCGCATGCTCTGCGACGCCCAACCCGACATCGAGGTGGTCGGCGAGGCCGACAACGGCCGTGACGCGATCCCGCTCGCCGCGCGGCTCATCCCCGACGTCGTCGTCATGGACCTGCGCATGCCCGGCGTCGACGGAATAACGGCGACCAGCCGGATCCTCGCCGAGCGCCCCGCCACCCGCGTCCTGGTGCTGACCACCTTCGGTGACGACGACCACCTCTATCCCGCCCTGACCGCCGGCGCCTGCGGATTCCTGCTCAAGGACGCACCGCCGGCCGAGCTGGTGGACGGCATCCGCCGGGCCGCCGTGGGTGACAGCCCGTTCAGCTCCGAGGTGCTGCAACGCCTGGTCCAGCGCGCGGTGCACGCCCGCGCCGAGGCACCCCGGCCGGTGCAGGGCCTGACCGCGCGCGAGCAGGACGTGCTGAACCTGGTCGCCGAGGGTCTGTCCAACACCGAGATCGCCGACCGGCTACACATCGGCGTCACCACCGTCAAGACGCACATCACCAACCTGATGACCAAGACCGACAGCCCCAACCGGGTACGCCTGGCCCTGTTCGCCCGCGGCGCCTGAAGGGCGGGTGCAGGCGTGACATCGTCGTGGTCGTGCCCCTTGACGTAACGGTGGGAGCGCTCCAAGATCGACTAGAGCGGTCCCGTGCGCACGGTGGACCGCCCTAGTCGGGTGTGGTGGACAGTTGCTGAGCGCATTCGGTCTGACCGAGCTGGAGGAGACGGTCTACCTGGAGCTGGTCCGTGGCCGGGTGGGCACCGCGACCGAGCTGGCCCAACGCGTCGCGGTCACCGTGGCCGAGGCGGAGCAGGCGCTCGACGCCCTCGCCCGGGCCGGGCTGGTACGCCTGGTCGGCGGCCGCGCCGGCGCCGCTCCCCCCGACCTGGCCATCGAGTCGCTGCTCAATCAGCGGATGCGCGAACTCCAGGAGGCGCGGGTCGGCCTGTGGGAGTGGCTACGGGAGCAACGCGCGGTGGACCCAATGGACCAGGGCGTGCAGCTGGTGGTCGGCGTACCCGCGATCATGCAGGCGTTCGACCAGTTCCTGCGCGGCGCCCAGGACGAGGTGCTCGGCTTCGACCGCCCGCCGTACGCGGCCGTGCTGCACGAGAACCCGACCGAGCTGGAGCTGCTCGACCGGGGCGTCCGTTTCCGGGTCGTCTACGACCGACGCGGGCTGGAACGGCCGGGCGCCGCGGCCCACATCGGTCGGTTCGTCGCCGCCGGCGAGCAGGCACGGGTCGCCACGAACGTGCCCGGAAAGCTCGCCGTCGCCGACCGTCGGGTGGCGCTGCTCTCCTTTCCCACCCGGGACCAGAGCGTCGAACCCTGGGCGCTGGTGGTGCGCGGTGTCACCTGGGTCGAGGTGCTCGTGGCGCTGTTCACCGAGGTGTGGGACCGGGCCACGCCGCTGCGGCTCGCCCCGGCCACGGCCCTGATCGACGACGTCGACCGGCAGGGCGCACCCACCCCGACCGACCGGCAGATCCTGTCGCTGCTGATGACCGGCCTGCCCGACAAGGCGGTCGCCTCCCAGTTGGGCATCTCCCTGCGTACTGTGCAGCGGCGGCTGCGGCAGTTGATGGACGCGACCGGCAGCGCCACCCGGATGCAGCTGGGGTGGTTCGTCGCCCGCAACGGCTGGCTCTGAGCCCGAGGTGCGGGGCCTGCCGACCCCCGAGGTGTCGGCAGGCCCCGGTCCTCACTTCGTGACAGTGACCGACACGGTGATCGGTGTCGCCGCCCCCTTCGCACCGTTGTTGGTCACCAGCAGCGTGGCGACGTGCGTACCCGGCGCCAGGCCGGTGGTGTCGACGGTGACGGTCAGGCCGGCCTTCGCCCCCGGCTCCACCTGGCCCGAACCGGCGGCGGACAGCCACGGCACGTCGCTGTACGCCGGGAGCGACCCGTCGACGTGGTAGACCTTGCTGCCGTACGGCCGGCCGGTCGCGTTACCGAGCACCCACAGGTCACCCCGCTCGTCCAGGTCGAGCCCGGCGCCGCTGAGCGGGTTCGGGTCCGGGTCGGGCAGCGAGGCGAGCGGCTGGCAGGTGGCCGGGTCGAGTGCCCAGATCGACTCCTTGGAATCCTGGTTGATGCCCCACAACACGTTGTGTTCCTCGTTGAGGGCCAGCCCGGTCATCCACGGGATGGGCGGGGTGCACTCGCCCAGCACCGACC
Source organism: Micromonospora coriariae (assembly GCF_900091455.1). Taxonomy (NCBI): domain Bacteria; kingdom Bacillati; phylum Actinomycetota; class Actinomycetes; order Micromonosporales; family Micromonosporaceae; genus Micromonospora; species Micromonospora coriariae. The sequence goes on along the minus strand of NZ_LT607412.1, from coordinate 5,581,883 downwards.
CGGGCTGCGGGTGGGACAGGCCGGCGAGGTGCCGGATGACCCCGTCGCCGCTGAGGTAGAAGGTGTCGTCCGACGCGCGGTGGGCCAGCCCGTAGTAGAGCTTGCCGGCCCACGGCCCGGTGATGTTCTCCTTCACCTCCAGGGTGTCCGGGTCGAAGCACACGATCGGCAGGTCCCCGACGAACGACATCTTCGGCGCGCACATCAGGTCCCGGTTCGGCACGTACGCCATGTCCGACGGCCAGCCGCCGATCGGCAGCACGCCCTTGCCGAGCGAGCGGCCGTCGGTGGTGAAGCGCTGCATCTGCCCGAACAGGTACGAGTTGGAGACGATCAACTCACCGTTGCGGTACCCGACACCGAACGCGTTGTAGAGCTCCTTCACCGGGAACGAGCTGAGCACCCGACCGGGGATGCCGGACGGCGGGGTGGCCGAGTTGATTTCCCGGGCCAACCAGGTGGCCGGCAGGTCGCCCCGGTTGGTCAGGGTCACCGTCGCGGTCCGGGTCACCCCGGCCCGCGCGGTCAGCGCGACCGCGTTGCGGTTGGCCAGCAGCAGCGGCGTACGCAGTGCCAGGTCACGCTTGACCACCTTGGCCTCCGCCAGGGCGACCGAGGTGCCCGGCAGGTCGTAGCCCGGTTGCAGGGCGGTCACGGTGACCGGCCCGACCGGCGCCTCCACCTGGTAGAAGCCGTCGGGGTCGGTTGTCGCGGTGATCGGTTGCGGGGCGTTGGGTGACTCGATGCGTACCGTCGCGCCGGCCAGCGGCTGGCGGTCGTTGGCGTCGCTCACCGTGCCCCGCAGCAGACCGCGGCCGGGAAGCCGGAAGGTGACCGCGCGCGCGGCGTCGAGCACCTGCTCGTCGCGGGAGTACGTCAACGCGTCCCGGCCGGTGGCGTCCTCGATGCCGACGGTCGCCGAACCGCCGGCCGCCGCCCCGGTGGCGCCGAGCTTGCGGTACTCGATTGTGACGTTGCCGTTCTCACCGAGGCGTACCTGCACGTCGACCCGGGTCTTCGGCGCGCTCTTGAGCGCAGCCCGGGTCCAGCTGACCACGAACTGCCGGTTCATACCGGCTCCGGAGACCCGGGTGCGCACGGTCGAGGCGTGGTCCAGGACCAGGTCGTCCCAGAACGCGTAGACGGCCGGGGCCGAGACCGCCGGCGCGGGCAGCGGCCCGTTGTCGCCGACCGAGGTGGTCGCGTCGGCGCCGAAGGTCAGGTAGCCGTCGGTGTGCACGGTGATCCGGCGGTAGGTGCTGCCGTAGAACGTCATCGGGAACGGCAGGTCGACGCCCCGGCTCGCGGTGTCTCCGGTGAGGGCGAGCACGCTGCCGCCGTCGGTCCAACCGGCGGCGGCTGTTCCGGCCCGGTAACCGTGCCGGTCGGCCTTCGCGGCGAGCGCCACGTCCACCGTCTGCGGCCCGTCCACGGTCAACGCCACCGTCTTCGGAGCCAGCCACCGGCCGTACTCGACCAGCAGGTCGTAGTCGGCCTCGGGCAGCATCCCGCTGTAGCGGCCCTTGGCGTCGGTGACGAACGGCGGGAACGTCTCCCCGACGAGCGCCAGCCGCGCACCCACGACCGGCTTCCCGGCCGGATCGGTGACCCGGCCCTGGACGGGCTGCCAGGCCGCGGGCTCGGACAGGTCCAGTGTCGTGTTGGTCGTACCACTGGCCGGCACGGTGATCGTCTGTCGCACGGTCTTGCGCGCGAAGAACGACGCGGTCAGCGTGTACTCGCCGGCCGGAACACGACCCAGCTGGACGGTGCCGCGTGCGTCGCTGCGGGCGCTGCGGGTGACCAAAGCGGAGGTGAGGGTGATCCGCGCCCCGGACAGCGCGCCCCCGCCCAGCGTCGCGTGCACCACCACACCGCCGAGCTGCTCGGTCGAGGCCTGGGTCACCAGGTCGTACGCGTCGAGCCGGCCCTCGCCGTAGACGTTGTTGTCGGCCGGGGTCCCGCCGCACTGCAGGTCGTTGACGTCGTGTGCGGTGCGATCCAGCAGCTCGCGGGTGGTCACCAGGTCACGGCGCAGGTTCGGCACCGCCGACCAGGCCAGCGCGACCGCTCCCGCGACGTGCGGGGCGGCCATCGAGCTGCCGTCGCTCAGACCCCAGTCGTTGCCCGGGATCGTGGACAGGATGCCGACGCCGGGGGCGGTGATGTCGGGCCGGACCGTGCCGTCCGGGCCCGGTCCACGGCTGGAGAACGAGGCGATCACACCGCCGGCGTCGGTCGCGCCGACCGCGTACGCCAGCGGGTTGATCGCCGGGTGGCCGGCCGTGCCGCACGGCTCGGGCATCTCCTGCGCCTCGTTGCCGACGGCGAAGACCGGGAAGATGCCAGCGGCGACCCAGGAGTCGATGATCGTGTCGTAGAAGGTGGGGTCACCGTCGTGGCCGCCCCAGGAGTTGTTGATGATGTCCGGCGCGAGGTCGGGGCGGGGGTTCTCGCCGTTGTGGTCGGTCGGCGCGAGCATCCACTGGCCGGCGGCGAGCAGCGAGCTGTTGCTGCAGTAGTTGGCCTCGCAGCCCTTGGCCGCGATCCAGGTGGCGCCCGGGGCCACCCCGGTGATCCGGCCCTCGCCGTCGTCGCCGAGCATCGACCCGACGGTGTGGGTGCCGTGCCCGTAGTTGTCGCAGGGCGTCGAGGGCAGGCAGATCCCGGTCGGGTCGAACCAGTTGTAGTCGGAGGTGAAGGTGCCGTCGTCGTTGTTGCCGCGGTACTGCCGGACCAGCGCCGGGTGGTCGTACTGCACGCCGGAGTCGATGCTGCCGACGACGACGCCCTCGCCGCGCGTGCCGTACTCGCGCCAGACCTTGTCGGCGCCGACCGCGCCGAGGTTCCAGGGCAGTTGGGTGGTGTCGGCGGTTGCTCCGGCGGTGCGGACCGGCTCCTGCAGTCGGGTTCCGCCGATCGCGGTGATCCGCTCGACGTCCGCCCGGCGGGCCAACTCGGTCAGCAGGTTCAGGTCACCGCTGACCTCGATGACGTTCGCGATCCAGTACGGGGTGAAGTCGGCGTGCCGGTCCCGCAGCAGCGAGCGGAGCCCGCGTTGGGTCGTCTCGGCGTGCGCCACCTTGGTCTCGTAGACCCGCTTGGTGCGAGCGACACGGCCGGCGCGGCCGCCGACGGACCGCTCGACACGGTCCAGGTCGCCCTGGTCCAGGGTGGCCTCGTCGGTCAGCTCGACGAAGAAGCTGGTGCTGGCGCCGGTGCGGGCCGGCCCGAGCACGTGCGGGTCCACCTTGCGCAGCGGGTCGACCGCGCCGCCGGTGGGCGCGGGCGTGGGTGCGGCCACGGCGACGCCGGTGGGCAGGGCCAGCACGACGGCCAGCGCGGCGCCGATGGCGCTCATGGCACGGGGTGCCCGGTGTCTGGATCTGAGCATGAAGACGTTCCTCCCTCGGGCGGTCGCCCGGGGAAGGCCGACACCGCCGTCGCCGATTCTCAGCCGCGCAGCACCCGGTGGAGCGGCATGATCGCTGGCGAAGCACGGACATGGCGGGTCTCCGCCATCGGGCGTTGGCCCCACCGACATCGGCGCGCCATCTCGGGCCGGTGGATGTTCAGGCCCGTATCCGTGTGGACACGGCGATGACGACCAGGAGCGGCACGATCAGCAGCGCCGGCGCGACCACCGGCAGGTGCAGGGCGACCAGGGCTCCGATCGCCGCGCCGGTGATCAGGGCCAGCAGGACCTGCGCCTTGGGCCGCAGGCTGTCCCACGGGCTGCGCGCTGCCACGCCGGCGATCAGGCTCGTCAGGGTGCCGGTCAGGTAGGTGGAGGACAGGCCCGGTACGCCGAAGCGTTGGATCGCGCTGCTCTGCACGCCCAGCGCCGCTGCCGACAGCAACAGGAGCGCGAGGTCCACGTGGTCGTCGTGGTGCGGAAGGTTGACCTCCCAGACGATGAGGAACACGACGAACACCAGGAGTTCCAGGACGAGCGCCCAGGTGACCCGCCGTGGCCAGACGGGGTCGTCCGGCTGGGCCGAGCCGACGAGGCGCGCGCCCGCGAGGACGCCGACGATGAAGCTGACGATGGCGCACCCGGAGGTCAGGGCGAGCTCGGCGTCACCTCTACCGGCCGAGAGTCCGAGCAGGACCATGTTGCCGGTCATGACGCTGGAGAAGGCTCCGCCCAGGGAGAGGAAGCCGATGGCGTCGGCACTGCCGGTGAGGAAGGTGAGCACGACGACGAGGGCGTGCCGTCGCCGCAGGAGGCGCTGCTTTGCCGGCGCGGTGGTGGAGGGGCGGGTGACGTGGGGCGCTGTGCTCGACACTGTCGGCTATCCTCCAAAGATTGTTCTTCGTATACACTTTGCCCGGATGATTCACGGAGAGGCGATCCAGGTGGCTGAAGATCTGCGGGACAAGCTCGGCACTCAACACCTGCCGCTACGCGACCAGGTCCTCGCCGCCCTGCGGACCGCCATCATCGACGGCGACTACCTGCCCGGCGAGCGGCTGACCGAGGACCGGCTGGCCGAGGACTTCGGCGTCTCGCGCAACCCGGTCCGCGAGGCGCTGCGCGTCGCGGAGGCGGAGGGCTTCGTCGTGATCCTCCCCCGCCGCGGTGCGGTCGTCGCCTCCCCGAGCAGCGGCACCATCTCGGACATGTTCGTCGTCCGCGAGCGCCTGGAGGCACTGGCCGCCCGGCTGGCGGCCGAGCGGGCGACCACGGCGGACGTGGCAGCCCTGCGCGTGCTGCTGGAGCGGGGCCGGGACGCGACGGAGCGGCAGGACCTGCGCCGGGTCGCCGACCTGAACAGCGCCCTGCACCTGCGGATCCTCCAGATCAGCGGCAACCCCTGGCTGTCGTCGATCGCCAAGGCGCTGTACCTCCATGTCCAGTGGGTCTTCCGGCTGGGGGCCGCCGAACGCGCGCCGCACTCGTGGGCCGAGCACATCCAGTTGGTCGACGCCATCGAGTCAGGTGACGGCGACCGCGCCGAGCGGGCCGCCCTCGCCCACCTCGACGCGGCGTCCGCGGCCGCCTACGAGAACGCCGAGGGCGGCTACGGCACCGGCACCCGCTAACGACCGCACGCGTAGCCCTGCATGCCCCGCGGGTTCGCCCCGGCGGCGAGCACGCCCGTGGCCGGGTCGCGGGTCACCGCGCAGAGCCGACCGAGGCTCCACGCGTCGGAGAGCCGCACCTCGTGCCCGTACGCCCGCAGCGCGGCCAGCACGTCCTCGTCGATGCGGTCCTCCACCACCAGGACACCGGGCTCCATCGCGCGCGGGTAGAACGACCCCGGCAGGCTGACGGTGTGCCACGCGGGCGCGTCGATGGCCTGCTGAAGGGATTGACCGCCGGCGAGGTGGCGCAGCAGGAACGGCAACTGCCACTGGTCCTGCTGATCGCCGCCGGGTGTGCCACACGCCAGCACCGGCTCCCCGTCACGGTGCACCATCGTCGGGCTCAACGTGGTACGCGGTCGCCGGCCCGGAGCGAGCGACGACGCGAGACCCTCCTCCAGCCAGAACATCTGCAGCCGGCTGCCCAGCGGGAAGCCGAGCTCCGGAATGGTGGGCGAACTCTGCAACCAGCCACCACTCGGGGTAGCGGAGATCATGTTGCCCCAGCGGTCGACCACGTCCACGTGGCAGGTGTCGCCACGGGTCACCCCGTCCGCCTGCACCGTCGGCTCCCCCGTCGTCGGGTCCGTCGGGTCGGCCCGGCGGACGGCACCGGGTCGGACGTGGGCCGGGAGGTGCGGTTCCGCCCCGTCGGGCCGCCCCGGTCGCAGCTCCGCCGACGCCCGGGTGCCGATCAGGGCCGCCCGCTCGCGCGCGTACTCCCGGGAGAGCAGCGCCTTGGCCGGCACGTCGGCGCCGTCGCCGTACCAGGCCTCGCGGTCGGCGAAGGCGAGCTTGAGCGCCTCGACCTGGGCGTGGATGCCGGCCGCGGTCGACGGGTCGTACGCGTCGGGGTCGTCGAGCGCGTCGAGGACGGAGAGCGTCTCCAGCAGCACCGGGCCCTGACCCCAGAAGCCGGTCTTCGACACCGAGTAGCCGTGCCAGTCGAGGGTGGCCGGTTTCTCCCAGGTCGCCGAGAAGGCGGCCAGGTCGGCGCCGGTGACGAGCCCGGCGTGCGGGCTCCCGCTGGAGTCCTGGAACGGCTCCCTGCTGAACCGGTCGATCGCCTCGGCGACGAAACCCGTACTCCAGGCCCGTCGTGCGGCCTCGATCTGTGCCTCCCGGTCGGCGCCGGCCGCCTGCCCGGCCTGAACCAGTTTCTGCAGGGTGCGCGCGTAGGCCGGGTTGGCGAACAACTCCCCCGCCGCGGGGGGCCGGCCGTCGCGCAGCCAGAGCTGGGCGGAGGTGGGCCAGTGCTCCTCGAACAGCGACCGGACGGTGGCCACGGTGTCCCCGACCCGACCCAGCAGTGGGTGGCCCGCCCCGGCGTAGCCGATCGCCGGCTCCAGCACCTCGTCGAGGGAGAGCGTGCCGTTGTCGCGCAGCAGCAGGAGCCAGGCGTCCACGGCGCCGGGCACGGCCGCCGCGAGCGGGCCGGATCCGGGGATGAGGTCCATCCCGAGGTTCCGGAAGTGCGCGATGGTGGCGCCGGCCGGCGCCGGCCCCTGCCCGCACAGGACCTTCGGGGTCGGGTCCTGGGCGGTCGCCACGATGGCCGGCACCTCGCCGCCCGGCCCGTTGAGGTGTGGTTCGACGACGTGCAGGACGAACCCGGCGGTGACCGCGGCGTCGAAGGCGTTGCCACCGCGTTCGAGGATCCCCATGGCCGCCTGGCTGGCGAGCCAGTGCGTCGAGGACACCATGCCGAAGGTTCCCTGCAACGTCGGTCTGGTGGTGAACGTCATGACAACACCTCACTCGTTTCTGCGGTCCGGACGTCGGGGCCGGTGCCGTCCGGCTTGACCAGGTGGCACGCGGCCATGCCGTCGCCGATTCCCACCTGCGCCGGTACCTCCGTCGCGCACCGGTCGAACGCGAGCGGGCACCGGGTGCGAAAGCGGCAACCGGACGGCGGATCCAGCGCGGACGGAAGGTCGTCGCCGAGCAGCACCGGCTGACGCTGCCGCTGCCGGACCGGGTCCGCCACCGGCGCGGCCGACAGCAGCGCCTGCGTGTAGGGGTGGGCGGGCCGAGCGAAGATCCGCTCGCGCGAACCCTTCTCGACGAGCTGGCCCAGGTACATGACGGCGATGTCGTCGGCCAGGTACTCGACGGCGGACAGGTCGTGGGTGATGAAGAGGCAGGCGAACCCGATGTCGCGTTGCAGGTCGGCGAGGAGGTTGAGCACCGACGCCTGCACGGACACGTCGAGTGCGCTCGTCGGTTCGTCCGCGATGAGCAACCGGGGCTCGGAGATCAGGGCCCGCGCGATGCTGACCCGCTGGCGCTGCCCGCCGGAGAGCTCATGGGGATAGCGGCGGGCCACCTCGGCACGCAGACCCACCCGCTCGAGTTCGCTGGCGACCCGTGCCTCCCGGTCACGCCGCGGGATCCGCTTCCCGGACAGTCGCAACGGCTCGGCCACGACCTCGCCCACCAGCATGCGCGGGTCCAGCGAGGCGGCGGGGTCCTGGAAGACGATCGACACCGCACTGCGGTGCGGGCGTAGCTGTCGCCGAGACAGGTGCGTGACGTCCGTTCCGGCGATCCGGACCACACCCGCTGTCGGTTCCACGAGCCGCACCACGCAGCGGCCCACAGTCGACTTTCCGGAGCCGCTCTCCCCCACCAGGGCCGTGACCCGGCCCCTCGCAATGGTGAGGGACACTCCGTCCACGGCCCGTACCGGGCCGAAGTGCATCACCAGGTCCTCGATCACCAGGGCGTCCGGCTGGGCCGTCATCGGTGCGCCTCCTCGGGGTGCGATCGGGGCGATGGGCACGGGTGCCAGCATGCCGCGAGGTGGTCGGTGCCGCCGGCTCCCACCACCTCCAGGGGCGGCTTGGATTCGCGACACCGCGCGTCTGCTGCGGGGCACCGGTCCGCGAAGGTGCACGCGTCCGGCTGGACCGACAGGACCGGCACCAGACCGGGGATCTCCTGCAACCGGTCGGTGCCCGCGTGTCTGCCCGGCGTCGGTGACGCCGACAGGAGCCCGGCGGTGTACCGGTGGTAGGGGTGCGCGAACAGGTCCGTGACCGGTGCGCGCTCCACCACCCGCCCCGCGTACATGACGACGACGCGGTCCGCGATGTCGGCGATCACGCCGAGGTCGTGCGTGATGACCAGGATGCTCGTGCCGAGCCGGTCGCGCAGGTCCCGCAGCACCTGCAGGATGCCGGCCTGGACCGTGACGTCCAGCGCGGTGGTCGGTTCGTCGGCCACCAGCACCTTGGGGCCGCAGGCCACCGCCATCGCGATCATCACGCGTTGGCGCATGCCTCCCGAGAGCTGATGCGGATAGTTGTCGACGCGTTTCGCGGCGGACGGGATCCCGACGAGCGTCAACAGTTCGACGGCACGGGCCCGGGCGGCTCGCCGGGACATCCGTTCGTGGATCTGGAGCACCTCGCCGATCTGCCGCCCGACGGTGAGCACCGGATTGAGCGACGTCATGGGCTCCTGGAAGATGTAGGCGATCTCCTTGCCGCGTACGCGGCGAAGCGCCGCCTCACGGGTGCCGACGAGTTCGGTGCCGTTCAGTCGCACCGATCCGGAGATCCGGGCGCTGCCGGGGAGCAGGCCCGCGATGCTCATCGCGGTGACGCTCTTTCCGCATCCCGACTCGCCCACCATCCCGACGATCTCTCCGGGTGCGAGATCGAGGCTGACCCCGTCGACCGCCGAGACGGTCCCGGTCTCGGTGGGGAACGAGACCGAGAGGTCGCGTACCGCCAGGACGGGTGTGGCGACCGCGGCGGCGGGTCCCGCCCGTTCGGCTGTGGTCATCCCCGGTCTCCCTTCGGGTCGAGGGCGTCCCGGAGGGCGTCGCCGAAGACGTTGAACGCGAGCGCAAGCCCCATGATCACGACGCCGGGAAGAACCGCCGCCCACGGGGCTCGGGCGGCGAACTGTTGGGCGGTGGCCAGCATGGTGCCCAGGCTGGGGTTCGGGGGTTGGATGCCGAGGCCGAGGAACGAGAGCACCGCCTCGCCGAGGATCGCGGCCGGAATCGCGACCGTCGCCTGCACCAGGATCACCGATGTCGCGTTCGGCAGGATGTGCCGGGCGAGCACCCACAGGTCGCTCGCGCCGTCCACGACGGCGGCGGCGACGAAGTCCAGCGACTTGAGCCGCAGCGTGTCCGAGCGCACCACCCGGATCACGCCGGGGATCTGGGCGATGCCGATGGCCACGGCGGCGTTGCCGAGGCTGGCGCCCCGGATGGCCGCCAACCCGACCGCCATGATCAGGAACGGGAACGCGAGCAGCAGGTCGGTGAAGCGTGAGATGACGGCGTCCCAGGCCCGGAAGTAACCGGCGGCGAGCCCGAGCGGAACACCGATGACCAGGGAGGTGGCCACCGCCAGGAGCCCCACCTGGAGCGACGCCCGCGCCCCGAGCATGATCCGGGACAGCACGTCCCGCCCGAGGTCGTCGGTGCCGAGCAGGTGGCCGGGGCTGCCGGGGGGTGCGAACGTGCGGGCAAAATCGGTCTGGTCGACGGAGTACGGCGCGATCCAGGGCGAGAGCAGCGCGATGACGGCTGCCAGCGCGAGCACGACGAAACTCACGACGGCGAGCGGGTTGCGTCGCAACCGCCGCAGGACGCGGGTACGCCGGCTGATGCTGACCGAACCGGTCTCCGCCATGGGAACGGTGAGGACGGTCATGCCGGATCTCCCGTCACCCTGATGCGTGGATCGATGACCGAGTAGAGCAGGTCGACGAAGAAGTTGATCACGATGTACGCCGTCGCGGTGAGCAGGACGACGGCCTGGATCACCGGGTAGTCCCGCTGGAACACCGCGTCGATGGTCATCTTGCCGAAGCCCGGCAGCCCGAAGATCTGTTCGGTAACGACGGCACCCGAGATCAGGCCCCCGAGCTGGAGGCCCACGACGGTCACCACCACGATCAGGCTGTTCCGCAGGGCGTGCTGGGTGATGACGGCGCGCGGCCGCAGGCCCTTCGCCTTCGCCGTTCGTACGTAGTCCGAGGAGAGCGAGTCCAGCACCGCCGACCGGGTCTGCCGCATGATGATGGCGGCGAGGCCGGTCCCGAGGATCACCGCCGGCAGGACGATGTGGTGCAGGTTGTCCACCGGATCCTCCAGGATCGGCACGAAGCCGGAGGCGGGAAACAACCCGGTCGCCACGGACAGGTACAGGATCGCGAGCAGCCCGAGCCAGAAGTGCGGCACCGACAGGCCGATCAGGGCCATGCCGTTGGCCACCCACTCCGCCGGGCGCCCGCGGCGGACCGCCGCGAGCACCCCGGCGCCGACGCCGAGCGCCGTGGCGAGCAGGATCGCCAGGACGGAGAGTTCAACGGTCACCGGCAGGGCGGTCGTGAGCATCGACGAGACCGGCGTACCGGTGCGGATCGACACCCCGAAGTCGCCCTGCACCATGCGTTCCACGTACTGCGCGAACTGCAGTGGCAGCGGCTGGTCGAGCCCGTAGTGCCGACGGATGGCTTCGAGGGCCTCCGGCGAGCGGTCCTCGCCGGCCAGCGCGAGGGCCGGATCACCGGGGAGCGCCCGTACGCCGAAGAACACCACGATCGTCGACAACAGCAGGGTCAGCGCGGACTGCCAGGCTCGGGTGAGGAGATATCGGGCCACGGCGACCTACTTGGTGAAACCGGCGAAGGCCGCGCGGATCACGCCGTCCGGGAAGACCTGCAGGCCCTGGATCTGCTTGCTGACGGCGGTGAGGTTCCGCTGCCGGTAGAGGTAGATCAGGGCGTCGTCCTGCTGGAGCAGCGTGACAGCCTGCCCGTACAGCTTCTTGCGCTCCTCGATGTCGCCGGCCTGGCGGGCCTGGGTCAGCAGGGTGTCGAGTTGGGGGTTGCTGTAGCCGGAGACGTTCTGGCTCGCGCGGGTGCCGACGAAGTTCGTGATGTTGGCGTCCGGGTCGATCCGCCCGCTCCAGCCGAGCTGCAGCAGCTCGAAGTTGCCGCGGTCCTGCTCGTCCAGGAGGGAGGAGTACTCCACCGGGTTGATCTTCAGGTCGAATCCGCCGTCCTTGAGCATGGACTGCAGTGCCTGCGCGAGGCGCAGCGTGTCGGGCGTATTCGACGCGAGCATCGTGATCGTGTACGGCATCTGCACGCCCGCCTCGGTGAGGAGCTGCTTGGCCTTGGCGGGGTCGTGCGCCGGGCAGGTCTGCGCCTCGGGAGACGAGAACGGGCTGGCCGGAGAGATGGGTGAGCAGGCAGCGGTGTGGATGCCGTTGAAGACCGCGTCGACCAGCGCCTTCCGGTCGATGGCGTGCTCGAAGGCCTGCCGGACCTTGGCGTTCTGCGCAAGGGGGCGGTTGATCGGCTTGGGCGCGGTGCCGATCCCGTCGACGTTGCCGATGTTGATCGTGAGGCCCTGGTAGCCGAGGGACTGCGACTGCAGGACGGAGATCGAGGCCTCCTGCCGCAGGGAGGCGACATCCTGTGTGGAGATGCTGTCGGCGACCTGGGCGTCACCGGCGCGCAGGTTGGCCGCGCGGATGCTGGCGTCGCTGAGGATGCGCCACGAGATGCCGTCCAGGTGGACCTTGTCGGTTTCGTAGTAGTTCGGGTCCTTCACGACCTCGATGGAGTTCTGCGGCACCCGCTTGGCGAACTTGAAGGGGCCGACGCAGACCGGCGCCGAGGCGAAGTCGTCGCCGAGGCTCTGCAACGCCTTCGCACTCATGATCATGCCGGCGCGGTCGGCGAGGGCGCCGAGCAGGGGTGCGAACGGCTGCTTCAGCCGCAGGACGACTGTCTGCGCGTCGGGGGTGTCGACGCCGTCGATGGGACCGAGTTCGCTCTTGCGCGCCGACCGGGCGTGGGTCAGGTGACGCTGGATGGTGGCCTTCACCGCGGCGGAGTCGAACGGTGTCCCGTCCGCGAAGCGGGCGCCCTGGCGCAGCGGGATGGTGACCGTCCTGCCGTCGCTGCTCGTGGTGGGCAGGGCGGTCGCGAGCTGCGGTACGACCTGCGCCTGTTCGTTCACGTCGTAGAGCTTCTGGCACATCGCCTGGAAGACGTAGCGGGAGTAGAGGCTGCGCGACAGTGTCGGGTCCAGCGCGTCGGGTTCTGCCGAGAGGGCGATGACCAGCTTGCCGCCCTGCTTCACGGCAGCGGGGTCTGCCGGCGTACCGAAGGAATCCTGGCCTGCCGACTGGTTGTCGCCGGACTGGTTGTCATCCCCGCCGTTCGACACCGGTGAGCAGGCAACGACCGCGCAGGCAACAGCGACCGCCGCCACTGCGGCCCGGAGTGAACGGCGCCGGGGCAGGCTCGTTTCGCTGAGGGAGAGGTTCGTCATGGGGAGCTCCTCGAGTGGACGATTCGGGGAGCGTATGTTGTATACGATGACCCACGCAAGACCTCCGTGGATGCCTCTCGCCGCGGTTCACGCCCGTCGGGGTTGGCCAGACAGGGCGGCCCGCAGCGCCGGCCCGAAGACGCGCCGGACGTCGGCCGGGGACAGCACACCGATCGAGCGGATCGGGTTGAGGTACCGCGTGAAGATCAGCCCACCCAGCACGCCTACCGCAGCGGTGGCGCGCAGCGTCGCATCGGGCCCGCCGAGAAATTCAGCGATGCGGAGGCGCAGCTCACCGTCCAGGTAGTCACGCAGGGCGCGCATCGTGTCGTCGTCCTGCACCGCCATCCGGTTCCCGGCGGGCGCGGTGGCATCCCACAGGCCGGTGACCGAGTCGAGCAGGCGGTCGGCCAGCCCGGCCCGGTCACCCCGCAGAGCCTGGTCGAGAGCGGCGGGATCGACGCACAGCAGGGTCAGTGACTGACTGAAGAGACCCTGCTTGGAGCCGAAGTGGTAGCTGATCAGCGCCGAGTCGACGCCCGCCGCGGCGGCGATCGCCCGGACGGTCGTACCCGGATATCCGTGCTTCAGGAACAGCTCGCGGGCGACCTCGGCGATGCGGGCCTTGGTATCGGGGTTGCCGCGGGGCCGACCCCGGGTTTTATTCAACACGGTTGAATAATGCTCCTGCGCGGTGGGACGGTCAACGCCATCAACCCGCAACGAGGAGCGAGCACATGCGCACTGTCGTCTTCGGCGCCACCGGTCCCACCGGCCGCCACATCACCGAGCAGGCCCTGACCGCGGGCCACGAGGTCGTCGCGGTCACCCGCCGCCCACACACCGTGCAACCCCGCCCCGGTCTCACCGTGGTCGGCGCCGACGTCGCGGACCCGCACGCCGTGCACCGGGCCGTCGGCGGCAGCGACGCGGTCCTGTCCAGCCTGGGTGTCCCGCTCACCTCGAAGCCGATCACCGTGTACTCGCGGGGCAACGCCAACATCCTGGCCGCGATGCACCGGCACGGTGTGAAGCGCCTTGTCACGGTCAGCTCCAGCGTCATGGATCCAACCTGGCGACCGACCGGCGAGTTCTTCTTCAACAACGTGCTGGATCCGCTCTTCAACCGCAGGGTGGGCCGCACCGCGCACGACGACATGCGCCGCATGGAGTCCCTCGTACGCGACAGCGACCTGGACTGGACCATCGCCCGGCCTTCCGGGCTGTTCGACCACCCGGCCGTCACGCGCTACCAGGTGGCCGAGAACGTCGCGGACGGCCTGTTCACGGCACGGGCCGATCTGGCGGCGAGCATGGTGGCGCAGTTGACCGACGCCCGGTTCGTCCGCCGGGCGATGGCGGTGATCACCACCGAGGTCAGGCCGAGTATCGCGGGTCTGATCTGGCGCGAGGCCGTGCTGAAGAAGAAGTGACGCGCCGCGGCCCGCATCGGACGCGGCGGGCCGAGCAGTGTTCGCCGGCGCCGCGATCGCGGTGGGAAGCGGCCCGGGCGCCGCTTCCCACCGTGTAGGCCCTAGTTGCCGGCCGAGTTGTACGCCTGAGCCGTCACCTTGACCTGACGGGCGAGACCGGACCGCGCGGGCTGGTTGACCACCCCCACCTGCCAGGTGCCGGGGTCGGCCTGGACGTGCAGCGGCTCGCAGCCCTTGCGGGCTCCGTAGTGGGCGCCGTTCACGTCGAGGTCGTAGTCGTAGGTCTGCCAGACTGTGCTGTGCCAGGCCGGGTGCGACATCCACAGCAGCAGGCCGGTGGCGTCCTGCCACAGGTTGGCGTTCCACGCCTCGAACATCGCGCGGTGGCTCTCGTAGTTGACGAACTGTGCCCGGGCGGCGAACTCGCCGAGCGAGCCGGACTCGCCGAGCCGCGCGTCGATCGCGGCCTGGTAGGTGCCGACGCGCTGGTTACCGATGGTGGACCAGTCGTGGTAGTTCCACACCTCGCCGATCGGCCACTGCGGCGCGTCGCCGACGAGGTTGCGAACCCGTGGCTGCCCTCGGCCAGTACGCGCACGCCGGGTGGGTTCGGTGCACCCGCTGTTCAGCAGCCCGGCGAGCGCCTGAGCGACCTGCGGTGACGCGGTGGACAGGAACTCCCGCTGCGCTACTCCCGTAGCCATTCGGAGGACGAGCCCGGTCGCCATCGCTTGACGATTCCGGCTGACATTCCCAGGCGCTGACCCCTTCCGATCGTCGTCCAGTAACGGGATGTGGTGGGCTCTGCCCGTTTGGTGGTCGCGACCGCTGCAGGTGCGCGGCATTATGGACTGCGTGAATGTGTCGCCGACCGCCGATCCGGTTGACGTGTTCGTCAGCTATGCGGGCCCTGACCGTCCATGGGCGGAGTGGGTGGCTCATCAACTGCTCACCGCCGGGTACTCGGTCGAGTTGGATGTCTGGAATTGGTCAGTCGGCAGCAACGCCGTATTGAACATGGACGGTGCGCTCAACCGGGCCAGGCGGGTGGTGGCCTTATACTCAGCGGCCTACTTCGAGCGGAACCGGTTCTCCCTCGATGAGTGGACTGCGGTGTTGGCGGAACGCCCGGATGCGCATGGCCGACGCAGGTTGGTGCCGGTACGGGTGGAGGCCGTCAATCCGCCGACGATCCTGGCGCCGCTGGTGTACGGGGACTTGTTCGGGCTGGATGAGCAGCATGCCCTCGAGGTGTTGCTGAAAGCAGTCGAGGGTGTGGCGGGGAAACCATCGACTTCACCGCACTTTCCCGGAAGACGGGCGTTCTCCGGTGGGGACGGCCCCCGGAGGCCCGGCACGTACCCGGCGGTCTGGAACGTCCCCCATCGGCATCCCGCGTTCACCGGACGCGAAGCCGCGTTGGCCTCACTGCGGGAGCGACTGACATCCGGCGACCGTGCCGTTGTGCAGGCACTGCACGGGTGGGGCGGTGTGGGCAAGACGCAGGTGGCCATCGAGTACGCGCACCTGTTCGGGGGCGCCTACGAACTGGTGTGGTGGATCGATGCGGAGCGCCCTGACCTGATTGGCGAACAGATTTCCGCCCTGGCGGTCGCGGCGGGCTGGGTCGACCCGGAGACGATCGTGACGACTGCCCTGACAACCACGATGCAGCGGCTACGGGCGGTGTCCAGGTGGCTGATGATCTTCGACAACGCCGAGTCCGCTGAGCACCTCGCGTCATGGCTGCCGCCGCAGAACGGTCACGTCATCATCACGTCGCGAAGCAGCACATTTGCCGACGTCGCCATTCCTGTCGAACTCGATGTGTTCACCCGGAGTGAGTCGATTACCCTCCTCAGGCAATATCTGCCACTGCTGGGCGATCGGGAGGCCGACCGGTTGGCGCACGCACTGGGAGATCTCCCTCTGGGGTTGGCGCAGGCCGGCGGCCTGATTGTCGAGACCAAGATGACTGTTCCTGAATATCTGGCCGAACTCGACGTGCGTGCCGCGATGGTGTTGGCGGAGAGCAAACCGGCGTCATATACCGCGCCACTTGCCGCCGCGGTCCAGCTTTCGACGAGCCAACTCAGGACAGAAGACCCGGCCGCTTTTCAGCTGCTGAACCTCTGCGCCTACCTGGCCCCGGAGCCCATCCCGCTGGACTGGTTCACCGCCGCGGGCGCCGACGCGCTCGACGAACCCCTTGCCACAGTGGTCACCGCGCGGTTGGCGTTTCGCCTCAGCCTTCGGCGGCTGGCACGCGTCGGTTTGGCCCGCCTCACCGATGATGGCATGCAGTTGCACCGGTTGACCCAGGCCGTCCTGCGCGACCAAGGCACCCCGCAAGAGTGCGAGATGGCCCGCCAGCGCGTCGAGGGCCTCATCGCAAGCGTCGAACCCGACAACGACGGCAGCGACCCAGCCTCCTGGCCTGCGTGGGCAACGCTGCTACCCCACCTCCTGACCCTCGACCCGGCCACCGCCGGCCGTCGCGTCTGGACGGTGGCCTGCAACGCCCTGTATTACCTGGTCATGCGCGGCGAGTACCAGACCGCGCTCTCGCTCGCGGAAGCATGGCACCGGCACTGGTTGGCAGCCGCCGGCCCGGATGATCGTCACGTCCTGTGGGCCGCCAACCAGGTCGCCACCGCGCACCATCGCCTTGGACACCACGAGCAGGCCCGCCGACTCAACGAGGACACGCTCAGCCGTCACAGCCGCGCCCTGGGTGACGATCACTCCAACACCCTGACCTCGGCCAACAATCTGGCCGTCAACCTGGCGGCTCTCGGCGATCACGAACGGGCCCGACAACTCAACGAGGACACCCTGAACCGCCGACGCCGCGCGCTGGGCGACGATCACCCCGACACCCTGCGCTCAGCCAACAACCTCGCGATCAACCTGGCCGCTTCCGGCGATCACGAGCGGGCCCGACAACTCAACGAGGACACCCTGAACCGCCGACGCCGCGTCCTGGGCGACGATCACCCCGACACGCTCAGCGCGGCCAACAACCTGGCCGTCAACCTGACCGCACTCGGTGAGGACGAGCAGGCCCGTCAGTTGGACGAGGACACCCTGAACCGCCGACGCCGCGTCCTGGGCGACGATCACCCCGACACCCTCAGCGCGGCCAACAACCTGGCCTATGACCTGACCGTTCTGGGGCATCACGAACAGGCTCGCCAGCTGAACGAGGACACCCTGAACCGTCGTCGGCGCGTGCTCGGCACGAATCACCCCGACACCCTGAAGTCGGCCGCCGGCCTTGCCATCAATCTGGCCGCTCTTGGCGACGACGAGCGGTCCCGCCAGTTGACAGACCAGATTTCGACCCAGCGTCGCCGGGTTCCGGAAGGTGACGCCCTGGAGTCGCCCTGACGCCACGTTCGTCATCACGGGGTGGTTGTCGTGCCCGGCGTTCAGGTCGCTGGTTCGCCCTCGTCGCGGTGCCCGGGGTCGCGACGGTACTCGGGGCGGAGCTTCGCGCTGGCGAACGCCGACTTCACCGCCGCGGAGAGCGCGGCGATGTCGTACGCGCCGTGGTGGCGCCGGCCGTTGATGAAGAAGGTCGGGGTGCCGGTGACACCGCTGAGGTCGGCGGACTCGATGTCCCCGGCGACCCGGTCGACGCCCTTGAACTTGACCATGTGCTCCCGGAACTGGTCCAGGTCCAGGCCGATCTGTTCGGCGTAGTTCAGCAGATCGTCGGGATTGAGGGCGTCCTGGTGCGCGAGCAGCAGATCGTGCATCTCCCAGAACGCGCCCTGTTCGCCCGCCGCCTCGGCCGCTTCGGCGGCGAGTTGGGCATGCGGGTGGACGTCGGTCAGCGGCAGGTGTCGCCAGACGTACCGGATGTTGGCGAAGTCGGCCAGCAGCTCCCGGACCACCGGCTCGGCCTGCCCGCAGTAGGGGCATTCGAAGTCGCCGTACTCCACGACCGTCACCGGTGCCTCGCGCGGCCCGCGCACGTGGTCGCGCTCCAGATCGACCGGAGGCATCAGGTCGACGATGGCCTCGGCGACGCCCAGCATCGCGTGGGCACGCCGGGCCGGCGGGAGCCGGGCGGCAGAGCGGAACACCAGCCAGGTGATGACGGACGAGCCAACCGTCGCGACGAGGATGCCGAGCTTCGCCTCCTCCAGAGCCGGGCCGTGCAGCGCGTGGGTGGCGATCAGGAGCGCGACGGTGAACCCGATGCCGGACACCGTGCCGACCCCGGCGACGGCGACCCACCCGACCGGTGGCCGGAACCGGTTGCCGCTCAGCCGCGCCATCAGCCACGAGGTGGCCACGATCCCGGCCGGCTTGCCGACGATGTACGCCGTCACGACGCCGAGCGTGACCGGGGAGGCCACAGCCCTGCCCAGCAGTTCGCCGTCGATCATGATCCCGACGTTCGCCAGCGCGAAGAGCGGCACGATCACGTAGCTCGCCCACGGGTGGAAGAGGGTCTGCAGCCGCTCGTTCGGCGACAGCGCCGAGGTGAGCCCGGCCCGGGCCAAACGGGCGAGCTGTGGGGTGGGCTGTTCCCGGAAGAGGCGGAACTGGTCGCTCGCCCGCTGCAGTTCACTGCGACCGGGGGCGTAGGCGAAGGACAGCAACCCCATCACCAGGCCTACCACGACCGGATCGACACCGGACTCCGAGACCGCGAGCCAGGCCGCCACCCCCAGCAGCGCGTAGACCGGCCCGAACCGCACGCCCAGGGCCCGGACGAGCAGGACGACGACGAAGATCCCCGCCGCGGCGAGCAGCGCCGGCGCCGAAGGATGTTTCGGATAGGCGACCGCCAGCACCGCGATCGCTACCAGGTCGTCGATGACGGAGACCGTCAGCAGGAAACCCCGCAACCGATCCGAGAAGCGCGGGCCGAAGACGGCCAGCGCGCCGAGCGCGAGCGCCGTGTCCGTGGCCATCACCGCGCCCCAGCCCGCGGCGGTGGTGCGCCCGGCATTGATCACGAGATAGATCGCGATCGGCAGGAGCATCCCGCCGAGCCCGGCCAGCAGCGGCAACGCGAGCCGACGCCGATCCCGTAGCTCGCCGATGTCGAACTCGCGGCGCAGCTCCAGCCCGGCGACCAGGAAGAAGAACGTCATGAGTCCGCTGTTGACCCAGGTACGCAGGTCGTGGGACACGTGCCAGTCGCCGAGCTGGACGGAGAGGGACGTGCTCCAGAGCGACTCGTACGACGACATGTGGATGTTGGCCCACAGGAGCGCCACCACCGCGGCGACCAGCACCACCCGTGCGCCGCCGGTCTCGGTGTGCAGGAACGCGCGCAGCGGAGAGTTGAACCGGCCGACCCAGGCGGTCCGGGCGGACCATCGCCGGCGCGGGTCGTCGCTCGTCACGGGGACAATCCTCGTTGACCTGATCGCCCCGTGGTTCGGATTCGGACACAAGGCGACCGATGGTCACGTTGATGTCCGGACCCACCGGGACGGCGTGTCGATCTTGTGGTGCGCTCCCGGTGAGAGTCGACATCGGGAAGAGTCCGGTCGACGTACCGCTGGCTCATCGGACCTGGATCGATCCCGTAGGTTCGGATCAGGGATCAGGCGCTCGGGTCGTGGGTCGGGATGATGCGGACCTTGTTCCGGACGGCGTGCAGCCGGTGCAGTGCACGGAAGGCTCCGTCGCGATCGTCGTCGACGAGCCGTCCCGGGTACGGCGCCTTCTGCCGGACGTGTTCGATCTGCAGCCCGTGCCAGGCTGCGTCACCAGCGACCAGCACCGGTCCGTTGGGGGTACGTAGCAGGACGCCGACACTCCCCGGCGTGTGCCCGGCCAGCTCGACCATGATCATTGACCCGTCGCCGAGCAGGTCGTGACTGCGCTCGAAGGTGAGCACCGGCGGCCCCTCCAACTCGTAGCTGTCCAGCCGCCGGCCCCGCAGGGCAGCTCGGACGCCGCCTGCCGGTGCGGTGTCGCCGGACATCATCCAGTCCCGTTCCCGCTCCCGCACCATGACCGGCAGGCCGGGAAGGTCAAGCAAGCCGCAGACGTGATCCCAGTGCAGGTGGGTGGGTAGTGCGAAGTTGATCGTGTCGGCCGGAATGCCGGCCCGCTCCAGCGCCGTCGTGGTCGGCAGCACCTGATAGCGCGGCCGCACCGCCGGCCGCAACGTCCACGGCAGCTCGCCGATCACCCGGGCGCCGACGTCGGTACAGACCGACGGGTCGAGCAGCACGGTGACCTCCGGATGCCGGATCACGTACGTGGTCAGGGCGTTGCCGACCCGGCGCGGTTTCCGGACGGCCTCGGCGATCAGCGGCGTCGGCACCGACCGCACCGTCTGGTTCAATGTGATCAGCTCGACTTCGACATCCCCGCGCGGGGTACCGGCGTCGGACAGCCCGGCCAGGAAGTGTCGGTCGATCGGACGCGGCCGAATCAGGCGGTACGGCACCGCAGCCAACGCACCGGCCGCCACCGCGGCCTCCCGGATCGCGTGGATCATGAACTTCTCCCCCTACCCTGGCGCATCGCGCGCCGCGGGGAGCACCGTAGAAGTTCAGGTCGACCTGAAGTCAATTCCCCAAGGAGCCTGTGTGACGACGTGGCGAATCGGAGACGCGGCGGCGCTGGTCAGCGTCCCGACGCATGTCCTGCGGCATTGGGAGGAGGTCGGGGCACTCGAACCGGCCCGGCTTGCCAACGGACACCGGATCTACGACGACGAGACGATCACGCGGGCGCGTCTGATCCGGCTCTGCCAGCGGGCTGGCATGTCACTGACCGAGATCGGAGACCTGTATCGCGGCGACGGCCAGCGCCGCACAGCGCTGGTGCGTGACCGGCGGGACCGGATCGCCGACCAGATCCGCCGGTTGCACGCCGCGCAGGACTTCCTCGATCACGTACTCGCCTGCGCGCACCCGGTGGTGTCGACCTGCCCCGAGTGCAGCAGCTTCGCTGCCAGGTCGGCATCAGACACCAGCCAGTCAGAACCGGCCTCCCATCGTTGAGAAGGGCGGTGCGCAACTGGTGCGGGTAGGGTCCAGCCACGGTCGACGAAAGGCAGATCAACCATGGCAATTCCTCACCTGACGGCCGCCGACGGCACTACGTTGCCGGCGATCGGGCTCGGCACCTACCGCCTGAACGGCTCGGCGGGTGTCGACGCGATCGGTCAGGCGATCCGGGCGGGATACCGGTTGCTCGACTCGGCGGTCAACTACGAGAACGAGGGCGCGGTCGGCCGGGCCGCGCGTGCGGCGGGCGACGTACGGGACGCGCTGGTCGTCACCTCGAAGTTGCCGGGACGGCACCACCGCTACGACGAGGCGCTTACCACCATCGAGGAGAGTGTGTTCCGCACCGGCCTCGACCGGGTCGACCTGTACCTGATCCACTGGCCGAACCCCACTGTCGACCTGTACGTGCAGGCGTGGCAGGCGCTGATCGAGGCCCGCGAGCGCGGCCTGGTCACGCACATCGGTCTCTCCAACTTCCTACCTGAGCACATCGACCGGCTGGTGGCCGAGACAGGGGTTGCTCCGGTGGTCAACCAGATCGAGGTGCATCCGTACTTCCCGCAGCAGGAGGCGATCGACTACCACCGGGAGCACGGCATCCTCGTGCAGGGGTGGAGCCCACTCGGCCATGGCAACGACCTGCAACAGCACCCCGTCATCGTGGAGATCGCGACCGCTCACGGCGTCAGCCCGGCGCAGACGATCCTCGCCTGGCACGTGACCCGCCAGGTGATCCCGCTGCCCAAGGCCGCCTCCCCGCAGCGGCAGCTCGAGAACCTGGACGTCTTCGGGATCAAGCTCACCGACGCGGAGGTCGAGGCCATCACCGCGCTGGGCCGCCCGGACGGGCGCCTGGCGGACCAGGACCCGGCGGTGTACGAGGAGTTCTGAGCGGCCCTCAGTAGTCTGCCGACCATGGCGGACTGGAAGATCCGGCCGGCGTCGGCGGCGGACGTCGAGGCGGTGGCTGAGTTGCGGGCCCTGGTGCTGCGGGCGGATCTGGAGCGGCTCGGGCGGTACGACGAGCAGCGGGTGCGGCAACGACTGCGGGACGGGTTCGCGCCGGCGCACACCTGGGTGATCGAGGTGGCCGGCGCGTTCGCCGGCTGCGTGTCGCTGCGGCCGGCCGGGGACGCCCACTGGCTGGAGCACTTCTACCTGGCCCCGCACCTGCAGGGCAGCGGCATCGGTGGGGCCTTGCTGCGCGGGCTGCTGGAGCAGTGCGACCGCGATGGCACCCCGGTCCGGCTGAACGTGCTGCAGGGCAGTCCGGCCCGGCGGCTGTACGAACGGCACGGGTTCAGACTCGAGACCGAGGATCCGGTGGACGTGTTCATGGTGCGCGAGGCGGGCGTGGCCGTGCGCGACACCGAGAGCCCGGCCACGGCGCCGAGCATCATGTTCACCTCGCACCAACGTGAGAGCGGCGTTACAGCTGATCTGCCGGCACACCGGGAGCACCCCGACGTAGCGTGAGATCGTGCCGACGAAAGACGTACTCACCAAGGCTGACCTCGCTGAAATTCGCCGCTCGGCGCTCGGGATGGCCGACCCGCTCGGTGTCGCCGCCGACCTGGCCGACGCGGCGCAGCAGGACAGGCTGGAGGACCCGGACGACGCCGGCGACGCGCTGACCCTGGCCGCCGAGATCGCCGAGATCCGGGGGAAGTCAGATGCCGCGCTCCGGTACGCGGACCGCGCCCTGGCGGCGTACCCGTCAGGGGACGACCCGCGGGCCGGGTTCGCCCGGGCGTTGCGGGCCCGGACCCTTTTCCAGGCCGCCGGCCGGGAGGACGAGGCGATGGCGGAGCTGACCGCGCTTCGCCCGTTCCTGCTCATCCAGCCCGACGCCCCCGCCTACGTGAGCGCGGCGCTGGACTCCGGTGGTCGTTCGGCGATCGCCGAGAGATGGCTGAGCGAGGCCGTCGACACGCTGCTCGGCGAG
This sequence comes from Micromonospora coriariae, assembly GCF_900091455.1. Lineage (NCBI taxonomy): Bacteria > Bacillati > Actinomycetota > Actinomycetes > Micromonosporales > Micromonosporaceae > Micromonospora > Micromonospora coriariae. The sequence continues at coordinate 5,559,116 of NZ_LT607412.1, read as the reverse complement.
CGGGCGACCGCCGCCGGAGCGTCGGCGCAGGCCATCACCGCCGTGGAGCCTCCGGTCGAGGTGGGCCCCCCGGAATCGCCCGGCGTCCTGTTCTTCCTGCTGCAACAGCGGCACCGGGTACGCCGGGACCTCAACCTGCCGCACGACCGGCACGACGACCTGGCGGACCGGCTGGAGACCCAGCTCGTCCGTCGGGCCGCGCAGCGCGAGGGCGGTCAGCAGGACCTGCTCTTCTGGCCCCGCGCCGAGTTCGACCGCCTGCTGGCCGAGCACCCCGCCCTGAGCGAGGCGTACGGGCCGGACTGGGACGAGCATCGGGCCCGGCTGGAGAAGGAGCTGGTCCGGCTGGCGAGCGCCGGCGGGACCGGCCTGAGCGTGCTCAGCGCGACGGTTGCCGGCCTGGGCGCCCATGCCAGCCGACTCAACGGCGATCTGGCCGACCCACAGATCCGGGCCGGCTACGCGAGCGAACTCGCGGCTCGACCCGGCGCACGGATTCCCTGGCCACCCGAGCGCAACGACCCCTGTTGGTGCGGCTCGGGTTTGAAGTACAAGAAGGACTGCCTGCCACGCTCCCGTAGCTGATCGCGGTAGCTATCGACCTGCGGTGTGCCGCTGGTAGTGGCGGGCGACGCGGGCACGGTTGCCGCAGGAGGGCTTGCACCATTCCTGACGCGGGTGGTCCTTGACGAAGTAGCGTACGCAGCGTGGCGCGGGGCAGGCCCGCAACAGGTCGCGGGCCGGACCGGCGATGAACTCGATGGCGGCACGTGCCAGCCCCGCGGTGATCGCCAGCCGCGTGTCAGCCGCCTCGCCACGCCAGGCGAGGGACGGCGTGTCCTCCTCCGCCCAGCTCAGCACCGGCCGGACCGGCAACGCCCCGGCGGCCTGGTTGAGCCGGGCGACCGCCTCCTGTGGAGGGAGCAGCGAGGCGGAGTCGGCGCGGCTCGGCGGGCCGGGGCGGACCGCCACCGCGAAGAGCGTACGCGCGGCGCGGCGCACCGCCACCACGTCGAGCCGGGTCCGCTCGTCGACCACGCCGCCACGAATCTCGAACCCGCCCACGTACTCCCGCAGTGGCTCGGCCTGCTCGCGGAGCCAGGCGTTCAGGCCGGCGAGGTCGGCGAGGTCATCGGCGACGCCGCCGTTGCCGTCGTGTCGAATCGTGCTGACCAGGGCGAGCGCGAGTTGGGCTGACATCGCGGCCCCTCCTGTTCTGGCTTGTGTGGCCGACGCCGCCCAGTGTAACTTCCCTAATGCATTTGCCGTCGATAACCATTAGGGGTCGTCGTGTTGGTCATCGCGCACCTCAGTGACACTCACATCGACCATCACCCCCGATCGGCCGAACGGACCGCCCGGGTGATGGACCACCTGCACGCCCTGCCACGACCGGTCGACGCGATCCTGATCACCGGGGACATCGCCGACCATGGCGAGGTGGCCGAATACGAGACCGCCGCGAAGCTCTTCGACTCCCCGCTGCCGGTCATGATCTGTCCCGGCAATCACGATGTGCGCGACGCGTACCGCAAGGGTCTGCTCGGCGACGGCGGTGGCGGCACCGGCCCGATCAACACCCGGTACGACGTGGCCGGCGCGGTCTTCCTCCTCGCCGACTCCTCCGTACCCGGCCAGGACGACGGCCACCTGGACGACGAGACAGTGACGTGGCTCGCCGACGAACTGGGCTCGGTGCCGGCCGACACGCCGACGTTCATCGCCTTTCATCACCCGCCGGTCGTGCTGCACCACCCGGTCATCGACCCGATGCGGCTACTGCCCGCCGACCCCCTGGCCGACCTGGTCACCGCCCACCCGCAGGTCGTCGCCGTGCTGACCGGGCATTTCCACACCGCGGCCGCGAGCACCTTCGCCGGCCGCCCGCTGCGGATCGCGCCGGGCGTGGTCTCCACCCTTCGGATGCCCTGGGAGGGCCAGGGACCGTTGACCACCCAGACCCAGCCGCCCGGCGTCGCATTCCACGTGTACGACGACACCGGACTGCTCACGACCCACTACCGGGTGGTGGTATGAGCACACACGGGGTCGCGGTGCTCAGCTTCCTGGCCGCCGTCGCGCCGATCACCACCACACCGGGAACGAGCATGACGCTTGTCGTCTCACGGGTGGCCACCGGCGGGCGGCGGCAGGGATGGTGGGTGATCCTGGGTACGGTCACCGGGATCTACGTGCATGCCACCCTGGCCGCCGCCGGCCTGGCCGCGCTGCTGCTTCGCTCGTCGCAGGTGTTCTGGGTCGTCAAGCTGGTCGGTGCCGCCTACCTGATCGGGCTCGGGCTGTGGCTTCTCTGGTCCGCGACCTACCGCCGCACTGCGACCAGGTCAGGGGCGTCGGACGTGGCCACGGCGGAGGCGACGGCCGCGGCGGGCCGGCCGGCTCCGGTCCGCGCCCGGAGGCTGCCGTGGCGCGTGCACCACCCCTACCTTCAGGGACTGCTGGGCAACGTCCTGAATCCCAAGGCAGCCGCCGTCTACCTCACCCTGGCACCGCAGTTCCTCGAACCGGGCCGACCGGTGCTGGTGCCGATGCTGCTTCTCGCCACGGCGCACGCCGCGCTGCACACCTGCTGGCTCGCGGGATGGACCGCCGTCTCCGGTGCCGCCGCCCGGCTGCTCCGCACGGCCAGCGTCCGACGCATGCTCGATCGGCTGACCGGCGTGATCCTGCTCGGCCTCGGTGTGCGGTCCGTGGTGACCTGAGCCGAGCGCCCGCCCGCCGAGCACCGGCCAGGACGGTTGCCGGCCGGACGGCCGCTATCGGAGGATCCCGGCCAGCTCGGACAGGTCGGCGATCTCGTACGCGACCGGGGCATCGCGCGGCGCGCTCTGCCCCCGGTGGTTGACCCAGACGGCCCGGATGCCCGCCGCGTGCGCCCCGCCCACGTCGGCGGTGAGCGAGTCACCGACGTGCAGCACCTCGTGCGCCTCCAGCCCGAGGGCGGCGAGCGCCCGGCCGAACATGGCCCGGTCCGGCTTGTACGCGCGGGTGGCCTCGCTGGTCACCACGGCCGCGAAGGCCAGGCCGTGGTGTGCCATCGCCGCACGCACGTCATCGGTGTCCACATCGGACACCAGGCAGATCGGCACTGTGACGCGGGACAGGAACTCAGCGGTGCCGGGCCGCAGTGGTGGTGAGCGCCAGTACCTGAACTGCTCCGCGCACAGGGCGGCCGGGTCACGGGCGCAGCCGACCTCGGCCATCACCGAGGCCAGGCTCGCCATCGCGCTGTCCCGCAAAGAGCGAAACCGTGGCCCGGACGCCACCGCCTCGTACTCCGCTGCCCAGGCCGTGGCGACATCGCTGCCGGAGACCGGCACCGAGGCGCGGGCGGCCACCTGGTCGGCGATCGCCGCCATCATGGCGTCGTCGTCCTCGACCACCGTGCCGTAGAAGTCGAGCAGCAGTCCCTTGAGCACCGTCGCACCCTATGCATCCCCGCCTGCCGCCGAGCGCTCGCACATTGGGGGCTGACACACCCAGCCGGTACCGATAGCGTCCATCGGTGGACGATCACGGTCCGCCCGCCACCGCCGTAGGAGACGCCGATGTTCGAGGAGTTCATGGGCATCCCCGCCCATCCTCTCGTATTGCACGCCGCGGTCGTGTTCGTGCCGCTGCTGGCCCTCCTGGCGGTGGCCTACGCGCTCGTCGCGCCGCTCCGGCCGCACACCCGCTGGGTGCTGGGGCTGCTCGCCCTGGGCGCACCGCTCGCCGCGCTGCTGGCGAAACTCACCGGTGACGCCTTCTTCGACCGCATGCGGGCCGCCAACCGGGTAACCCCGGAGTTCGTCCCAACGATCGAGGCCCACCAGCAGTTCGGCGACTTCACGCTCTGGGCCACCATCGGGCTGGCGATCGTGGCGCTGGCACTGGTCTGGTTCGTCCCGCCCCGCGCGGCCGAGGCGAGCGCGACCGCAGGCGGCGTCACCAGCCGAGCGCTGACCCTGTCGCTGCAGGTGCTGTCCTTGGTGGCCGCCGGCGTCGCCCTCTACTACGTGATCCGCACCGGCGACTCCGGCGCGAAGGCGGTCTGGACGGGTCAGTGACCAGAACCGGCGGTGCGGGTCAGCGTCCGCTGGCCCGGTCGACGCCCTGGTGCACCCGCGCGGTGCGGTCGAGCAGCTCGCGCAGCGCGCTCTCGTCGACGGTGTCGAGCCGCTTCAGGTAGAGGCAGCCCTTTCCGGCGTGGTGTGGGCCGAGCCGTTCGAGGATCCGGCCGTACCGCTGCTCGAAACCGCCCACCAGGTAGACGACGAGGTGTTGTTTGCGCGGCGAGAAACCCACAAGTGGCGCCTCGCCCGTACGCCCGCTGTCGTAGCTGTAGTGGTAGCTGCCGAAGCCGACGATGCTCGGACCCCACATCACCGCCGGCTCGCCGGTCACCTCGCCCATGATCGCGCGGAGCCGCCCCGCGTCGGCCCGCCTACGCTCATCAGAAACCGCGGCCAGGAAGTCATCGACGCTGACCTCGGTCGGGACCGTCACCGGCTCTTTCGCTGTCGCCATGACGGGATGCTCTCACTCCCGTACGACGCCGCCACCCCGGTCAGGCCACGTCCTCGCGCGCTCGCCAGGAGAGATGCTGCCCGTGCTGGCCCGCGCGGGAAGCCCTGCCGAGCGTCGGTCGTCGGCCGGTCCGTGGTGCTGGTGCGGCCCGGCGCAGGGCCGGGCCGCACCAGCTCCGGTGACGATCAGCCGGCGTTGTACGCCCGGATGATGGTCTGGTCGATACCACTACCGCCGTTCGCGGCAGCCTTCACCCGCAGCGAGACGGGCTGCCCGGCGGCGGCCTTCGGCAGCTCGACCCGGTAGTTGTCCCCCGCGCCGGTGACCCGCGCCGTCTTCCAGGTGGCACCGTCGTCGGTCGAGGTCCACACCTGGAACGAGGTCACCTTCTGCGCCTTGACGCCGTGCCTCCTCGTCCAATGTGGACGAAAGCGCCTCTTCGGGCGGCTTTCTGCAAGATCAGATGCGCGAGTGCGTGATCTTCGAGAGTCCTTGATGAGGAGTTTTCACCCGCGTAACAGCGGAAGCACCCGCCGGCCGAGCAGATCGATCCCGTGGCGCGGCGTCAACCCGTGCGGAGTGCCGAACTCCACCCGGCTCGCCCCGGCGTCGAACACCGCCGCGGCCTGCGCCGCGACGTGCTCGGGGGTGCCGGAGAAGGCGAACAGATCGAGCAGGTCGTCACCGATCAGCGCGCCGGCGAGGTCGTCCTCCCGGCGGCCGACGTGCTGCTGGATCCGTGCCAGCAGCTCCGGATCCACCTCGATGGTCGGGTCGAGGGCGGCGACCACCGCGAGGTACATGGCCACCTCACGGCGGGCCATCCGACGTGCCAGCGCACCGTCCTCGTCGACGACGGTGACCGCCCCGAGCACGACACCTGTGCCATCGCCCCCAGTCAGCGTCGCGCCGTCCAGCCAGGCCCGCATCATCCGGGCCATCGCCGGGTTGGCCGACCCGCCGACCTTGACCTCGCTCGCGAACCCCGCCGCCGCCCGCGCGGTCTGCCGCCCCCAGGTGCCGGCCAGGACCGGTACGTCGGCACGGGCCGGCGTGTACCGCAGCGACGTGCCCGGCGCCACGCTGAACTCTCCACCCTGGAAGCCGCTGTCATCACCGGCGAGCAGGAGTCGGACGACGTCGACCGTCTCGACGATGCGCCGGATGGCCCGGACCTGCGGCACGCCGATCTCGTTGAGCCAGGTGCCCCGGGCCAGCCCGAGGTAGGCCCGACCGTGCGAGGCCAGGTCCAGCGCGGCCACCTGACCGGCGACCTCCACCGGGTGCATGGTGAACGGGTTGAGGCACGCCGCGCCGAGGCGGATCCGCCGGGTGTGCCGCGCCGCCACCAGCAGCGGGAAGATCGGCGGCTGGTACATCAGGTCACCGAAGACCGACAGGACGTCGAACCCGTGCCGTTCGGTCAGCTCGGCCAGCTCGGCGTACTCGTCGGCGGACTTGTCGGACTGCAGGCCGATGCCGACCAGCCCTGCGCTCACGTCAACTCTCCGGTGGGGATCTGCCGGCGGCTGGTCCGCTCGATGCGCAGGATGACCCGCTCCTCCGGGTCCGGGCAGGCGACGTGACTGTCCCGGGCCAGCCAGTCACCCTCGGCCAACTCCCGCTGCTTGGCCGGGAGCAGGGGCAGGCACGCGGCGAGGGCGTACAGGCAGAAGTGCCCGCCGGCGGGGATCGTGAGCCGGCTGGAACCGGTCAGGTCGATATGGTCGCCCGGCTTCAGACCACACACCGAGCGGCCCTCGATCCGCTCCACCACGACCCGCAGGTCGTACAGGTCGGTGGTCGGTTCGTCGGCGCTCATCGCACGGCCTCCGCGTGGTGGTGCACGATCCGCCAGGCGTTTCCCTCGCGGCGCAGCACGTCGGTCACCCGGAAGCACTCGTCCGGCCGGGCGCCGTCGTACCGGGCTCGCAACACGTAGCGGACCAGGCCGGTGTCGCCCCAGGCCTCGGCGCGCAGATCCTCCGGCGCCACCGCGACCGGGGACGACCCCGCCGCCCGGGCCGCCCGTCGGTCCCGCAGGTCGTCCAGCGCGGTCAGGCCGCACAGCAGGCCGTCGGCGTCGGACTCCCAGATAGTCACCTCCGGATGCAGGTGCGCGTCGAAGGCCGGCCGGTCGCCGAGCGACCGGTACAGGCCGGTGATGGTGGTGGTGAGCTCATCGGTGGTCATCGGCGGTCACTTCCGATCGGAGCCGGGGGCGGTAAGGGTGGTCAGGGCAGGTCGGCGAGACGGGCGCGCAGTGGATCCAGTCCCATGGGTCCGAGCGCCAGCGCGGTGTGGTGGAACCGTTTGCGGTCGAACGCGGCGCCCGCACGCCGTTCGGCGTCCCGGCGGGCCTGCTGCCACAGCCGCGCCCCGACCTTGAACGCCAGGGCCTGCGCCGGCCAGCCGAGGTACCGGTCGACCTCGAAACGCGCTGTCTCGGCGTCCAGCCCGGCGACGCGGGTGAGGATGTCCACCCCGAGCGCACGGGTCCACCGCCGCTCCCGGGTGAACCCGTTACCGGCCGGGATCGACAGGCCGAGGTGCAGGCCGAGGTCGATGACGACGCGGGCGGCGCGCCACATCTGGCCGTCGAGCATCCCGAGCCGCTCGGCCGGGGCGGTGTAGAGGCCGATCTCGTCGGCGAGCCGCTCGGCGTAGTGCGCCCAGCCTTCGGCGTACCCGTGGACCTGACAGAGGTTGCGCTGCCAGGGGTGCAGATCGGCGGTGGTGAGGGTGATGGCGTGCTGGAGATGGTGACCGGGAAGCCCTTCGTGGCAGAGCGTCCCGACGTGCCGCCACACCGGCACTGTCGACTGGCCCGTGGGCACCGACCACCAGATCGCGCCGGGACGGGTCAGCGCCGGGTCCGGAGGCGTGTAGTACATGACGCCGGACGCGGCGGGGCTGATCCGGCACACCACCCGTCGGGTGGCCGGCGGTATGTCGAAGTGCGTGCCGTCGAGCGCGTCGGTCAGCTGCGCGGTCCGCTGTCGCAACCACTGCTCGAGGGCGGGACCAGCCGGGACGCGACCGTCCGGGTCGGCGTCCAGCGCCGCCCGGGCCGCCGCCACGTCGGCGTGGCCCAGCTCGTTCGCGACCGCGCGTAGCTCGGCGGCGGTGCGGTCCAGCTCCTCCCAGCCGTAGGCGTACAGGTCGTCGAGGTCGACGGCAGCGCCGAGGAAACTGCGGGCGGTGACCCTGTAGAGATCGCTGCCGACGCCGTCGACCTCGGACGCGGCGGGAGCCAGCTCGGCTCGGAGGAAGGCGGCGAAGTCCGCGGTGGCGGTGGTGGCCAGCCGCGCGCCGAGGTGCAGCTGCCCGGCGAGCAGCCCACCGGGGTAGCCGGCCACCAACCGGCCGTAGAAGTCGGCGGTGGTCCAGGCGGTGCACTGCTCGGCGACCACCAGCACCTGACGGCGGGCGACCAGGTGTCCGCGCTGCGCTGAGCGGCGCAGCGTCGCGGCGTACCTGTCGAGCGCCGCGGGCACCTGACGCAGGTGGGCGGCGACGACGGCCCAGTCGTCCTCGGTGTTCCGAGGGAGGTTGTCGAAGATCTGCCGGACCAGGTGCACCGGGGTGGCGAGGGGTGCGAGCAGCCGGGTGGTGAAGCCCGCGTCGTACAGGTCGACCTCGCTGGCCAGCCGGTCGAGCAGGGCGCCGGCCAGCGCGCGCTCGGCCGGGCCGTGCGCGGTCGCGGCGGCGGCGGCCGTCGCGGCGCGTCGGGCCAGCTCGGCCCGGGCGTCGAACCCGTCCGGCGACAGGTCCGGGACCTGCGAGTCGGCGGTACGCCCGGCGGCCTCGGCGGCCTGCGGGTCCAGGTCGGCGAGCGCGTCGAGGTAGCCGTCGGCAACGGCGGTGATGCTGGTCATCGCGGCGCCCGGGTACGTCCGTGGTCGTCGCGGTACACGACGCCGCCCTTCATCACCACGTGCAGGGTGCGCAGCGCGGAGACGGAGCGGGTCGGGTCGTCGCGCAGCACCAGCAGGTCGGCGTGCTTGCCGACCTCGACGCTGCCGAGCGTGTCGGCCCGACCCAGCCACTGTGCGGGGCGGGTGGTGGCGGCCTTGAGCGCGTCCGGGACCGGCATCCCGGCGTCCACCATGAACTCCAGTTCGCGGACGGTCGCGGTGGTCTCGTCGTAGCCGGCGTGCGGGGGCATGTCGCTGCCCAGGGCGATCGGCACGCCGTTGCCGATGGCGTGCTGGAGGCTTTCCCAGTGCCGTGGGCCGGCGGCCAGGGCGCGGTCCATCAGCCAGCCCGGCACCCCGGAGTCGCGGAAGAACTGCTCGCACCGGCTCACCACGATGGTCGGCACGTACCAGACATTCCGCTCAGCCATCAGTCGGGTGACCTCGTCGGTCAGCTCGTAGCCGTGCTCGACGCAGTCGAGGCCGAGCTCCACCGCGCGGCGGACCGAGTCGGCTGGGCCGGCGTGCGCGGTGACCTTGCGCCCCCAGTCGTGCGCGACGCGGATGACCGCCGCCATCTCGTCGTCGAGCAGCTGTGGCGTGTCGATCGCCTCGAACTGGCCGGCGATACCGCCGGAGATGCAGACCTTGATCAGGTCAGCTCCGGCGCGGATCTGTTCCCGGGTGGCCCGGCGGAAACCGTCCGCGCCGTCGGCTTCGAGGGCGTCCGCTTCCCAGCCGTGCCCACCGGTGCAGCAGAGCGCGTGCCCGGCGGTGAAGATGCGGGGTCCGTCGACGGCGCCGGCCTCGATCCCCTTGCGCAGGGCGAAGTCGGCGTACCGGCTCTCCCCGACCAGCCGAGCGGTGGTGACGCCGGCGTGCAGGGTGCGCCGGGCCGAGTCGGCCATCAGCAGCACCAACTCGGCCAGGTTGGAGCCGTGCACCGTTTCCGCGAGGTGGCCGGGCAGCCCGAGCGAGAGATGCACGTGCATGTTGGTCAGACCGGGCATGACGTGGTCGCCGCCGAGGTCGACCACGCGGGCGTCACCGGCTTCGGCGAGTACGTCGTCGACCTGGCCGACGGCACGGATCATCCCGTCGGCGTCGATCCAGATACCCCGGTCCCGCTGGACGGCGTCCTCGACGCCGTCATAGAGGGCGAGGTTGACCAGGACCTGCTCGGTGGGTATGCGCATGGGGTGTCCTCAGAGTGAGCGCGCGACGTCGGGCGCCGCCGCGGTGTCGGTGAGCCAGCAGGCGACGCTGCGGCCGCCCAGGTCGACGGTGGGCGGCTGGTCGCCGCACGGGTCGAACGCGTGCGGGCAGCGCGGCCGGAACCGGCATCCGGCCGGCGCGTTGGCCGGATCGGGCACCTCCCCGGGGAGGATGGCGGGCAGGCGCGGGGTGGGCCCGATCTGCGGCACCGCGTCGATCAACGCCCGGGTGTACGGGTGCCGGGGCTCGCGCCACAGCTCGCCGGTGGGCGCGGCCTCGACGATCCGGCCCAGGTACATCACCGCTGTCACGTCGGCGATCTCGTGCACCAGCGCGAGATCGTGGGAGATGAACAGCATGCCCATGTCCAGGTCGCGGACCAGCCCGACGAGCAGGTTCACCACCTGGGCCTGGGACGAGGCGTCCAGCGCCGTGACCGGCTCGTCGGCGATGATCATCCGAGGTTCCGGGGCGAGTGCGCGGGCGATCGCCAGGCGCTGCCGTTGGCCTCCGGAGAACTGGTGCGGGTACCGCTCCGCCGCGGTGGCCGGCATGCCCACCCGGTCGAGCAGGTCACGCACCCGGGCCCGGCGGTTCGCCCCGGTGATCGTCGCCGGCACGCCGTCGAGGAGCTGGGAGCCGATGGTGCGCCGGGGGTTCAGCGAGGCGTACGGATTCTGGAAGACCATCTGCAGGCCGACCTCGGCGCCCGGGCGGGGCCGCCAGCCCAGCGGGGTGACCGGTCGGTCGGCGTACCGGACGCTGCCGGCGCTCGGCGCGGTCAACCCAACCGCCACACGGGCCAGCGAGGACTTGCCGCAGCCGGACTCGCCGACCAGTCCGACGATCTGGCCGGGCAACACCTCCAGGCTGACCCCGGCTACGGCACGCACCCGCCCGCGTCCCCGGGACCGGTACTCGACCTCCACGTCGCTGAAGCACAGCCGGCTCGTTGGCGCGGGGACGTTCATGCGGCCACCTCCAGCTGCGGACGGACTACGCAGGCCACCGACCGGTCGACACCGGCGGGGATGAGCGGGGGCGGGGCGGTGCCGCAGGACGGTTCGGCGTACCCGCACCGGGGTTCGAACGGGCATCCCGGCGGCGCCTCGCCCGGTGCCGGCGGGGCACCCGGGATGGGCCGCAGCGTCCCGCCGGTCTGGGTGCCGTGCGGGCGGGCCCCGAGCAGCGCGGCGGTGTACGGGTGGGTGGGTGCGGTCAGCAGTGCGCCCGTCGAACCGGTCTCCACGACCCGCCCGGCGTAGAAGATGTACGCGCGGGTGGTGAGGGCGCTGAGCACCCCGAGGTCGTGGGTGATGAACGCGACCGCCAGCCCGGTCTCGGCGCGCAGCCGGTCCAGCAGGGCGAGGATGCCGGCCTGCACTGTGACGTCGAGGGCGGTCGTCGGTTCGTCGGCGATCAGCAGCCGGGGGCGGGCGGCCAGGGCGATGGCGATGGCCACCCGCTGGCGCATCCCCCCGGAGAACTGGTGCGGGTACGCGCGCAGGGCCCGCTCCGGATCCGGAATGCGGACCTGGTCGAGCAGTTCGACAGCTCGCCGGGTCGCGGCCCGGCGGTCCAACCGCAGGTGCACCCGCATGTGTTCGGTGAGCTGCCGGCCGACGGTGAGCATCGGGTGCAGGGCGGCGGTCGGATCCTGGAACACCATGGCGATGCCGGCCCCGCGGACCCGCTGCCAGCCCCGAGCATCCAGGCCCAGCAGTTCGGTGCCGGCGAACCGGGCCGAGCCGCTGACGGCCGCACCCGGTGGCAGCAACCCGAGCAGGGCCTGCGCGGTGAGGCTCTTGCCGCAGCCGCTCTCCCCCGCGATGCCGACCAACTCCCCTTCGCCGACGGTCAGCGACACGTCGTGCAGGATCGGCAGCGGGCCACGCGGCGAGGGCAGGGTGACGGCCAGGGAATCGACGTCGAGCAGCGGTGCCACCTCAGCGTCCCTTCGCGTAGCGGGGGTCGAGCCGGTCACGCAGCGCGTCGCCGAGCACGTTGAAGGCCATCACGACGGTGAGGATCGCCAGACCGGGAAACACGCTGACCCACCACATGGACAGGTCCTGCGCGCCGAGGGCCACCATCGAGCCCCATTCGGCGGCCGGTGGGCGGGGGCCCAGGCCGAGGAAGGACAGCGCGGCGAGCAGCAGCACCGCGTTGCCGAGCTCCAGGGTCGCCAGCACGATCGCCGGGCCGATGCTGTTGGGCAGCACGTCGCGGCGCAACGCGCGGATCGGCCCGACGCCGAGCAGCCGGGCGGCGTTGAGGTAGTCGTCGCCGCGCATGCTCAACACGGCGCTGCGGATGACCCGGGCGTACACCGGCCAGGAGACGATGACCAGAGCCAGCACGGCGTTGCGGGTGTTCGGGCCGAACGCGGCGGTCACCGCCATGGCCAGGATGATCTGCGGGAAGGCGAACACCAGGTCGGTGAGGCGCATCAACGCCTCGTCGACGAACCGGCCGACGTATCCGGCGACGAGCCCGAGCAGGCCGCCGACCAGCAGGGCCAACGAGACGATGGCCAACGCGAGGGGGATGGACAGGCGGGCACCGTGGACGACCCGGCTGAGGATGTCCCGGCCGAGCGAGTCGGTGCCGAACCAGTGCGCCCCGGACGGCGGCGCGTAGGCGTCGGGGCTCTGCGCCAGCGGATCGTACGGGGCGAGAACGCCGGCGAGAAGCGCCACCAGCAACCATCCGCCGAGGATGGCCAGGGCCACCACGGCGATCGGCTGGCGCCAGACCGGCCGGCTCGTCGGTGCGCCGCGCAGGCGGCCGAGCCAACGGCGCCGGGTCAGGGCGCGCTCCGCCTTCGGGTCCGGGGTCACCGGACCGGGCGCGAGTGTGGTCATGACAGGCGGATCCTCGGGTCGATGAGCCCGTACAGCAGGTCGACGGTCAGGTTGACCAGCGTGTAGACCATTGCCACGAACAGGCTGACGCCGAGGATCGCGGGCAGGTCCAGCGCCGTGGCGCTGCGGTAGGCGTACTGGCCCACGCCGGGCCAGCCGAAGATGCTCTCGACCAGCACCGTTCCGGACAGCAGCGAGGCGAAGGCCAGCCCGGAGACGGTGACCACCGGGACCAGGCCGGCGCGCAGCAGGTGCCGGCGCAGCACCACCCGGGTCGGCAGGCCCTTGGCGTACGCGGCGCGGATGTAGTCCTGCTGGAGCACTTCGAGCATCGCCGAGCGGACGAACCGGACCAGCATCGCCACGGTCAGCGAGGTCAGCACGAGCACCGGCAGGGACAGGTGCTGGGCGGCGTCCCAGGCGACGTCCCACTGCCCGGCGAGCGCCGCGTCGACGGTGTACATGCCGGTGACGGTGGGCGGCGGGCTGAAGTCCGGGGACAGCCGTCCGCCGCTGGGTGCCAGGCCGAGCTGGTAGAAGAAGACGTAGAGCACGACGAGGGACAGCCAGAACGGCGGGGTGGAGAGCCCGAGCAGAGCGCCGACCCGGACGAGCTGGTCGGTGAGCCGGCCGTTTCGGATCGCCGCGAGCATGCCGATCCCGGTGCCGATCAGCAGTGCCAGCACCATGCTCGGGATGGCCAGCTCGAGGGTAGCCGGCACGTAGTGGAGCAGATCGTCCAGGACGGCTCGGCCGGTCTGCTGGGACTGGCCCAGGTCGCCGTGCAGCAGGTTGCCCAGGTAGTGCAGGTACTGCGCCCAGAGTGGCTGGTCCAGACCCCACTTCTGCCGGAAGGCGGCCACCGCGGCCGGGTCGTTGAGAGCCTGGTCGGAGAGGTTGGCGGTGACCGGGTCACCGGGGACCACGTTGACCAGCCCGAACGTCACCACCGTGACGCCCAGCAGCAATCCGGCGGTGATCGCCACCCGCTTGGCCAGGAAGGTCAGCAGCGGGTGGGCACCCCGGGCCCGGGGCGCGGTCGTGGAGACCGCGTCCGGGGCGCCGTTGTGGACTGTCGTCATGTCGTCGTGACTACTTGCGGCCGACCGCGGCGAGGTCCACCTGCCAGCCGGCGGCGGTGTAGTCCGCCCCGGTCAGGTCGGTGGTCGCCACGACCATGGAGGAGTTGCTGGCCAGCACGAGGTACGGCGAGGACGCGTTCATCAGCCGCTGCCACTCCTGCATGGCGGCGGCCCGACCGGCCAGGTCGAGGGTCGCGGTGACCTTCTTGCCGGCGGCCACGATCGCCGGGTCGGCCCGCTCGACGGTCCAGCCCGAGCGCAGCGCTGTGGCCTGCCCGGGTGCCATGTTGTTGATCAGCGAGTCGGCGACCGGGTAGTTCAGGCTCTGCGGGGTGAACCCGAGGGGAGATTTCCCGCCGCGCATCTCGTCGAGGAACGTGGTGAGCGGCTGCGGGTTCAGCTCCAGCTTGATGCCGGCCTCGGCGGCGTCTCCCTGCACCTTGGTGGCCACCGTGCCGAGGTCGACCCCCTTGTACGTGATGGCCGGGTAGTTGAACTTCACAGCGGGGTTGGTCAGGCCGGCCTCGGCGAGCAGCGCCCTGGCCTTGGCCACGTCCCGCTTGGACTCCTCGCCGGCCGGCAGCGCGCCCGGGAAGGCGGGCGCGACCAGCCCGGCTCCGGGGGCGGCGCCCTTGCCGTACAGGGCGGCGATCCCCTGGTAGTCGATGGCGGCGCGCAGTGCCTGGTTGAACTTCGGGTTGGAGGTCACCTTCGACACGGCCGGGTCGGCGTTGAGGAAGAGGAAGTAGACAGTGTCCTGCACCCCGGAGGTCTGCAGACCACCTGGCAGTCCGTCGAGGAGTTTGCCGGAGATGTCCAGGGAGATCTCGGCGGCCTCGGCGCGCTGCATGGTCAGCTTCTGGGTCTGCGCGTCCATGTTGCGCAGCACCACCCGGGCGAACTGGGGCTTGGCTCCCCAGTACTTCGGGTTGGCCTCCAGCACCACCTGCGCTGACGGGTCGTACGACTTCAGCACGTACGGGCCGCTGCCGAGGGAGTTGGTGTCCAGGTACTGCTGCGCGGTGTCGCTCTGCGCGGCGTCGGCGGCGTCCCGGGCGCCGTGCTCCCTCGCGGCCTTCGAGTTGAGCACCGCGGTCGACGGCATCGACAGCACCACCGGGATGTTCGGGTCGGGGGTGGCCGAGGCGACCACGACTGTACTGTCGTCGGTCTTCGTCACGGTCAGGCCACTGACGGTGACCGCCGGGCTGGCCTTGATGTTCTTCAGGCGGTTGAGTGAGAAGACGACGTCGTCGGCGGTGAGCGGGCTGCCGTCGGCGAACGTCACGCCCTGCCGGAGCTTGAAGGTGAAGGTCTTGGCGTCCGGCGACGCCTCGTACGACTCGGCCAGCGCGGGCGTCGGCTTGCTCACGTCCGAGCCCTTGAAGGTGAGCAGCGTGTCGTAGAGGGCGTGCACGGCGGTCAGGCCGGTCGCCTCGTAGACCCGGCCGGGGTCGAGGGTCTTGAGCACGAACGACGTGTTCACGGTGAGGGTCTTGGCCGCACCGTTCGCGTTTCCACCACTGCCGCCGGCGCTGCAGGCGCTGACGGAGAGGACGGCCAGCGTCGCCAGAGCGGACGCTCCGGCGAGGAGCCGGCGGGGGGACACCGACATGCTGTTCCTACCTTCGTATCGCGCGGCCCGCCGTGCGGGATCCGCATGTAGGCCGGACTGTCAGTCGTCCGGTTCGCGCCTCAACGCGGCTTGTCCAGTACGATCGAACATCACCGGCTGATGTTCAGTGATCCTAAACAGAGCCGTATAGTGCGGTCAATCAAGATTCAGCCACACTGTTTTTTGGGAACGAGGACAGATGCTCGGTGACCGACTCCGCGACCTGCGTCAGCAGCACTCCCTCACGCTGCGTCAGCTCGCCACAGCCGCCGACGTGTCCCCCGCGCTGCTGAGCCAGATCGAGAACGGCGCGACCGACCCCAGCCTGTCCACCCTGCGCAAACTCGCCCAGGTCTTCGACACCTCGATCGCGGAGCTGTTCTCCGAGCCCGAGGCGCCGCCGGTGCACGTCAGCCGGGTCGGCGCCCGCACCCGACTGGCGGCTCCCCCCGGCCAGATCACCTACGAGCGGCTCACCCCCGGCCGCGGTGACCTCGAGGTGCTTCAGGCACACCTCGCCCCCGGTGACGCCAGCTCGGCCGAACCGTGGGCCCACCCGTCGACCGAGTGCGCGATCGTCGTCACCGGCGAGGTCGTCGCCGAGATCGGCGGCGAGTCCTACACCCTCACCGCCGGCGAGTCGGTCACCTTCGACTCACGTCTGGCGCACCTCTACCGCAACGCCAGCAAGCAACGCGCTCACCTGATCATCGCGGTGACGCCACCCACCCCCTGACCGCACTTTGTGGACGAAGGGCGCATCCCGGTCCGAAGGGATCGACGGGACAGCGGCCCGGTCCTAGCATGGCGGCGAATGGATCTTCGAGATTGGCCACTGCCCACCCCGGCAACCAGCCCAACCGAAGGGAGACGCGCATGCGTCGACCCCGCCATCTGGCACTGCTCAGCGTCGGTGTGTCCGGCGCACTGGTCCTCAGCGCAGCACCGGCGGCGACGGCTGCCCCACCCACGGCGGCCACACCCACCGGCATCGTGGTCAGCGACGGCATGACGCAGCCGGTGTTCTCGCTCGCCGACGCGATCGAGGAGCGGGTGTTCGTCCAGACCCCTGTCGACACCGACCACGACGGCCGCCTCGATCGGGTGGCGATCGACATCTCCCGGCCCCGGGAGACCGCCACCCAGGGCTTCAAGGTGCCGGTCATCTTCGAGCACAGCCCGTACCGCAAGGGCACCTGGGGCGACGTGCCCTACCCGAGCGTGCTGGTCGACGACCTGCCGCAGAACGGCCTGACCGACCGTTCCGGGCGCCGGGCGCTCGACGCGGGAGCCCAGCGGGCGCAGGCGAAGGCCAACCTGCCCGGCTCGCTCGACGACTACTACGTGCCGCGGGGGTACGCGGTGGTGCTCGGCCAGAGCGTCGGCACCGGCGACTCCGACGGCTGCCCGACCAGCGGCGACCAGGCCGAGACGCTCGGCACCAAGGCGGTCATCGACTGGCTGAACGGCCGGGCCAAGGGGTACGACGCGAACGGCGCAGCGATCACCGCCGGCTGGACCACCGGCGCGGTCGGCATGACCGGCGTCTCCTACAACGGGACGCTGCCCAACCAGGTGGCCACCACCGGCGTCCGGGGCCTCAAGACCATCGTGCCGGTCTCCGCGATCAGCAGCTGGTACGACTACTACCGCGCCAACGGTCTGGTCGTCGCCCCCGGAACGTTCCAGGGCGAGGACACCGACATCCTGGCCCAGTACACCGCCGGGCAGGCACGAGCCGAGGGGCCCTGCGCCGACGAGATCGCGAAGATCACCGAGGAGCAGGACCGGGTCACCGGCGACTACTCGAAGTTCTGGCAGGACCGTGACTACCTCGACGCCCGGGACGTGGAGGCGAGCGTCTTCGTGGTGCACGGCCTCAACGACTGGAACGTGAAGACCGAGCACTTCGCCGGCTGGTGGGACGAGCTCGCCAAGCGCCACGTACCGCGCAAGATCTGGCTGCACCAGGGCGGGCACGGCGGCCCGGGCAGCAACGCGTCGGTGACCCTGCCGGACGGGCGGACGTGGACGTACAAGCAGACCGAGAACCGCTGGTTCGACTTCTGGCTGTGGAACGTGCGCAACGGAATCATGGACGAGCCGACCGCGGTGCTGCAGCGGGAGGACCGGGCCTACACCACGTACGCCAACTGGCCCGACCCGGCCGCCCGTACGGTCGCACTGCGGTTCGCCGCCACCGACGTGACCTCCCCGGGGGCACTCACCTCGGGCAAGTCGCCGAAGGCGCGGGTCGAGCAGGGCTTCGTCGACGAGGGCCGGACCATCCACCCGGACACGCTGGTGGCCAATCCGGACACCGCCAGCCCGAACCGGCTCGCCTACCGCTCCCCCGCGCTGACCCAGAACGTCCGCATCTCCGGACGCCCGGAGATGCGGCTGCGGATGGCGATCGACAACAAGCCGGACGCGAACCTCACCGCGTACCTGGTCGACTATGGCCCGGTCGGCTCAACCGCCGCGCCGACCGTGGTGACCCGGGGCTGGATGGACCCGCAGAACCGCAAGGGCCCGGCCCGCACCGAGCCGGTGAAGCAGGGCAAGCTGTACGACTACCGGTGGACCCTGGAGCCGAAGGACTACATCTTCCCGGCGGGCCACCGGATCGGCGTGGTCGTCTTCTCCAGTGACCAGGAGTACACCCTGCTGCCGGCCGGTGGCACCGAGCTGCGGGTCGCGCCGAACGACAGCGAGCTGCGGCTGCCGGTGGTCGGGGGGCGCGGCGTACTCGGGTTCTGAGTCAGTCTTTCCGAACAGGTGGGGCAGTCCGACGCGTCGGGCTGCCCCACCTGCGTTTGGGGGGCTGGGGCGCGGGAAGACCTCGCCGATCGGGCC
Source organism: Micromonospora coriariae (assembly GCF_900091455.1). Taxonomy (NCBI): domain Bacteria; kingdom Bacillati; phylum Actinomycetota; class Actinomycetes; order Micromonosporales; family Micromonosporaceae; genus Micromonospora; species Micromonospora coriariae. Next base: position 5,541,037 of record NZ_LT607412.1, on the reverse strand, counting down.
GGGCGGCCCGCCGACACCTGTCGCCCGGCAGTGCTGGCGACGCCGGCGTTACCCGAGGAGGAGTGACGATGACCCGCAGGACGTTCACCCCAGCGCGCAGGTCGCCCGGGCCGGCCAAGGCCACCGAGGCGAAGAAGATGCCGCCGAGCCGGAAGGTCGCGGCGAAGAAGGTCGCCGCTGCCACGAAGCGGGCCACCGGCGCGAGCGCGGCCAAGACGCCCGGCGAGAAGCCCACGCCGACCACGCCCCGCGTCGCCCGCAAGAAGGACACCTCCGCCACCACAGCCACTCCCACGCGCAGGCCGACGGCGAAGGCGGCCGCGGCCAAGAACGCTCCGCCGAAGAAGGCTCCCGCGACGAGAGCCGCCGCCAAGAAGGCCCCCGCGAAGAAGGCCGCGCCGGCCCGGGCCCGCACCACATCCGCCACCAGGGCGCCGGCCAAGAAGGCGACCACGATGGAGTCGTTCGGCAACCGGCGTACGGCCCGCAAGGCCTGACCGTTCCCTGGCGACGCCGCGAAGCCCACCGCCCGGCCCGGCACCCGCTACCCTGCGGGTGACTTCGGGCGGGCGGCGCGCGCGGACGTCACGGGCCGCATCCGCACCAGAGAGCGTGATACCTCAGAGTCATATTGATACCTCACAGGTATACGGCTTCGCGCCCACTGTCCCGCCCGCTCGGAAAGGGTCCTGCCCCTCCCTCGGCGCCTGACCCGCCTGACCACGTCGGATCGCGTGCCCCTTGCGCCCTTCCTGTGCCTGCGCGGGGTGGGTCGAGCTGCGCGACTTTTCCGGCCTCGGCGCGTCGACTGACAGCACTGTCCCCCGAGGTGCGCCCCCGTGGAGCCCGCCGGGTTGAAGCCTTGGCGACCTGACTGTCCGGTTCGCGGTGGGCACGGCTGGGTGCCGGTGTCCGGTTTCGGGGTGGGCGTCCCGTGGTCGGGGCCACCCGTGGGCTGGAATCGGGGGCCGGGCGGGGTGGTTATACCTGGCAGATCACCGCGCCCCCGTCGGGGCCGGTGCGGCAGCCGCCGGGAACACCCGCCGGCCCGCCGCGGTTACATCCCCCGGACACCCGAGCAGGCCCCCCGGCCGCCGGGCAGATCCCCTTCGAACTTCCCGTGCGACACCCGCCCCCGCTTGGGGTGTCACGCGTATCCCCCATCGCAGAGGAGCACGCCATCATGCGTACCGATCTGATCCGCAAGACCGCCCTGACCGCTGCCGGCCTCGCGTTCACCGGCGGCGCCATCGCCGGCCCCGTCACCGCCGCCTACGCCGCGTCGGACGCCAAGCCGACCACCCAGACCCAGAGCGACCGTAAGCCCGCCGGTGAGCGTCAGCTCGGCGTGCGCTACGAGGCGCAGCCCAACTTCTACTACTGCGGCCCCGCCGCCACGCGTAACGCCCTGTCCGTGCAGGGCAAGGACATCAGCGTGGACGCCATGGCCAAGGAGATGGGCACCACCGAGGCCGGCACCAACTCCATCAACGACATCACCCCGGTGCTGAACAAGGAGACCGGCAAGAACAACGCCTACCACTCGGTCGAGATCAGCAGCCCCAACGCTGACGACAAGCAGACCGACACCCTGCGCGCCGACGTCGTGCGCACCGTCAACGACGGCCGGGCCGTGGTCGCGAACATCGCCGGCACCAGCACCGACACCGACGGCGCGATGCACTCCTTCGAGGGCGGGCACTACATCAGCGTCGTGGGCTACCGCGACGGCGGCAACATCGTCAAGATCGCCGACTCCGCCGATGCCAACACCGCCTCCTACGAGGTCACCATCGAGCACCTCGCCGACTGGATCGCCACCCGCGGCTACGCCACCAGCTGACACCCAACCAATACCGACAAGGGCCGGACCCCCACCAGGGGTCCGGCCCTTCTGCGTCGTCATTGCCACCAACTGCGGCACGTATTGACAACCGTCGACTTCAAGGTGAGGCTGGACGGTGAGAGCGCTCTCTCGTACTCCCGGCTCAACAGACCACCACCAGTCTGGCCAGGGAAAACTCCGATGTCTTCGGCGGCGGCGCCGGAGCTGTCCCTGACCCGTCCCCCCGACAGGAGTCACGAGATGGACAGGGCCGCACCCCTCTCCGGCATCCCCCGCCGGCTGCGCCTCGCCACGGCGATCGGTGCCCTGCTGGCACTACTCGGCACGTACATGGTCTCCACCACGGCCCGGGCCGACGCCGCCCCGGGCGTCAACGTCATCCGGGTCGCGGAGTTCCCCGCCGACTGCACGTACAGCCACCGGCTGCCGGACGACCCGATCATCTTTCCCGGGCTGCCCGGGGCCTCGCACATGCACAGCTTCTTCGGCAGCACGGTGACGAACGCCCACACCACGCTTCCCGACCTGGTCAACTCGCCAACCACCTGCAATCCGCGGACGGATGTGTCGTCGTACTGGGTGCCCACCCTGTACAACAACAACGTTCCGGTCGAGCCGGCCATCTCCACGTTCTACTACCTGGGTGAGGGCGTGCGCGCCGATGTCGTCGCGGCCACCCAGCCCATCCCGCAGGGGCTGCGGATCGTGGCGGGCAACGCCAAGGCGGCCGGGCCGAACGAGAGCATCGCCCGCTGGTCCTGCCTGCACGCGGGCCAGGTGCCGCCGTCGAAGAACTTCGTCACCTGCCCGGCCGGGACGATGCTGGAGTCGTACCTGGACTTCCCGCAGTGCTGGAACGGCCGCGACCTGGACTCGCCCGACCACAAGAGCCACATGGCGTACCCGGTGAATCAGGCCTGCCCGGCGACGCACCCGGTGCACGTGCCGAAGCTGCGGCAGGTGCTGCGGTACCCGGTCAACGGCAACCCCGCGCAGTTCCGGTTGGCCTCCGGGCCGGGCTACACCATGCACGGCGACTTCTTCAACGCCTGGCCGGTGGCGGAGATGGCGCGGCGCGTCCAGGACTGCATCCGTCCGGTGATCAAGTGCGGGCACGACGGTCGACCGATCTGAGTCGAGACGGTCAACCCGAGGGCGGGCCCGGTCGCGCCGGGCCCGCCCACCCGGGCGGAAAGGAGGTCGGATGCGAGCCCTCGTCGCCGCACCACCCACGCTGCTCATCGCCGTCCTGCTCGTCGCCGGGTGCGCTGCCGGGTCATCGGACCCGGCCGGCACCACCGCGCCGACGGCGGTCGCGCCGCCGAGCGTCGCGGCACCCGTGAGTACGGCAGGACCGTTCAGCCCGACCGACACCGCCTGGCTCCAGCTGACGGTGGCGATGGCCGAACGGGTGCTGCCGGTGCTCGACCTGGTGCCCGCCCGGACCACCGACCCGGCCTGGCGGCGCCTGGCCGCCCAGGTCGAGGCGACCCACCGCGCCGACCTGACCGTGTCGCGTCGGCTGCTGGGCAGCTCTGGTGCGCCGGCGACGAACCCGCACGAGGGCCACGACATGCCTGGCATGATCAGCGCCGACGAGTTGGCGGCGCTGCGGTCGGCCACCGGGAAGGCGTTCCAGCGGCTGCTCGCCGGGCACCTGCGTGCGCACCTGACGCAGGCGGTCCGGATCGCCGCCGCGGAGCAGCGGGGCGGCGTACACCCGGAGACCATCGCGTTGGCCGCGGCCGTGGTCCGGGCCGGCACCACCGACCTCGCGCGCCTCGACCGGCTCGACCCCGGGGTGGACGAAATCCGGGGGTCCATGCCGGTGATCTGCCTGACCAGGCCATCGACCGCCACCGGGGAACACACGGCCGGCGACGCTCAGGCGGCGTAGCGGGCGGCCAGGTCCACGGTGCGCCGGGCGGCGGCGACCATCGCCCGGTCGGCGAAACGGCCGTCGGGCAGCACCACGGTTCCCGAATCCCGTCGCAGCGCCTCGGCCACGGCGGCCAGCAGCTCCGCAGCGCGGGCCACCTCCCGGTCGGCGGGCCGGAACGCCTCGACGATCACCGGCAGCTGACGCGGGTGGATCGCCGCGCGGCCGAGGAAGCCGAGCCGCCGCCCGACGGCGCAGGAGGCGGCCAGACCGGCGACGTCGGTGACATCGGCGAACACCGACATCGCCGGCGGGACCAGGCCCGCGGCGCGGGCCGCCACCACCACCCGGCCGCGCGCCCAGAGCAGCCCGTCGTCGTCGTTCACCCCGAGGTCGGAGCGCAGGTCGGCCTCGCCGAGACCGATCGAGGCCACCGCGGGGTGGGCGGAAGCGATCGGGTACGCGGCCTCCAGCCCGAGCGCCGACTCGACCAGTGGGTGCAGCGGCACGTTCACCCGGTCGGCGAGCGCCGCCACCGTCGCGGACGACTCCACCTTCGGCAGCCGCAACCCGGCCAGTCCGGGTCGACCGGACACCGCGGCCAGGTCGGCGTCGACGTCCGGCCCGGTCAGCTCGTTGACCCGAACCTGCACCGGCACCTGGTGCGTCTCGGCGAGGAACTCGGCGACCGCGTCCCGGGCGTACGCCTTGCGCCCGGCGACGACGGCGTCCTCCAGGTCGAGGATGACCGCGTCGGCACCCGAGGCGACCGCCTTGGCGAACCGGTCCGGGCGGTCGCCGGGCACGTAGAGCCAGCTGAGCAGCATCAGAGCACTCCCCGCTCGCGCAGTGCGGCCAGCTCGTCGGCGTTCAGGCCGAGCGCGCCGAAGACCGCGTCGGTGTCCTGGCCGTGTCGCCGGCCGGCGTGCCGGATCTCCCCCGGAGTGTCGGTGAGCCGGAACGGCACGTTCTGCATCCGCACCTCACCCAACTCCTCGTCCGGGACGCTGCGCACGGTGCCCAGCGCCGCGTACTGCGGGTCGGCCAGGATGTCCCGCACGTCGTAGACCGGCGCGACCGCCGCCTGCGCCGCCTCGAACGCGGTCACCACCTCGTCGCGGTCCCGCTTCGCCACCCAGGCGCTCACCGCGGCGTCCAGCTCGTCGGCGTGGGCGGCCCGACCGCTGCCGGTGGCGAACCACGGCTCGTCGATCAGTTCGGGTCGGCCGACCAGCCGCAGCACCCGCTCGGCGATGCTCTGCGCACTTGTGGAGACGGCCACCCAGCGCCCGTCCGCGCACCGGTACGTGTTGCGCGGGGCATTGTTGTTGGACCGGTTGCCCAGCCGGGGCTGGATGTAGCCGAGCTGGTCGTACCAGGTGATCTGCGGGCCGAGCATCGCCATGATCGGCTCGATGATGGCGAGGTCCACCACCTGCCCGGTGCCGGTGGTGTCCCGGGCGCGCAGGGCCAGCATCACCGCGTACGCGGCGGCGAGCGCTGTCACCGAGTCGGCCAGCCCGAACGGGGGCAGGGTCGGTGGACCGTCCGGTTCCCCGGTGGCCGCGGCGAAGCCGCTCATCGCCTCGGCGAGGGTGCCGAAGCCGGGCCGGCGGGCGTACGGGCCGACCTGCCCGAAGCCGCTGATCCGGGTGATGACCAGCCGGGGGTTGACGGCGTGCAGCTCGGCCGGGCCGAGTCCCCACCGCTCCAGCGTGCCGGGGCGGAAGTTCTCCACCAGCACGTCGGCGTCGGCGAGCAGGCGGCGCAGCAGCGCGGCGCCGTCCGGGTCGGACAGGTTGAGGGTGACGGTCCGCTTGTTGCGGCCGAGCACCTTCCACCAGAGGCCGACGCCGTCCCGGGCCGGGCCGTGCCCCCGCGACGGGTCCGGCTTGGTGGGGTGCTCCACCTTGAGCACGTCGGCGCCGAAGTCGCCGAGGAACGCGGCGGCGAGCGGCCCGGCGAAGAGGGTGGCCAGGTCGACGACCTTGATCCCGTCCAGGGGCGCGGTCACCGGGTCACCTCCGTCGCGTCGGGTGCCACACGGGAGTCGGGCACCAGGTCCACGGCGCAGCGGAAGCCCACCTGGTCGGAGCGGGTGAGCCCGGCGCCGGTGAGCAGCAGCTTCACCGAGACGTCCGCCGACTGGGGGCCGCCGTCGAGGTACCAGTCGGAGCCGTCGGCCCGGTGGTCCGCGCCACCCTTGAGGATGGCGAACCGGGTGCGCCCGTCGGAGTGCTCGCTCTCGGTCAGGTTCCACACCAGCGGTTCCCGGCGTACGAGCAGCCCCGCCTCGGCGGCCACCTGCCACTCGTCTTCGGTGGGCAGCCGCAGCCCGGCCCACGTCGCGTACGCCCGGGCGTCGACCAACTCCACCCCGGTGACCGGGGCATGGGCCGGGCCCTGCCCCGCGGTGAACCGCTCGGGGCGCACCGGTCGGTAGCCGGTGGCCCGCAGGAACTCGGCGTACTCGCCGTGGGTGACCTCGTGGGTGGCGATGGCGTACCGGCCGAGCCGGATGCTGCGCCGCAGCGTGCCGGTGTGGTGCAGCCGGGGCGGCAGTGGCTTCCACTCGTCGACGTAGGGCGCCTCGCCGTACAGCCCGGTCTCCCGTACGCGGTGCCGGACGACGATGTCCCGCCGGCCGGCCTCGACGGCTGCCATGCCTCGCGGCAGCTGCTGCCGGGGCGCCCACGGGGTCCGCACGCGCACCGCGGCGCGGGCGGGGAAGGACGGGTCGCCGGTGGGTGGCTCGTGCCGCTGGACGGCGGCGCCGGTCATCGCCACGGCGGCGATGGCGCTGGCCGGCAGCGGACCGCCCACCGCCAGCCGCCCGTCACCGGTCTCGGTGACGTCCAGCTCGGCGCCGGTGACCAGGTCCACGAAGCGCCGGCCGGGCCGGGCCTCGGTGATCAGCCACGGTCCGTCGTGGTCCGCGCCCCGGTTCACCACCGTCCACAGTGGCTTGCCTTGGTGCGTCCAGCGGGACGCGTACACCTGGCCCGTGCCGGGATGGTCGGCGAGCGGGACCCAGTCCTCGGCGCGCAACCACGCGGCGTGGCTGGTCTGCACCCGGCGCATCGCGCGCAGCACCGCCCGGTCCCGGTCGTTCCAGCCGACCCAGACCCCGAAGACGCTCTCCCACACCAGCACCCCGACGCCGTTGAGCCAGGCGGAGTGCAACTCGTCGAGGTGGTCGCGGTGCCAGCGCCGGGTGTGGTGCAGCACGTGCCGCCGTTCGAACCACTTCGCCCGCAGCACTCCGGGGACCTCGGAGTCGGCGAACCACTGCGCCCACGACATCGCGTGGTCGGCGATCCGGGCCAGCGGAACCCGGCTCTCACCTTCGAGGACCATGCCGGGGCGGACGGCGTCCAACGCGGCGCGCAGCTCCCCGGCGCCCTCCTTCAGGGTGTCCAGGAAGACCCCGTCGACACCGAGTTTGCCGGCCAGGGCCGCGACCTCCTCGGCGTCGCTGCCCGGCTCGCGGCGGGTGCCGGTGTCCCACGGGTTGTAGTCGATGAAGACCCGCACCCCCCGCTCCTGGAACGCCCGCACCACCTCGGGCAGCTCCGGCACGTCCCGGTACCAGTCGAACTGGTTGCGGTCGTCCAGGCCGATGACCGGGTACGCGTGCCAGAGCACCACCCCGTCGAAGCCGCCGAAGTCCCGTGCGGCCGCGTCGAGGAACTCGTCGACCGTGAAGACGCCGCGCTCGTGGTCGTAGAGCGCCTCGTCCCAGAGCCACGCCAGGCAGACGCTGAAGCAGTCGCCGGGGATCTCGTCGTAGTGCGCGCCGCTGTAGCCGATGCGCTCGCGGGCGTCGGCCCGCCAGCGGGTGAGCTGCTCCCGCCAGGCCGGCCAGTCGGCCGGGTCGGTCGGCGCGGCGAAGATCTTCGCCTCGTCCAGAGTGGTGAGGTCGGCGTGTCCGCCGAGCGGCACCTCGGTCGGCCGGTCGATCGGGCGCGGGACGTACGGGTTGAAGCTCACGGTGTACCTCGGTAGGTCGCGTCGTAGAGGGCGTCGATGGCGGACCGCTCGGGCAGGGCGGTGGAGGCGCCGTGCCGCTGGGCGCAGGCCGCGCCGGCGGCGCACGCCCAGCGCAGGCTCGCCAGGACGGTGTCGTCGGTGGTGGCGCCGCCACGCTCGGCCCAGCCGACGGCGAGCGCCCCGGTGAAGGCGTCGCCCGCGGCGGTGGTGTCCACCGCGTCGATGCGCGGGGCGGGGACCGCCAGGCGCAGACCACGTCGGTCGGCGTACGCGGCACCGCGCGCGCCGCGGGTCAGCACCACCCGGGGCACCAGCTCCAGCAGTGCGTCGAGCAGCACCGACGGATCTTCGGAGAAGACCCCGGCCACGACCGCCGCCTCGTGTTCGTTGACCACCAGCACGTCGACCAGGTCGAACAGCCCCGTCGGCAGGACGGCGGCCGGTGCGGCGTTCAGCACGACGGTGGTGCCCGCCCCCCGGGCCCAGCCGGCCGCCTGGACCACCGCGGCCAGCGGCACCTCCAGCTGGAGCAGCAGCACGTCGGCCGCGGCGATGGTCGCCCGGTCGTCGGCGTCCAGCTCGGTCAACGTGCCGTTGGCGCCGGGCGCGACGACGATGAAGTTCTCCGCGTCCCGGTCGACGGCGATCAGCGCGATGCCGGAGGCACCGGCGACGGTCCGCAGGCCGCGAACGCCCACCCCGGCGCCGGCCAGGCTGGCCCGCATCTGCGTACCGAACTCGTCGTCACCGACCGCGCCGACGAAGTCGCAGGCCGCGCCGGCCCGCGCGGCGGCCACCGCCTGGTTGGCGCCCTTGCCGCCCGGCACGGTCCGGAAGTTCTCGCCCAGCACCGTCTCGCCGGGGTGGGGCAGCCGGGACGCCGTCACCACCAGATCCAGGTTGCTGCTGCCCACCACGGCCACACGCGCGCTCATGCCGTGCTCCCTTTCGTCCACCCGTGCTGCGTCATGACCCGCTCCCCGCCTCGGCCAGGGCCCGGGTCCGCTCGGCCAGCTCGTCGAAACCGATCCCGTCGAAACCGGCGATGCTGCTGGCCAGCCGGTTGCGCAGCGGGGCGATCCACCGCGCCGGCAGCCCCGACGCCCCGGTGAGCGCCCCGGTCACCGCACCGACGGTCGCGCCTGTCGAATCGGTGTCCCAGCCGCCACTGACCACAGCGGTGATGGACCGCTCCAGGTCGCCGCGGCCGTACGCCAGTGCGGCGGCCACCAGCGCGGCGTTGTTGCGCACGTGTACCCAGTGCAGGTGACCGTGGCGGTCGTACAGCTCGTCGACCACGCGTTCCCAGTCGTCGGTGCCCGCGCCGAGGGCGCGCGCCTCGCGGACCGTGGCCGCGAACCGACTGCGCGGCGGCAGCACCGCCTCGGCCGCGTCCAGCACCTCGTCGACGGTGTCGGCGACCGGCGCGGCGGCGGCCAGGGCGGCGGCCCAGAGCGCGCCGTGCACGCCACCCCGGACGTGGCTGACTGTGGCGTCCCGCAGGGCCAGCTCCGCGGCCCGGTCCGGCCGGCCGGGGTTGACCCAGCCGTACACGTCGGTGCGGATCTGCGCGCCGATCCACTCCCGGAACGGGTTGTGCCGGCGGGCGCTCTGCGGTGGCGCGAGCCCGAGCAGCAGGTTCCGGTATGCCACCCGTTCGGCGGTGAAGACCCGCCCACCGGGCAGCCAGTCCAGCCAGGCCTGCGCCACGTCGGCGCTTGTGAAGTCCCGCCCCTGGGTCTCGAGCACCCGCAGGGCCAGCAGCGGGTAGTTCAGGTCGTCGTCCTCGGGCATGCCGTCGATGTTCTCGGCGAGGCTGGTCGGCGCGCTGCGCCGGTTCCAGGGCCAGCGGGCGGCGACGTCGGCCGGCAGTCCCTTCGCGGTGAACCAGTCCCGCAGCGGCCATCGGCCGGTGGCGGTGAGGATCTCCCGGATCCCCTCGCGGGGGATCTTCTCCACCGGCTTGCCGAGCAGGCATCCTGCCGCCCGCCCGAGCCACGCGCCGTGCAACCGGTCGTACGTCACGTCGGTCGACAGCGACCAGGCGTCCGGCCACTGGGCCCGGAGCGCGGCCAGGTCGTCCGGCTCGTCGTCGGTGGCGACGGCGGGCAGCGCGTCGGCGGCGTCCAGCAGCTCCGCCGCGAGCGCCCGCAGCGCGGGCGAGGCCGGGGTGGGCGACGCTCCGCTGACCGGCGGGGTCAGGTCCCCGCCGGCCTCGGTCCACCGCCGGGCGAGGGCCGCCACGTCGCGGCCCTCGTCCCGGCCGGCCGCCAACTCGTGGGGCAGCAGGTCCTCCGGCTGGACCCAGGTGAACCTCACCGGGTCTGCTCCCCGTCCGGTGCGTCCGGCACGGCCCGCCCGGCGCCACCGGCCAGGCCGGCCAGGCCGGCGAAGCGCTCCGCGCGCCGGGTGAACCGGGCCTGGTCCCGCTCGAAGACCTCGCCGGCCACCGCCGCGAGGATCCGGCCCGGCTCCACCAGGTCGGTCCTGGAGGCGGTGGCGACCACCTCGGACCACTCCGTCGGCACCGCGGCGGCGCCGCCGAGCGCCCCGGCGATGGCAGCGGCCATGGTCGCGGTCGAGTCGGCGTCCCGGCCGTAGTTGACCGCGCCGAGCACCGCAGGGCGGAACTCGCCGCCGGCTACCACGAGCATGCCGATGGCCACCGGTAGCTCCTCGATGGCGTGCAGCCGGCTGGGCCGCCGCGCACCGAGGCCCGGACTCCGGTACTCCTCCCCCACCGTGTCGTAGGGGGCGACCGCCGCGCGCAGCGCCGGAATCGCCTGCTTCCAGTCGTGGTGGCTCCGGGCCTCCTTGACCACCGCGTCGATGGCCGCCCGGGTGCCGTCGCGGGCCAGGTCCAGCGCCGCGGTGACGACATCCTCGACGCCGGCGCCGGGGGTCGCCGCCGCGGCGACCGCCGCCGCGAAGACGGCGGCGGCCTCCCGCCCGTAGCTGTGCTGGTGCGCCCCGGCGATCTCCACCGCCTCGGCGTACGCCCCGGCCGGATCGCCCGCGTTGACGATGCCGACCGGGGCCATGTACATGGCCGCTCCACAGTTGACGATGTTGCCGACCCCGGCCTCGCGCGGGTCCGCGTGGGCGTGGTGCAGGCGGGTGACCAGCCACCGCTCGGCGGCCGCGAGCCGGTGGAAGGTCACCCCCTCCCGCTCCAGGTCGGGGATGTAGACCACCCGCTCGATCAGGTCGGGGACCAGCAGCTCCACCACGTCGTACGCGTCGAGGTGGTCGCGTTTGGCCGCGTAGGCGCGGACCAGGGCGTGGGTCATCAACGTGTCGTCGGTGATGTGCCCGTCGCCCTTGTGGTACGGCGCGAGCGGTCGCGCGGTGGCCCAGTCGGCGTGGTACGGGGGCACGATGCCCTCGACCCAACCGCCGAACCGTGCGCGGATCTGCTCCGGTAGTGCCGTCTCGGTGGCGCCGCCGAGGGCGTCTCCGACCGCGGCGCCGACCAGGCAGCCGACCGATGTGTCGAGCAAGAGTGACATGTCTACCTCAGAACCTGCTTGCCACCGTCGACCAACTGCGTACCGAGCTGATCGAGGGTGATCTTGTTGGCGAAGTACTGCTGGAGAGCCGGGGTGGCGTACTTGGTCTTCCACTCCGGGTAGCCGTCGGCCTGCTGGAACGGGGCGACGGTCAGGTCCGCGGCGCTGTCCGCGGCGACGTCCCAGCCCTGCTTGCCGGTGGTGACCTTGACCAGCTCCTCGTTGGCCTGCTTGCCGGTCGGAACCAGCCAGTCACCCTTGGCCAGGGCGGCCATGTTGGTCGGGTTCAGGAAGTACTCGAGGAACTGCGCGGCCTGCTTCTTGTGCTTGGAGTCCTCGGAGACCGAGAGCGTCTGCGGGTTCGCGGCCTGCTTGCTGGAGAGCCCCTTGACCGGCGGCAGGGTGACCCACTCGAAGCCGGCCGGCGCCTGCTCGACCATCTGCTGACGCAGCGACACCGAGCCGGGCAGCATGGCGTACTTGCCGCCGAAGAAGCCGGGGAGGGTGTCCGCGCCGCTCATGCCGAGCGCCTCCGGGGACGCCGACTTCGCGGTGTAGATCATGTCGTGGATCCGCTTCGGGATCTCCTTCTCCGCGTCACCGACCCTGACCTCGGTGCGCCCACCGTCGGTGTAGAAGAACTTCCCGTCGTAGTTGAGCGCCAGGTTGAGCACCCGGTTGGTCGGCGACTTCAACGCCCAGGCCACGCCGTACTGGCCGGGCTTGGTGAGCTTCTGCGCGTTGCTCTGGAACTCGTCCCAGGTCCAGCCGCCGTCGGCCGGCGGCACCGCGACGCCGGCGGCGTCGAGCAGCTTCTTGTTGGCGATGACGACCTGCGACTCCAGCAGGAACGGCACACCTGCGACCTTGCCGTCGAAGGTCGCGGTGTCCCAGACGCCCTTGTCGATCTGACCCTTGAGGTCGTCGGAGACGAGCCCGGAGAGATCGGCCAGGTAACCCTGCTTGCTGAACTCACCGATCGAGGACGCCTCGTAGTGCACGATGTCCGGTGCGTCGCCGCCCTCGAAGGAGGTCAGCAACTGGTCGTGCACCGAGTTCCAGTCACCCTGGACGTACTCGACCTGGATGTCGGGGTGCTCGGCGTTCCACTTGGCGACGAGGTCCTTGTTGACCTGCAGCGACTCCTTCTGCCAGGCGAGGCTCAGGAAGCGCAGTTTGACCGGGCCGGACGTGGCCTCGTCGCCGCCGCCGTCACCGCACGCGGCGAGCGCGCCGAGGCCGACGACCGCGACCGCGGTGGCCGCGGCCAGTCGACGGAATCGGGTACGGAGCATGGGGGTACCTCCTTGGTGGTGGTTGGGGGACGGTTCAGCCCTTGACCGCGCCGGCGAGCGACCCGGACGAGAGCCGGCGTTGCATGAACGCGAAGAAGATCAGGCTGGGCAGGGTGGCCAGCAGCGAGCCGGCCGCGAGCGGCCCGAGTCGGGCGGTGCCCTCGATGCCGACGAACCGGGCCAGCGCCACCGGCAAGGTGGCCAGATCGGGCGTCTTGATCAGCACCAGGGCGAAGAAGAACTCGTTCCAGGCCGAGATGAAGGAGAAGAGCGCGGTCGCGACCAGGCCCGGGGCGAGCAACGGGAACACCACCCGGCGCAGGACCTGCACGCGGCTCGCCCCGTCCACCGAGGCGGCCTCCTCCAGCTCGCGAGGAATGTTGCGGACGAAGCCCTGCAGCATCCACAGCGCGAACGGCAGCGCCCAGACCACGTAGATCAGCACCAGCCCGGCGTGCGTGTTGGCCAGGCCGACCTGCCGCAGCACCAGGAAGATCGGGATGATCAGCAGCACGAACGGGAAGAGCTGCGACAGCAGCACCCAGCCCAACGCCGCGGTGCCGAGCTTGGAGCGGAACCGGGCCAGCGCGTACGAGGCCGGCATGGCGACCAGGACGGTCAGCACCGCCGAGGACAGCGAGACCTGGAGGCTGTTCAGTGCCGCCCGGCCCAGCTCCTGCTCGGTGAAGGCCTGGACGAAGTTCTGCACGGTCGGGTCGCTCGGGATCAGCGTGGGGTGCAGCCGCACCAGCTCCCTCGGCGGCTTGAAGGCCGTGGAGAGCAGCCAGATCAGCGGGAATCCGAGGAAGATCAGGTAGCCGAGGAGCGCCAGGTACTGCAGCGCCCGCCCGGTACGGCTCGGCTTTCCGAACATGTCAGTTCGCCTCCCTCAGCCGGCGCCGGAGATAGACGGCGAGCAGCGCGATGATGAGCACGACCATCACGTTGCCGAGCGCGGCGGCGTAGCCGTAGTTGCCGTAGCGGAACGCCTCCTCGTAGGCGAAGAGCATCGGCAGCATGGTCTTGCCGCCCGGCCCGCCCGCGGTCAGCACGTACACCAGCCCGAACGAGTTGAAGTTCCAGATGAAGTCCAGCGACGTGATCGCCACGATCACCGGGGCCAGGGCGGGCAGCGTGACGTGCCGGAACCGGTGCCACGTGCTGGCCCCGTCCACCGCGGCGGCCTCGTGCAGCTCGCGGCCCACCCCCTGGAGGCCGGCGAGCAGGACGACGGTGGTCTGCGGCATACCGGCCCAGACCCCGACGAGGATCACGGCGGGCAGTGCCGTGCTGAAGTCGCCGAGCCAGTTGGTCCGCAGCCCGTCGGCGCCGACCCGGTGGAAGAACTCGTTGAGCAGGCCGGCGTCCGGGTGGTAGACGAGCTTCCAGAGGATGCCGACCACGACCGGCGGCATCGCCCACGGCACCACGGCCAGCACCCGGGCCACACCCCGGAAACGCAACTGCTGGTTGAGCAGCAGGGCCAGCCCGAGGGCGAGCAGGAACTGGAGCACCGTCACCCCGACCGCCCAGAGCAGACCGATCTTGAACGAGTTCCAGAACAGCTCGTCGCCGAGGAGTTCGCGGTAGTTGGCCAGGCCGGTGAAGGACACCTCGACGTTGCGCCCGGCCCGGGCGTCGGTGAAGCCGAGATAGATGCCGCGCAGCAGCGGAAACACCGACAGCACCAGGATCGGCAGCAGCGACGGCAGGAGCAGAAGGTAGATGGTGGTCCGGTCGGAACGGAACCGGTTCGGCCGGCGGGCCGGTCCGGCCCGTTCGACGTCCGGCCGCTCGGCCAGCGTGGTCATGCGGTCACCCCTTCGCTGGTCGGGTGGGTGGTCGCCGGGGCGGCCGGCCGGGGTGCCGGCAGCGGCGGGCCACTGGACGCGCGGATGGCGAGGCTGGGAGGTACCTGCTCGCGCCGCGGCGGCACTGTCGGGTCGGCGATGCGTTGCAGGAGCAGCTCGGCCGCCCGGCGACCACGCGCGGCGGACCCGAGCGAGACGCTGGAGAGCTGGGGAAACATCATCCGGGCGAGCTCGGTGTCGTCCATGCCGACGACGGCGACGTCCTGCGGCACCCGACGCCCGGCGGCGAGCAGGGCGTGCAGCGCCCCGACCGCGATGAGGTCGTTGGCGCAGACCAGGGCGTCCGGGTCGGTGCGGGCGAGCAGCCGCTCGGTGGCGGCCCGGCCGGCGGCGTACTGGAAGTCGCCGACCTCGATCAGGTCCTCGTCGAGCCGGATGTCGTGTCGCGCCAGGGCGGCCCGGAAGCCGGCGTCGCGGGCGGTACCCGGGACGGTGTCGAGCGGGCCGTTGACGAAGCCGATACGGCGCCGGCCGCTGGCGACGAGGTGGTCCACGGCCAGCGCCACACCGTGCCGCGAGTCGGTACGCACGTTGTCGACCGGAGCGTCCGCGCCGAGCTGGCCGACCACCACCACCGGAACCGGGCTGTCCACCAGCGCGGTCAGGTGGTCGTCGGTGACCCGGATCGGCGAGACGATCATCCCGTCCACGTAGCGGTTGGCCAGCCGGCGCAGCAGGGCGGTCTCGTTGTCGATCCGTCCGCCGGTGGCGTGCACCAGCAGTTGCCGCCCGGAGGAGGCGACCACGGACTCGATGGCGCGCATCATCTCGACGTAGACCGGGTTGCCGATGTCCTCGACGGCGAGCGCGACAAGGCCGGTGCGCTGGGACTGCAACGAACGGGCGATCGCGTTCGGCACATAGCCCACCTCGGCCGCCGCGGCGCGTACCTTGCGGATCGTCTCCGGGCTGCCGCCGATGCCGTTGAGCACTCGCGAGGCGGACGCGATGGAGACACCGGCGCGGGCGGCGACCGTGTGCACAGTGGGCCGGCCGTCAGCCGGTTCCTGTAAACGTTTACGACCCACGTTCGGCACCTCCACCCGGATAGCTGTAAACGTTTCCGGGAGTCTGCGCCGCCGGTGGCGGAGAGGTCAAGGGCTCGTTACGAAAACGTTTCCAACAGTGGACGGCCCGACGGCGAGAGTGACCTGGCGACCCGGCCAGCGGGACCTGAGTCGCCGGTCATGGCTGGCGACGACGATGGCGCCCGGACCGGTGCCGAGGGCCTCCTCCAGCTCGTCACAGAGTCGCGGGGAGAGATGATTGGTCGGCTCGTCCAGCAGGAGCAACTCCGGCGGGTCGGCGACGAGCACCGCGAGGGCGAGCCGACGACGCTGGCCGACCGACAGCTCCGCCACCGCTCGGTCGAGGTCCGCGGGCGCGAGCAGTCCGAGCGATGACAGCGGCACCGCCTCGGCGCGCTCCGCACCGACGGCACGACCGAAGACGTCCCGGGCGGTGCGCAGCGGATCGTCGAAGGTGGTGTCCTGAGCCAGCAGGCCGACGCGCAGGTCCGGCCGCCGCCAGACGGCGCCGGTGCCGCCGACGCGCCCGGCCAGGACGGCGAGCAGAGTCGACTTGCCCGCACCGTTCGGGCCGCTCACCAACAGCCGGTCGCTCGCCGTGACCTCGAGATGCGCCACCCGCAGCCGGCCGGGTACCCGCACCTGGCGCAGGGTGGCGATGACGTCGTCGCCGGCGCCGGTGGCGAGAACAGGTGCGTGGAAGCGCAACGGCTCCGGCGGCGCAGCGACCTGCTCGCGCTCCAGCGTCTCCAGCCGGCGGGTGGCGTCGCGGACGCGGCGGGAGATCTGGTTCTGCACCCGGCCGGCGGTGTGCCCGTACCCCATCTTCTCGCTGTCGCGGGGGCCGCGACCGGGTGCGACCTGATGCCCGGTCACAGCGGCGGCCTGCCGCAGGTCGGCGAGCCGCACCTGCTCGTCGTCGTAGCGCCGGCGCCAACGCTCGGCCTCGGCCCGTTTCTGCGCCAGATATGCGCTGTAGCCACCGCCGTAGCGGACCGGACCCTCGACCGCCGGGTCCAGATCGATGACGTCGGTGCACACCGCGTCCAGGAACGCCCGGTCGTGGCTCGCCACCACGACCACTCCGGGCATCGCGCGGAGTTGGTCCTCGCAGAACGCCGCCGCCGCGTCGTCGAGATGGTTGGTGGGCTCGTCGAGCAGCAATGCGTCCGGCCGGCGGATCAGCATCGCGGCCAGCGCGAGGCGACCACGCTGCCCACCGGACAGTTCGCTCAGCGTCCGATCGTGTGCCATCTCGCCGAGTCCGAGGCCGGCGAGCACCGTCACGCCACGCCGGTCGGCGTCCCAGGCGTCACGGTCCTGTGCCCGTTCCAGGGCCTCGCCGTACGCGGCCAGCAGCTGGGCGTGCCGCTCGGCGCCCTCCGGCGCGTCGCTCAGCGCGGCGCCGAGCCGGTCCAGCTCGGCGAGGTCCGCTCGGGCCTCGCGCAGCGCGTCGTCGAGGATCGCGGCGAGCGTCGCGGATGGGTCGTAGGGCATCTCCTGGTGCAGGAAGCCGAGGTTCGGTGGGCGGGCGACGGTGCCGGAGTCGGGTTGGTCGACGCCGGCCAGGACCCGCAACAGGGTCGTCTTGCCGGTGCCGTTCTCGCCGATCAGGCCGATCCGGTGGCCGGGCGCGGCGGTCAGGGAGACACCATCGAGCACCCGGCGTTCACCCCGGACGCGCAGGAGGTCATGGGCGATGAGGGCGGGTCGAGTAGACATGGAGGACCTCGGAGAAGAAGATCCGGGCGCACACAGGCGGCCCGGCGGGAGCAGGGCATGACGACAGAGGCCGCGGCGACGGCGGCGCGATCACGCGCCCGTCGGCGGCCGGTCCGGGCTCTCACCCGGAGATGTCGTCGTCACCTGCCACGCTTGCTCCGATCTCCCACAACTCGGCGGAAGAATAGCTCGATCAGGCGGTGCGGGCACCCACCCGAAGGGAGTCGATGGTGACGTCCAGGGTGGCCTCAAGGTGGTCGATCTTTCCGGTGGCGAGCAGCAGCAGGACGCCGCCCTGGATGCCGGCCAGCAGCGCCGCGGCGGCACGGTCGGCGTCGACCTCGGGGGCGATGTCCCCGGTCGACTGCATGTGCCGGATGCCCTCGACGATCGCCTCCTGCCAGCGCCGCATGAGCCCGGTCACCACCGCCTGCGCGCCCGGCCCACGCCGGCCCACCTGGCCGAGCAGACCGTTGAGCGGGCACTGCACGCCCTGTGCGAGGTAGCGCTCGATCAGCCGGTTACGCCACGCCAGCCACGCCGGCCAGGACGTCAGGTTGCTGAGCATCGGCTCCTGGTCGATGAGCACCTGGTCGGCCTCGTGCTGGGCCACGGCGAGCAGCAGCTCGTCCTTGCCATCAGGGAAGTAGTGGAAGAGCTGGCCCTTGCTGGTGCCGGTGCGGGCCATCACGTCCTCGAGGCGCGTCTCGTCGACGCCGCGCTCGCGGATCTCGGCGGCGGCGCCGGCGACGATCCGCGCCCGGGTCGCCTCGCCCTTGCGGGTCAACGCGCGCCTCATGGCACCTCCGTCCTCGTCTGGACCAGCAGTCCAACCCTAGCTCGCCTTTTGGACTTGCGGGTCCATTTCTGCCGAGCAACAGTCTGGGCCACGCGGTCCGCTCCGGGCCGGCGAGCGATCGGGAGGACGCAACGATGAACCAGTACTACCTGCTCGGGCGGTCCGGTCTGCGGGTGAGCCGACTGGCGCTGGGCACGATGAACTTCGGCGTGGACGGGTTCCACGCCGCGTACGGCAGGACCGAGCAGGAGGCGGAACCTCTTTTCCGCCGCTACCTCGAGGCGGGCGGGAACCTCATCGACACGGCGGACTTCTACACCGCCGGTGAGAGCGAACGCATCCTCGGCCGCCTGATCGACCGGGCCGGTGTCCGGGACCGGCTCATGCTCACCAGCAAGGCCACCAACACCATCGACCCGACCGACCCGAACGCCAGCGGCAACGGTCGCAAGCACATCGTGCGGGCCGTGGAGGCCTCGCTGCGCCGGCTCGGCACCGACTACATCGACCTGCACCTGCTGCACACCTGGGACCGGATCACGCCGGTCGAGGAGGTCGTGCACACCCTCGACGACCTGGTACGCGCCGGCAAGATCCGGTACGCCGGACTCTCCGACGTACCGGCCTGGTACGCGGCACGGGCACAGAGCTACGCCGAGGCGCACGGGCTCGCCCCGATGATCACCGTGCAGCTTCCGTACTCCCTGGTGGCGCGCGACATCGAGGCGGAGTACGTCTCGATGGCCCAGAGCCTCGGCATGGGTCTCACCGCGTGGAGCCCGATCGGCGGCGGCCTCCTCAGCGGCAAGTACCGACGGACCGGCGAGGGCATGAGCGGGACCGGCCGGTTGACCAACCCCGACGCCCCGGGTCGAGAGATCGATCCCAGGAACTGGCAGGTGATCGACGCGCTGGAGGGCGTGGCGGCGGAGCTGGGGCGCAGCATGGCCCAGGTCGCGATCAACTGGGTGGCGACCCAGCCGGCGGTCGCCTCGGTGGTCATCGGGGCTAGCAGCCCGGAGCAGCTGGACAGCAACCTCGGTGCGCTCGACTTCGAGATCCCGGCGGACGCGCGTCGCCGGCTCGAGGAGGCCAGCGCACCGCAGGTCGGGATGCCCTACGGGATGTTCACCCCGCAGTACCAGTCCTGGGTCGTGAGCCCCGGCCTCGGCATCGGCGACAAGCCAGCGGGCTACGCCCCGCCGGTGTTCAACGGCGCCGCCCAGCCGGCCAACTGAACGAGCACGACGATGGGGAGGGCCTTCGAGTACGGTCTCCAGGCCCTCCTCGACGCCCGGCGGCTACTCGCTCGCGCCGGCCGTCCGGGCGAGTCCGGACGTGGGCTGGGACTCTCCCTCGTACAGCTCGACGTACCGCCGGCGCAGGTCGGATCCGTCGGTGCCGAGCGCGGCGAGGTCCAGCACGTCGTGGCGGACGCCCAACGACTCCGGCAACTCGCAGACCCGCAGAGGGATCGCGTTCGCCTCGGCGATCCTGGCCGGCACCGTCACCGCCGCCCGACGGTCCACCACCCCGTCGAGTGGACTGATCGCGACCGCCGCGGTCAGCAGACCGGTCCGTCGTGGTCGGCGCGGGAGACCGCGCGCGATCGCCAGGTACTGGGCGACCGCGGACAGGGAGTAGCCGCGCGCGGTGACGCGGTCGGGCAGGATGCGGCGCCCGTACAGCAGGATGAGCGGCTTGACGGCGAACGCCGGCGCCTGACGAGGGTCGGGGCCGAAGAACGGCGACAGCAGCAGCACGCGCCGCACGACGTCACCGCGGACCTGGGCCAGCCAGGCGGCCAGGACCCCGCCGCCGGAGATCCCCACGACACCGACCTCGTCCCCGAGACCCGCCGCGACGGTGAGCGACTCGGCGGCGTACGTGGTCAGCTCACCGGCCTCGACCTGGTGATGGGCCCGCCGGTCGACGGTGCCGTGGTGGGGAGCGCGCGGCACCCACACGTTGTAGCCACGGGCGAAGAACTCCTCAGCCAGCTCGTCGTACTGGTCCGGCGCGTGGGTGTATCCGTGCAGCAGCAGCACCGACCTACCGGTACGAGAGCCGTGGCTCAGCAACCGGCTGCGTGACTCCGGCCTGAGCAGCGGATCCGCGGCCTCCGCCGAGACGATGTTCTCGGCGACGCGGGTGGCGGCGGCGAAGTCGAGCGGGTCCGCAGGTGCGCCACGCGGTTCACTGCGGCCCAACGGCCAGAGAAGGCGCCCGATGACCGCCGCCACGATGAGCGTCAGCCCGTCGCCGATGAGGGCGACCCAGTAGTCGAAGAAGGTGTGGTGCCCACCGAACAGGTCCATCGACGTCAGGCCTGGTGGCAGGGGTTGGCAACGATCTTGGGCACCGCCAGATCCTCCCACCGACAGTTCGGTCGATGCGGCGGTGGGTACGGGGTACGCCCTGGTCGCGCCAGGGCGTACCCCGATCAGTCAGCCCAGACGGTCGGCGGCGGCGACCGCCTGTTCGGGCGGCGTGTCGGTCGCCGGTGCGAAGACGACCCGCGAGCGCAGCTGTCGGAATCCGGTCCGTTCCAACTCCGCCAGCACCGCCACCCGGTGGGCGTCCACGTCGGCGATCACCTCCCGGGCGCCACCGGCTGCCAACACCCGGACCGCCTCGACCAGCAGCTCACTCCGGACGGCCTCGTCGAGCAGACCGAGGTAGGCGATGAGCGGGTAACAGGCGTCGCCCGCTGGTCCGACCAGCCCGACCGGCACGCCGTCGTCCAGTGCGATCCGCCAGTCCCCCGCAGGACCCCGCAGCCAGGCCAGCGGGTCGGTGGCCAGGTCGACGCCGCTGACCGCCAGGGCTATCTCCACGCCGGTCAGCACGTCCGGCTCGGCGATCCGGGCGACCAGGGCGTTGATCTCGGTCGGGTCGGCGGCCGGGCGGAAGGCGTACCGCCCGGAAGTGGCCGGCAACGGCGTGCCCGTCCACGAGCATCTCAGCCGCTCGCCCTGCTCGACCAGGCCGACGAGTCGAGCCGCCGCCATCGGCGCCTCCATCACGGCCAGCACCTCGGGCCGCCGCCGCCAGTGCGCCGGCATGGCGGCGAAGTACAGGCCGGGACCGCCCAGCGCCTCGTGGGCGGCGCGCAGGAGTGCGGCGCCCACCTCCGGCTCGGCGGCCAGGTCGAACCACTCCAACCAGGGCGCACCGACGGCGCCCGGCGGAAGGAGCCAGGCCGCCCGGGCGACCACGCGGCCGCTCCGTAGGGCGATCCAGGTGGTCTCGGGTCGGTAGCCGCCGCCGGTGATCCCGTCGGCGTAGCCGACCTTGCGCAGTTGGGGAAGCGGATCGGGCATGGAGTCGAACAGGTGTTCCTCGCCCGCGACGAGCGGACGGATGACCAGGTTGGTCATAGGTTGATCCTCCGGGGAGCGAGCGCCCCGGGTCAGATCCGCGTAAACGCCGGGGCGCGGAGGGGGCGCAGAACATCGGACATTGTTCTGACCTCCTCCCGGCTCGACGGCGTGCTGGAAAATCTATCCGAGGTGCTCGCCGCCCGCAAGACGGCGCTCGGGCTGTCGTGCCAGGCGGGGCCGGGCAGATTGAACGGCTACAGCGGCGGATTGGTTTCCGGTCCGCGCCGATGGGCGAACCCGTCGAAGATGGCGATCGCGGCCAGGATCGACGCGGCAGTGACAACCGCGGCGATCGGCGGAAGGAACACCATGGGCGGCGCCGCGACGACCAGCGCCAGCGCGCCGAGCAGCAGCACCCGGCAGCGCGGCCCGGCGGGGGACAACTGTTCCAGGTAGGTCCGCCCGATCAGGAACAGCACCGGCCCGCCGAAGATGATGACCACCAACGCCCAGTCGATCGGTGGATCCGGGTCCTCGATGACCTGCCCGAAGCCGACCGCTGTGCAGATGATGCCACCGACGATGAGCAGCAGGCTGAAGCTCGCCCACCGGGACAGTTGCATCCCCTCTCCGGCCGAGCTGGCGGTCGTGTCCCGACCTGGATACACGTGGTAGAAGTAGATCCGCCAGAACGCCACCACGGCCACGAACGCGGCGATGAGGGTGATGGTCCGCAGGGTCGAGAAGCCCGGGTAGCTGATGGTGATGCCAGCTTCCAGCACCACCTCGGCGAGCGCGATCATGAAGAACTGGTTGTACCGCTCGGCGAGGTGTGTGTAGGAGACTCCGGCCAGGGCGCTGCGGCGCGCGCCGGAAATTCCGAGGGCGGGCCAGTTGGTGGCCGCCCCGACGACTTCGATGCAGAGGGCGACGGTCCAGAAGACGCCGCGGCCGAGCCCCCCGCTGATGCCGCCGCCGATCCACAGCACGCCGGACACCGCGTGCCAGCTCAGCACCCGGGCCGAGACCTCTCGCATCGGGTGGCCCCGCAGGGCCCACGTCAGGTAGAGCGGGCGGCCGACCTGGATGAGGACGTACGCGCAGGCGAAGATCACACCACGCTGCCCGAACGCCTGGGGCAGGGTGACCGCCAGCACCAGCGTGCCGAACATCGTCGCCAGCAGGACGATCTGGATATCGGCTCGGCGCGGGTCGTAGGTGCTCGCCATCAGGGAGTTCAGCGACCAGATCATCCACATCGCCGCGAAGAACAGCAGCGTCTGACCGGCCTCGGACAGCAGCGCGTGCCGGACGATGGTCAGGTCGTCGGCGACCCGCCCGGCGAGGCGGGCGAGCGCGAAGACGTAGACGATGTCGAAGAGCAACTCCAGGACGGTTGCCCGGTCCGGGGTCCTGCTGTCCCCGAGCCCTCGAGTCGCTGCGCCGGTCAGCACCGGAGGGGGTCAGCTACCGGCCAGGGCCGCCGGCACGGGCACCGGGACCTCCAGCCGCCAAGCCTGGCAGCGATGCTCGGTGATCTGCCCCGCCGCCATCGCCCCCGCGCCTCCTCGCCGACCGGTTCAGCTTCATCGGTAATGAGGCATTTTATCCCGGTAGTTACCCCGCTTCTGACGCTTATCGCGAACACACCTCCGGGTGACGGTCCAGCCCTCTCACCGCGCCGCGCGAGGGGCGGGATTCGGTTCGACCCGGCCCGTCGCGCCGCCACCGGCGGTACGCCGGATCATGCGGGGCGTCACCCCCCGGTAGGAGCGCGGGTCGACGGGCAACAACCACTGTCGGGCCCGTGCCAACCGGCCGAGGTTGAGGCCCAGCTCATCGAGCACCTCGTCGATGGTGTGCATGGAGAACGGGATGACGTTCGTGCCCCGGGCGTGCCGCCCGCTGGTCCGCGCCGCCATCCAGGCCACCCGCGTGTGAACCTCCTCGCGCATCCGCTCCCGGGGCGGCAGCGCGATCCCGCCCCGCAGGTACGCGGCGGTCCAGACCGCCGCCATCTCCGCGCTCAGCGGGCTGAAGAACGAGGAGTTGTAGCCGGCGAAGGTCAGGCGTGGGACGTCGATCGGCAGGATCTGCCGGTAGAGCATGAAGTTGCCGGCGGCGTCCTGAAGCCGGGCGTGCAACGCGTCATCGAAGAACGGAACGTGCTGCCGGAAACCGGTGCCACAGACCACCAGGTCCGCGGCGAGCACCGTGCCGTCGTCGAGGCGGGCGGCCGGTCGACCGCCGTCGACCAGGAGCTCTCTGATCGTCCGGTCCCGATGGACGGTGATGCGGCCGTCGGCGACGCGCTCGAAGAAGCCTTCCGTGGCGAGGCTGACGGTGCTGCGGGCGATGTCCTGGAAGGTGCCGTTCGGCACGAGGCCCAGCTGGCGCAGCTTGAGCTGCCGGGTCGCGACCGACCCGACGCTGTCCAGCAGGGCACGGCGCAGACCGTCTCCCGGACCGTGCAGGAACCGCTCGACGCCCTTCAGTTCGAGGTAGCGGAACAGCGCCTCACCCATCCTGGTGAGCAGGAGGTACTTGTAGTTGAGCGCGTTGCCGAGCTTCCTGGGCATCTTCCAGAGCAGCTCTCGGGCGACGAGGTGGGTCTGGGCGGCGACGTCGCTCAGGGGGACCGCCACGTCGCAGGAGGACTTGCCGTAGCCGACGACCAGGACGTTCTTTCCCCGGGCCGCCGCGAGGTCGTGGATATCGCCCGCCGCCAGGACGCGTCCGCCCGCGGCGGTGAAGTCCTCGCGTCCGTCGAAGGACGGGACGAGAGGATCGGAGAAGATGCCGTTGGCGACGATGAGGTGGTCGTACCGCTCCACGGTCACCGGGTCCTGACCCGCCGGGCGCGACGCGAGCAGCCAGCCGGTCTCGTCGTCCAGGAGTGCCGCGGAGACGACCTCCGTGGAGAGACGCAGGACGGCGCCGAGCCCGAACATCTCCACGTAGCTCTCCAGGTACTGCTGGACCTGCCCGCCCGTGGGCCACTGCGGGTAGTGCGCGGGCATCGGGAGGTCGGAGAGGTGGTAGGTGCCCTTGTCGTTCTGGGTACGCAGGCCGGGGTAACGACGGGTACGGCTCCACACCCCGCCGACGTCGGGCGCCTTGTCGAACACTGTGACGTCGAAGCCACTCTGCCGCAGCACCTTCGCTGCGCTCAGACCGGCGAATCCAGCGCCGACGACGGCGATCCTCATGGCAGCCTCCGGAGAGTGTGTGACCCGCTGGCGAGGTACCGCGGCAGCAGGGGCGCCGGCGGTGTCAGCACGCTAACGGGCACGGCGCACGGTCCGCTATCCGCCGCGCGCGAGGTGTGTCCGCTGTGCGCAGCCGGCAGCCGAGCTGTTCCCTGTCGGGTGGGCGGCTTTCGTGCGCTGTCGGCCCGGGTCGCGTCCTAGGGTCAGCGCAGCAGGGCGCCCCGGGAGGTGTCGGATGGATGCCGTGACGGTCAGGACGGACAACGTCGAGCACGCTCGTGCCGAGGTGGGTCGCGTCTTCTGCCCGCACCGGCTCACACCACAGGCGGGTGTCCGCGACGTTCGACTGCGGATGGCGGCCCGCCGCGTGGGCGGCGTGGGCATCATCGACCTCGACTACGGCCAGGCGGTGCGGATCCAACCCGGCCCGCTGGAGACGTTCTATCTCGTGCAGATCCCGCGCAGCGGCAGCACGATGATGCGGCACGCCGGCCGTAGCGTGACCTCGACGCCCGACGTCGCGTCCGTCCTCTCCCCCTACGACGCGTCCGACATGCACTGGTCCGCGGGTTCGCCGCACCGCATCTTCTACGCCGACCGGCGCGCGGTCGACCGGGAGCTCGCCCGCCTGCTGGGTCGTCCGGTGGACGGCCCGGTCCGCCTCGACATCGGCATGAGCATGACCACGGCCGCCGCGAGAGCGTGGGCACGCGGGGTGGACTTCCTCGCCGACGAACTGTCGCAGCCGATGGACACGTCCCTGCTCGACCACCCTCAGGTCGCCGCTCGGTTCGAGCAGGGACTCATCGGCAAGTTGTTGCTGGCCCACAGGCACACCTACTCCGACCAGCTCGCCGAGCCGGCGGGCCATACGGCTCCCGGGCGCCTCGTGCGCCGGGCCCGCGCCCTGATCGCGGACCACCACGACGAGGCACTGACGGTCGGGGATGTCGCGGAGGCGCTCCGGGTGAGCGTACGAACGCTGCAGGACTGCTTCCGCCGGGAGTTGCGGACCACGCCGACGGCGTACCTGCGCGCATGCCGGCTCGACGCGGTCCACCGTGCGCTGCGCGCGGCCGGTCCCGGTACGTCCGTGACGACCGTCGCCCTGCAACACGGGTTCGTCCACCTTGGCCGCTTCGCCGGCGACTACCGCGTGCGCTTCGGCGAGTCGCCGTCCACCACCCTGCGTGGCTGACCGTCTCCGGCTGCCGGGAGTAGCGCTCGGCCGTCAGCGGTGCATGTGCAGGCGGATCGTGGTGGCACCCGGCACGGTGTGGACCCGCACGAGATCGCAGAGCTGGTTGACCAGGAGGAGCCCTCGGCTGCCAGGCTGCTGCGGCGGCACGGGAATCCGGCCGGCGAGTGGATTCGTGATGTGCCCGGTGTCGGTGAGCTGGCAGATCAGCCGGGTGTCGTCGGTCCAGACGGCGAGGGTGCCGCCGCCGGCGGTGTGCTTGATCGTGTTCGCGGCCAGTTCGCTGACCGCCAGGGTGAGGTCGGCGACCCGGTCGGAGGGCAGGCCGGCCGCGATGGCCTCGGCGGTCACCACCCGGCGGATGACCGAGAGGGCGTGCAGGTCGATGGTGATGGTGGTCGCCCGGGCGGGCGGGTCCTGCAGCGGCAGATTGAACCCTGCGGCCACCGCGACCGGGTCGGCGTAGTGCGGGCTCTCCCGCACCACACTGCCCAGCTGGACGACGGGATGGGTGCGGTGGGCGTCGTCGAGCCAGCGCCGGTCCAGGTGACGGGTGTCGTAGGGGCAGAGGATGGTGGCCGGCCGGCCGGCGAACGCGGCGTTGATCAGTGCCTCGTGCTGGGCGCAGGCGGGGTATTCGGTCGCGGTACGGCCGGCCCAGATCGGTTCGCCGATGATGCGCACCCGCTTCCCGGCGTGGGCGGCGGCGAAGGCGAGCAGGACGCCCGGGATGATCCGCGCGGGGTTGCGCCCGGCCACGCTCATGTCGTGCAGCTGGACCCGGCCCGCGTCGGTGCCGAGCGCGGCGCGGATGTGGTGGAGGTTGTCCCCCGGGACGGCGACCATGACCGGCTCGTCGGCGGCGAGACCGGCCTGGATGAACGGCAGCGTGCCGGCCAGGTACTCGTCGTGGTCCGCGTAGAAGAGAGCGGGGTGCGCGAAGCTGTCGGTCCTGGTGGCGACGGAGATACTCAAGCTGCGGCCTCCGAGGTGCGTGATCCGGCCGCCGCGTCGGCTCCGGCAGGATCAGTGCGGGGACCTGCGTGGCACCGGTCAGGTGCAGTGTACGGGCGACAGCTCTGGAACAGCCGGTCAGAGTCGTTCACGAGATAGGTCTGTTGGCCGAGTGGATGGCGAGCAGGGCGATGTCGTCGGTGCTCTGCTCGCCGGCGAGCGTGGTCATGACACGGGCGCAGACCTCCTCGGCGCGACCTGGTTCGACGGCCGCGCAGAGCCGGTCGATGCCGACGTCGATGACCTCGCCGCGGCGTTCGACGAGCCCATCGGTGTAGCAGATCAGTACCGCGTCGGAGGGGAACACGACGTCGGTGCACCGGCGGACCGGCTGACGTGGGCCGACACCCAGGGGAAGATCGACGGGAATCTGCACCGTCTCGGCCGGGCGCCCTGGTGCGGCCAGGACGGGTTGCAGGTGGCCGGCGAGGGAAACCCGGATGATGGTCCGGTCCGGGGAGATCATGGCGTAGAGAACCGTGGCCAGGTTGCCGGTCTCGAAATGCTGGATCTTGCGGTCGAGCAGGGTCAGCGCGCTGGCCGGGTCGTCGCAGACCAGCGCGTAGGCGCGCAGCGCGCTGCGCAGACGCCCCATGACGACCGCCGAGCGCAGGCCGTGTCCGGACACGTCGCCGATGACGACACCCAGCCAACCCGACGGCAGGGTGAACACGTCGTACCAGTCGCCGCCGACGCCGGCGTCGTGACCGGGTACGTAGCGGGCTGCCATGTCCACACCTGGCGCGTCGGGCAGGTGGGTGGGCAGCAGGCTTCGTTGCAGCGCGAGGGCGGCGCTGCGGTCGAGGCCACTGGCCCGGGTCCGACTGGCAAGGCTTGCCCGGTCGGCGGCGAGCTGCAGCAACCGCACGTCGTCATCGGTGAATCGGTGCGGCCGCAGGCTGCCGACGTGCAGGACGCCGATCAGCTCGCCTCCGACGAGCATGGGCACACCCAACAACGAGCGGACCCCTCGGCCGATCAGAGCCGGGTCGTCGGCGTCGGCGACGTCGTCCAGTATGACGGGCTGTCTCTCCTGGGCGATCCGGCCGGCGAAGCCCCGGCCGACGGGGATCCGGGCACCTTCGCGGGTCTCTTCCCCCAGGCCCTTCGTCGCGGTGGTCACCAACTGCTGGGCGTGCAGGTCCAGCAGCAGGATGGCCGCGGTGTCAACGCCAAGCACCTCGCGGACACGATCAACCAGCTCTTCCAGAAGGTCCTTGACGTCGAGCTGGGACAGCGCGGCGTCGGTAACCGCCTCGATGCGACGCAGCCGCTCGTCGCTCCCGCTCCCCTGCACGTCAATCACGGCAGGAAGCGTAACCCCTCCCGGGCCAGGAGCAGGTCATGAGGACATCCCGTATCGATCCCGCCGGTCGAGCACCCATCGGTCACCGTGGGGGCCAGGAGCTGACCCACCGGGGTCGGTCATCCACAACATTTGAGGCTTTTCGCCGTTTTTAGCCGATGCGTGGGACGCCGAGAGCCGCACCGGTGCACGTCAGATGGCCGCGGCCTTGGTCACCTTCCACTCCCCGTCCACCGGGACCAGGGTGAGCACCACCCGATTCTGGTCGACCTTCTCCCCGGCGGTGTTCACGTTGCGCCGGTACTGGTTGAGGTAGACGAGCAACTCGACCCGTTCGGCGGTGGCGGTAACCACACCCGTCGCGGACACCTCCGCGGCCACGATGGCCTGCTGGGTGGCCGCGGTCTGCTTCAACGCCGCCGTGGTCTGCTCGTACTCCGTGCCGAACTGTCCGGTGGCGAAGGTGCGGCCGTTGGCGACGCTGTCGTCGAACGTGCGGTAGTCGTAGGAGAAGATCGCCTTGGCGGCGGCGGGCGCGGTGGCCAGCGCCTGGCGTACGGCGTCGTCCCGCTGCTCGGCGCGGTGGTCGCCCCACCAGCTGGCGCCGGCGACGGCCGTCGCGAGCATGATCGCGACGACCAGGGCCGGGACGAGCCGGATCCGGGCGGGACGCAGCCGGGGAACCCGCGGCCGTCGCGGGAATCGGACCAGGGTACGCACGTGTCCTCCCTCTCTCAACCGACGAACTGCAGCCGCGACACGAGCCACCGCCCGGAGGCCTCGTCGTGGACGATGTCCAGCTGGATCCGGTAGTGCGACGGCCGCCCCTCGGGTGCCTTGACGTTCTTGACGGTGGCGTCGACGGCCACCAGCACGACGGCCCGGCGGCGATCCCCGGAGACCAGCCCGGCCCGCAGCACCGATCCGCGCGAGTCGACCTTGTTCTCCACCACCGCGGCGCGGACCTGCGACTGCCCCCGGGTGAACTCGTCCTTGAAGTCGCCGGTGGCTCCGGCGGTGATCCGCTGGATGTCCCGGTCGACGCTGGCCGCGCTGACCGAGACGAAGTTGACGCTGGCCTGTTTTGCGGCCGCGAGGGCCTGCTGCCGGGCCTGGTCCGTCGCCCGGTCTACGTACCAGCGGTGCCCGGTCACACCGCCGGCCACGACCGTGGCGGCGAGCACGGCCACGAGCAGGATGATCAGCGACCGTCGCCGGGGCGCCGACGGGGCCGGCTCGCCCGTGCGGCGGGTACCCGGGGCGTCCTCCGGCGAGCTGTCCGCGCTCGTGGGATCGTCTCCGTTCGCCGGGTCCGCGAGGTCCGCCGGATCGTCGACCGGCTCCTCGTCGAGTCGCCTCAGCAGGTCCTCGATCGGCTCGACCGGTCGGGGAAACTGGCGGGGCACGATCCGGCGCTGCGCCACCCGGCCGGGCACCCCGGGCTTCGCGCCCTTGATGACTTTCAGTGTGTGGTCCCTCCGGGCCCGCATCCGCGCCTCCTTCTTCGCACCGCTCACGGCGTCACCCCGGCGAGCAGCAACTGCTTCCACGACTGGTCCCCGGCCGTCCGGGCCTGGCCCCCGGTCCCGCCGAACTGCAACGGCCGGCCGTCCGAGCCGAGCACCAGGCCGGTCGCCGGGTCGTACCCGCCGGGCTCGGCCCCGCCGGTCGGGGCGCTCCCGGACGGCCCCGGGTCGGGAGCCGGTTCCCGGCCACCCGGTCGGGGGGCGTTGGCGGCGCCCCGCACGCTGGCACCGGCCGTCCGCTCCCCCGCCCCGCAGGTGGTTCGGCCGGCCCCGTACACGCAGGACGGCGGATCGTTGAGGTTGACGACCAGGCCGAGGTGGGCGGTGCCGTCGCCCGGGGTGACGGTGAACCCGCCGGCGACGGCAATCGGGTACACCACCAGCAGTTGCTCGATGCCGGGCAGCCGCCGGGCGGCGATGCCGTTGACGGTCACCAGGTTGCCGAGCAGGGCGCCGACGGTCGGTTCCAGCCCCCGCAGCAACGCGACGAGCTCCCGACCTGCGGGAGGCCCGGCGGCGAGCAGCCGCCGCAGGTCCGGGTCGGCGTCGCGGACGGTGGCCGCCAGCTGGGCCAGGCCCGCCGCCCACCGGCGCAGCGCCTGCGCCGACTCGGCCTGGGTGGTGAGCACGGTTCGCCCGTCGTTGATCAGCGCCAGTGTCTCCGGCAGGCGGGTGGTCGCATCGGTCAGCAGCGCGTCGCCGTGGTCCAGGATCCGGGCAAGCGCCAACTCGTTGCCCTCGAACGCCGCGCCGAGTTCGGTGATCAGGACGCGGAGGTCCTCCGGCCCGACGGAGCGCACCAGGGCGTCGAGGTTGCTCAGCAGGACCTCCGGTGCGAGCGGGACACCTGTCCGCTCGACCGGGATCACCGCGCCGTCGGCGAGATACGGCCCGCTGTCGCGCTCCGGACGTAGGTCCACGTACTGCTCGCCGACGGCGGAGCGGTGTGCCACCACGGCCCGCAGGTCGTCCGGTATCCGGACGTCGCGCCGCAACCGCAGGTCGGCCCGGACGCCGTCACCGCGCAGGGCGACCGCGGCGACCCGGCCGACCGGCACCCCCCGGTAGGTGACCGGGGCGTTGGGGAAGATGCCGCCGGCCCGGGCGAGGTCCAGGTGGACGACGTAGCTTCCGCCGAGCAGTCGGTCGCCCAGCCCGACGTAGCGGACGCCGACGTAGCTGATGCCGAGCACGCTCACCAGCAGGAACGCCAGCACCTGCACCTTCGCGGTACGTCCGATCATGGCTGCAACCCTTCGGACAGCAGGTCCGGCAGGGTGCCGATCTGCCCGATCACCGCGCCGGTCAGCGGCAGGACGCACTGTGCCGCCAGGACCGTGCCGGAGGGCAGTTCGGTCCCGACGGGAAAGACCGTGCCCGGTGGCACGAGGCCCTTCGGCAGGATCAGCCCGCCGATGGGCACCTTCGAGCCGGGCTTGAGCAGGACGCAGCCCTTCGGTAGCAGACAGTCCTTCGGCGGCGTCCAGGTCGCGGGGAAGTTGAGCGGGTCGGGCAGGCACTTGAGGATCGGCAGGTCGGGCAGCGGGCGGGACCCGCCGCCGGGCCGCGGCACGGTCGGTGCGGCGCCACCGGCCGCCGGTGCCCCGCCGTGGGTGGCCCCCTTGGCCGGTGTGCGCGGACGGGTCGGCGCGGCGGGGGCAGCGGCGACCAGGTTCGCCAGGATCGACGCCGAGTCGAGGTCGGCGGTGAGGGAGAGGTTGACGAAGTCGCCGACGATCGCGCCTGTGACGTTGGGTGGGAACGGGTAGGACAGCATGAAGTCCAGCGACTTCGGCAGATCGTCCCCGGCGCGTGTCAGCTGCTCCAGGATCGGTTGCAGCGCTCGTACGTCGGCCAGCGTGTCGTCGCGGCTCCGGTTGACGACCCGGGTGCCGACGTCGCCCAGCCGGTCCAGGGCGGTCAGCGCCCGGGTCAGTTGGGCGCGCTGCGCGCCCAGCACGGTCAGGCCCGGGGCGAGGGAGTCCACGGCGTCGCCGAGCACCTGCTTCTGGCGATCGAGCCGTCCGCTGAGCCGGTCCAGGGCGTCGAGTGCGCGGACCAGGTCGGCCTTCTGCTTGTCCAGCCCGCCGATGAACGTGTCCAGTTGGTCCAGCGCGTCGCCGACGGCGGGCTCGCGTCCGTCGAGCGCGGCACCGAGCTCCTGGTTGATGGTCCTCAGCTGCGCCAGGCCACCGCCGTTGAGCAGCAGCCCGAGCGCGGCGAGGACCTCCTCCACCTCGGCGCCGCGAGCGGTCCGCGACAGGGGGATGAGGTCACCGTCGGCGAGTCGACCGGCGGCGGCGCCGGTGGGCGGCGGCGCGACAGTCACGTACTTCTCGCCGAGCAGGCTGCTCTGCCGGACGGCGGCCGTCGCGTTGGACGGCAGGTGGACGTCCGCGCCGATGCGCAGGGTGACCCGGGCGGTCCAGCCTGCCAGGGAGATCTTCTGCACGCTGCCGACCGTCACGTCGTCGACCTTCACGGCGGCCTGCGGCACCAGGTCGAGCACGTCACTGAACTCGGCGGTCACGACGTACCCGTCGCCCTTCGGGGCGCCGCCGGGCAGCGGCAGGTCGGCGAGGTCGGGCAGGCCGCACCCGGCCGGCAGCATCACCACCACGATCGCGCACGCCAGGGTACGCAGAACCCGTGCGTTCATGACACGCCCCGCAGGATGCCGCCGAGGGTGGGGTCGCTGGGAATGCCGGGGCCGCTCGGCGCCTGGTCGAGGATCGGCGCACCGGGGGAACTGAGGGGCGGCTTCCCCGGTGAGGACCCGCCGGTCGCCGGGGCGCCGGGCGGCAGTTTGAGGAGCTTGCGGAGCTGGTCGGTCATGGGCAGTCCGCGCGAGTGCAGGGTCTGCGCGAGTGCCTTGCACGTGGCGGGCACCTGCGCCCCGGGTAGCTGGTCCACTATCAGTGAGCAGGCGAAACCGGCGGGGTCGTAGGGACCCATCACGTTGTCGCGGGTGTCCAGGGTGCCCGACCGGGGGTTGTAGGCCAGGTTGAGATTGTTCAGGGCCAGCGGGGCGACGTCGAGGATGTCGATGACGGCCTGTTGCTGGCGGACCAGGATGCCTGTGATGTCCGCCAGCGCGGCGACGTTGGAGGTCAACGCGTCGCGGTTCTGCCGCACGAATGTGGTCACGTCGGCCAGCGCGGTGGAGAGGTTGCGCAGCGCGGCGGCCAGTTCGTCGCGCTCCCCGGCCAGTTGTTGGGCGACGTCGGCCAACTGCTGGTTGAAGGCGCGCACCTCCCGATCGCTGCGGGCCAGCGCTGTGGTGAAGCGCTGCAGGTTGGCGACCGACCCGAACAGGTCCTGCCGCCCGTCGGAGAGGGTGGCCAGTGCCCGGGACAGGCCGTCGAGGGTGTCGTGCAGGTTCTGGCCGTTGCCCTCCAGGTTGGCGCGGCCGGTGGCGACCAGGTCGGACAGGGCGCCGTCGCGGTTGGCACCCTCCGGGCCGAGGGTGCGGTTGAAGTCGTCGAGCGCCTGGTAGATGTCGTCGATCTCCATCGGAGCGGCGGTCCGCTCCAGCGGGATCTCGGCCCCGTCGGCCAGGGCGGCGCCGCCGGCGTAGGCGGGAGTGAGTTGGACGTAGCGGTCGCTGACCACGCTGGGCGGCACGATGAGCGCCTGCGCGTCGGCGGGAACGGTCATCGCGGGGTCGTAGGACATGGTCACCTGGACGGTGCGGCCCTGCGGGGTCACGGCGACCACCTCGCCCACGCGGACGCCCAGCACCCGGACGTCCGATCCGGGGTACACGCCGACGGCGCGGGTGAAGTGGGCCACCACCCGCCGCGGAGGCGTGCCGTCGCGGAGAACGACCGCGCCGGCGGCGACGGCTACCAGGAGGGTGGTGGTGACGGCGACCGGCCGACGCCACCGCTGGATGGGACCGGGCATCAGCGGCCTCCCGTGGGCTGGTACGGCTGGAGCAGACCGGAGACGTACGAGTCGAACCAGCGGCCGTTGCCCACCACGTTGGCGAACGCGGTGACGAACGGCCCCATCCGCTGGATGGTCTTCTCCAGGTCGTCCCGGTTGCGTTGCAGGATGGCGACGACCTCCCGAAGCTTGTGCAGCGCGGGAGCGAGCTGGGCGCGGTTGTCGCTGACCAGGCCGGACAGCTGGGTGGCGAGTTCGTCGGTGCCGACGAGCAGCTTGTGGATGGCGTCCCGACGCCGGCTCACCTCGGTCAACAGCGCTTCTCCGTCGGTGACCAGTGCCCGGAACTCGTCGTCCCGGGTGGCGAGCACGGCGGTCACCTGGCGGGCGCGGTCGAGCAGCGTCCGCAGTTCGGCGTCACGCCCGGCGACGGTCCGGGAGAGCCGGGAGAGGCCGACCAGGGACGCGTTGACGCTTTCGGGGGTGTCGGCGAAGGTCTCGGACAGGGTGGTGAAGGCGGCGGCGAGCTGGTCGGTGTCGACCTTGTCGAGGGTGTCGGCGAGCCCGGTGACCGCCTGCACCACGTCGAACGGCGCCGCGGTGCGGGCCAGGGGGATCTGCCCGCCCTCGCGCAGCCGACCCGGCCCGGCCGGCGAGAGTGCCAGGTACTTCTGGCCGAGCACCGTCTTGATCCTGATCGTGGCGCCGGTGTCGGTGCCGAGCCGCACACTGTCGTCGTCCACCCGGAACCCGACCCGCACGTACGCCGCGCCGTCGCGGGCGAGTTCCACGGCGGTCACCTTGCCGACCCGCACCCCGGCGACCCGCACCTCGTTGCCGGTGACGAGGCCGCTGGCGTCGTGAAAAGCCGCCTGGTAGCCGCGTCCGGTGAGGTCGGCCAGCCGGTCGAGCTGGAAGGCGCTCAGCAGCACGGCGATGATCAGGGCCAGGCCGAGCGTGCCGACGATGACCGGATTGCGTTCCCGAAACGGTGTCACTGGCTGCCTCCGGCGCATCGGGCGGCCGGGGCGCTGAAGGTGGGCAGGTCGAGCGGTGCGCGGCCCGACACCGCCAGGTTGCCGTCGAAGTCGCAGAGGTAGAAGTTGAACCACGAGCCGTAGGACGCGACCCGGGTCAGGGACTCGTACCGCTCGGGCAGCCGGCCGAGGGTGCTGTCGATGACGGCCGCGTTGCGGTTGAGGGTGCCGGAGAGCTCGTCCAGGGCGCGCACGTCCGCGGCGAGCGGTGGTCGTACGTCGCGCAGCAGCGACGACGTGGCGGTGGTGAGTTCACCGATGCTGACCAGCGACTCGCCGATGGCCGTGCGGTCGGCGGACAGCCCGGAGACGAACTGCTGCAGCTGACTGATGCTCTGGTCCAGGTTCTGGTCCCGTTCGGCCAGTGTGCCCAGCACGCCGTTGAGGTTGGTGATGACCCGCCCGATGACGGCGTCCCGGTCGGCGAGGGTGTTGGTCAGCGACGCGGTGCGTCGCAGCAGGCTGCTGACCGTGCCGCCCTCGCCCTGCAGCACCTGGATGATCTCGTAGGCGAGCTTGTTGACGTCCTCCGGGTCGAGCGCCGTGAACAGGGGCCGGAACCCGTTGAACAGCACAGTGAGGTCCAGTGCCGGCGTCGTCTGGCCGAGCGGAATCAGGCCGTCCGGGCGCAGTGGACGCCCCTCCCCCGGCCCCTCGCTCAGCGCCACGTACCGCTGGCCCACCAGGTTGCGGTAGCGGATCTTGGCGCGGACGCTGGTGCCCACCGGGATGTCGGAGGTGACCGTGAAGGCCACCTCGGCGAGCGTGTCGTCGACGACTTTGATGTCGCGGACCCGGCCGACCTGCACACCGGCGACGCGGACGTCGTCGCCGGGGAGCAGACCGGTGACGTCGGTGAACCGGGCCCGGTAGGTGACGCCCCCCGATGGAAAGGCGCCGAGGGTCTGCGCGAGCAGTGCCGTCAGCAGCAGGGTCACCGCGGCGAAGACCGCCAGCTTGAGCAGTGGTGCAATCGTTCTGGTGCTCATCGCGCGTTCACCACCCCTCCCCTGAGCAACGGCCCCCAGAGCAGGACCGCGATGTCGGGAACCTCCGCGGGCAGGATGCCGGTGACGGCACCGACGAGCGGCTTGACCAGCACGCGTTCCTCGCCGGTGGCGGCCTGGCCCATCTCCGGGGAGCCGCTGGCGGGCACGGCTGCCGGCAGGCCGACCGGCAAGGGGGTACGCGGGCGAGCGCCGCCGTGGTCGTAACCGTCGACGATCGACACGCCGGGCGCCGGCCTCCCCGGTTGCGGCAGGCCCCGGCACTGCGGCCCGTCGTGCGCGCCGTAGACGGGCTCGTCGCGGCCCTTCTCGTACCTGCCACCGTCGCGGGTGACCTCCAGGGTGATGTGCATCCGCCCGCCGGCGAAGGCCTCCTCGACGTGGGGTTGCAGGGCGACCAGGCCGCTCATCAGGCACGGATACTCGGGGGCGTACGTGGCGAGCAACTCCAACACCGGGCGGCTCACCTGGCCGAGCTCGATGAGCTGGTCGCCGTGCCGGTCGAGGAAACCGCGGGTGGCGTCGGCGGTGTCGGTGGTGTCGGCGAGGAACCCCGCCAGCTGTGCACGCTGGTCGGTGACGGTTCGGGCGGTGACTGTGACGTCCCGCAGCAGGGCCAGCAGGTCGGGCAGCGCGGCGTCGTAACTGTCCAGCACGACGGCGAGCTTCCGCACGTCCTCGGTGATGGCCGGCATCGCCGGGTTCAGCTGCCGCAGGTACGCACCGAGCCGCTCGACGTTCGCGCCGAGCTGCTCGCCGCGTCCGTCGAGCGCGGTGGCGATCGCGCCCAGCGTCGCGGCGAGCTGGTCGGGCCGCACCGCCTGGAGCAGTGGCAGCGCCTCGTCGAGGACGCGTTCCAGCTCGACGGCGGTGCGGCTGCGGTCCTGGGTGATGACCGCGCCGTCACCGATCGGTGTGCCGTTGGCGCCGGCCGGCGGCACGAGTTCGACGTACCGCTCGCCGAAGAGCGTCTTGGGCAGCAGCCGCGCGGTGACGTCGGCGGGGATCCGCGGCGTGGTGGCCGGGTCCAGGGCCAGCCGGATGCTCGCGCCCGCGCCCGCGCTGGCGACCGAGCGGACCTCGCCGACGACGACCCCGCGGACCTTGACGTCGGCGCCCGGGCTGAGCTGCAGGCCGGACCGGCCGGCCTGCAGGGTGACCCAGGTGACCGGCGTGAACGCCTTGCGGTACTGCAGCACGGAGGCGGTCAACGCCGCGCTCAGCACGACGATGAAGACGATGCCGAGAATGCGATGTCTCATGGTCACCCCGCGATCCGGACGGTGGTGGTGGCGCCCCAGATGGCCAGCGACAGGAAGAAGTCGACGATGTTGACCGCGACGATGGCGAGCCGCACGGCCCGTCCGACCGCGACGCCGACGCCGGCGGGCCCACCGCTGGCGGTGTAGCCGTAGTAGCAGTGCACCAGCACCACGATCACGCTGAACACCAGCACCTTGCCGAAGGACCAGAGCACGTCCTGCGGCGGCAGGAACAGGTGGAAGTAGTAGTCGTACGTCCCGGCCGACTGTCCGAAGTAGAAGACGGCGATGGTGCGGGTGGCCAGGTAGCTGGCGAGCAGCCCCACCACGTACAGCGGGATGACCGCGATGAATCCGGCGATCATGCGGGTGGTGACCAGGAACGGCAGCGATGGCACCCCCATCACCTCGAGGGCGTCCACCTCCTCGGAGATTCGCATCGCCCCGAGTTGGGCGGTGAACCCGCAGCCCACGGTGGCCGACAGGGCCAGCGCCGCGACCAGTGGGGAGATCTCACGCGTGTTGAAGTACGCCGAGACGAAACCGGTGAAGGCGCTGCTGCCCAGCTGGTTGAGCGCCTGGTAGCCCTGGAGCCCGACCTCGGTGCCGGTGAAGAACGTCAGGAAGCAGATGACACCGACGGTGCCCCCGAGCACGGCGAGCGCGCCGGAGCCGAAGCTCACCTCCGCCAGCAGCCGGATCACCTCGCGCTTGTAGCGGCGCACGGTGCGCGGCGCCCAGGCGATCGCCCGCAGGTAGAAGGCGAGCTGTCCGCCCAGATTGTCGAGCTGGCGCAGCGCCGGCACGTCAGCTTCCCTTCTGCGGTACGACCTGGAAGTACACGGCCGTGACGATGAAGTTCAGCGCGAACAGCAGCATGAAGGTGATCACCACGCTCTGGTTGACCGCATCGCCGACCCCCTTGGGGCCGCCCTTGGCGGTCATCCCCTTGTACGAGGCGACCAGCGCGGCGGCAGCGCCGAACAGCAGCGCCTTGACCTCTCCCACCAGCAGGTCGGGCAGTTGCCCCAGGGCCTGGAAGCTGGCCAGGTACGCGCCGGGCGTGCCGCCCTGCAGGACCACGTTGAACAGGTAGCCACCGGTCACCCCGACCACGCTGACCAGTCCGTTGAGCAGCACGGCGACCAGCATCGAGGCGAGCACGCGGGGCACCACGAGGCGGTGGACGGGGTCGATGCCCAACACCTGCATCGCGTCGAGCTCCTCCCGGATCTTCCGGGAGCCGAGGTCGGCGCAGATCGCCGAGCCACCGGCGCCGGCGATGATCAGCGCGGTGACGATCGGCCCGGCCTCGCGGACCACCGCGAGCACCGACGCCGCTCCGGTGAACGACTGCGCGCCGAGCTGGCGGACCAGTGAGCCGAGCTGCAACGCGATGACCGCGCCGAAGGGGATGGAGACGAGCGCGGCGGGCAGGATCGACACCGAGCTGATGAACCAGGCCTGCTGGACGAACTCGCGGACCTGCACCGGTCGCCGGCCGAGGCCGCGCAGGGTGTCCAGGCAGAACGCGAAGAACTCACCGGTGTGGCGTATGGCGGTGACGGGTCCGCTCATCGGAGTCACCTCCGCCCGTTCCCGGGCGGCGGACCACCCGAAGTGGGCACACCGCTGTCGGCCGGCCCGGCGAACGAGCCGGAGGGCGGCGTGACGCCGTGCTCCCGGCACCACTGCCCCGGCGGCCGCTCGGCGGCGCGCGGCAGTCCGTCCGACGGCGGCAGTTGCAGCGGAATGGGTGGCAGCGGTGGCAGCTCCACACCGGCGTCCGCCTCGGCTTGCAGCTCCTCGGCGTCCTTCTCCTCGGCCATGCCGATCGGTCCGAAGCGCTGGGCGTTGAGGAACTGCCGCACCACCGGCTCGGTGCTGGACAGCAGCATCTCCCGCGACCCGAACATGGCCAGATGCCCGTGGTAGATCAGGCCGATGTTGTCCGGCACCGTACGCGCGGTGTTGATGTCGTGCGTGACGATCAGAAAGGTCGCCCCGGTCCGCTGGTTGAGGTCGATGATCAGCTGGTTCAGGTACGCGGTGCGCACCGGGTCCAGCCCGGAGTCGGGCTCGTCGAAGAGGACTATGCGCGGGTCGAGCACGAGGGCGCGGGCCAGGCCGGCTCGCTTGCGCATCCCACCGGAAATCTCCCCCGGCAGTTTCTGTTCGGCACCGACCAGGCCGACCATGTCGAGCTTTTCGGTGACCACCTCGCGGATCTGGGACTCGGATTTGCGGGTGTGCTCCCGCAGCGGGAAGGCGACGTTGTCGTAGATCGTCATCGAGCCGAACAGCGCGCCGTCCTGGAACAGCACCCCGAACAGCTTGCGCACCTCGTACAGCGCCCGCTCGGAGAGCCGGGGCAGATCCTTGCCCTCGATCCAGATCGACCCGGCATCGGGGCGGAGCAGCCCCACCAGCGTCTTGAGGAACACCGACTTGCCGGTGCCGGACGGGCCGAGCAGCACGGATATCTCGCCGGCCGGCAGGGTCAGGCTCACGTCCGACCAGACCGGCTGGCCACCGAAGGACTTCGTCAGCCCCCGCACCGCCACCTCGACGCCCATCCACCCTCCCTTCTCGGGTCGCTACCTGAGACATCGCGGCGGCCCGGCCGGGCGTAACAACTTCTTTGCGCTACGTCGCCAGCACCGACCGTCAACTAGGCAAAGTGGCGTGCGTCTCGATAGCGTGCGGTTAA
The DNA here is from genome assembly GCF_900091455.1 of Micromonospora coriariae. Classification (NCBI taxonomy): domain Bacteria; kingdom Bacillati; phylum Actinomycetota; class Actinomycetes; order Micromonosporales; family Micromonosporaceae; genus Micromonospora; species Micromonospora coriariae. The sequence goes on along the minus strand of NZ_LT607412.1, from coordinate 5,501,618 downwards.
CCCGCCGGTAACGAAGGTGCCTCGCGTCCCCCATGACCACAGCGATCGAGCCAGAGCTCGTCCACCTGGCCGCCCACGGCGATCAGGCGGCGGTCGCTGCCCTGCTCACCAGCGTCCGGCCGGGGCTGGTCCGCTACTGCCGGGCCCGACTGGGCCGCGTCGGCGGCGCGTACACCACGGCCGACGACGTCGCCCAGGAGGTCTGCCTGGCGGTGTTCAAGGCCCTTCCCCGCTATCGCGACCAGGGCCGGCCGTTCTCCGCGTTCGTCTACGCCATAGCGGCGAACAAGGTGGCCGACGCCCAGCGCGCGGCGGTCCGCGACGCCGCCGTCACCGACGCCGACCTGGAGCAGGTGGACACCGCCCCCGGGCCGGAGCAGCAGGCCGTCGCCACCGATCTGGCCCGACGACTCTCGGTGCTGCTGCACCGCCTCCCCGACGTCCAGCGGGAGATCATCACCCTCCGCGTGGCGGTCGGCCTCACCGCCGAGGAGGTCGGCTCGATCCTCGGAATGTCGGCGCCGGCGGTACGGGTGGCCCAGTCCCGCGCCCTGGCTCGGCTCCGTACTCTTGCCGGCGACGGACTTGACGAGGTGGCGGCATGAGCGAGCCCCGGCCGGACGGTGGCGAGGAGGTGGACCTCGCCGCGATCCACAGTGACGACCTGCTCCTCGACGCGCTCGGCCGCGGCGAGCAGGAGGCCGACGCCGACGGCCTCACGGCGATGTTGGCCGCCTGGCGTGCCGACGTCACCGCCGACCAGGCGGACACCGTGGTCGACGGCCCCGCCCACGTCGTCCCGCCGCCTCCGGACGGTCGGTCGGGCACGCTCCGGGCCGGCGCCCCCACCTCCCCCGTTCCCGGCCCGCCCCGGTGGCAACCGTCCGTGCGGCGAGCCCTGGGGTTTGCCGCCGCCGTGGTCGCCGTGCTCATGCTGGCGACGGGATTGGGAGTCGCCAGCCACGACGCCGGGCCGACCAGTCCCCTGTGGTCACTCACCAAGGTGCTCCATCCCGAGCGGGCGGAGGTGCTCGGCGTCGAACACAGCACCGCCCGTGCCCGCGCGGCCGTCGCGGCGGGACGGTACGACGAGGCCCGGGAGCTGATCGACCAGGCCCAGCGCGACCTGGGACGGGTCACCGATCCGGCCGACGCCACCCGCCTGCGCGCCGACATCGACGCCGTCCTACGGGACCTGGCCGCGCTCGGTTGCCCGGGCTGGCCCCGCTGCGAGGTGTCCCCGTTGGCCCCGACGCCGTCGCCCGGCGTGTCGACGGCCGCCGCCCCCGAGCCCTCCGGCGCCGCGACACCGGGCAGGACGGCACCAGCGCCAGCGCGCCCCGCGCCGACGGACTCGCCGACATCCGGCGCCAACCCGACGCTGCCCCGACTGCCGCTGCCGTCGGTGCCGCTCCCGTCGGTGCCGCTCCCGCCGGTGCCGCTGCCGTCGGTGTTGCCGTCGCTACCCGTACTGCCACTGCCGACCGGCGACCTGCTCGGCTGACCGCGCGCGCAGCACAACCGCACCTCGGACTAGCACTAGCCGGCTCCTGCCGGCTGGCCGCGTCGTGGCCCACGTGCGGTGTCGACCAAGGCGACCCCGGCCAGGACGAGGGCAGCGGCGCTGGCGGCCCCGACCGGCGGCACCAGGATCATCGCCGGTGAGATGACGACGAGCACGAGGATTGCGATCGGCCGATCCCAGGACACTCGGCGGAAGACGGCGTACTCCAAGAAGCCGCGCCCGGCGAGGAACAATGCGGGTCCGCCGACGATGAGGGCGACCCAGGCCGGCGGTGTGCGTCCGAGCGGATGCGAAATCACGAACTTGTAGCTGATCGAAATTGCAATGACGGCGGCGACCAGGATCGGATGGGCGAAAACCACTGGGCGTCCGTGAACCGGTCCGGAGGCTTCTGCGAGGGCCTTCGATTGCTGTTCCCCGGCACTGTAGAAGTAGACGCGCCATAGCAGCACAGTGGTGGCGAACGCTGCCAATACCGCTGCAAAGGTCGCAACCCGAAACCCGCTCTGGTCGAGCGTCAGCCCGGTCACGAGGATCAGCTCGCCGAGCGCGATGGTGAAGAATTGCCGGCACCGGTCGGCGAGGTGCTCACCGGAGTACCCGAACTCCGTCGCTCGCCCGCGGCCAAGCCCTGGTGTGGGTAGGCGGAGAACGGCAGCCAGGTATTCCACGGCCAACGCCAGCGCCCACAGCACCGCACGGGCCCAACCATGCATGATCGCGCCGACGATCCACGGCACCGCGGACACGCCGAACCAGAAGGCCTCCCGCGCCTCGGAGCGCTGCATCTCGCCGCCACGCAGCAGATGCACGAGGATGCCGGAGGCACCGAGCTGGATGGCGAGGTACGCGCCGGCGAAGTAAAGGCCCCGTTCGCCGAACGCTTCAGGCGCCGCGGCGGCCATCACCAGTGTGCCGAGAAGGGCTCCGAGGACCAGCAGCTGTATCGGCAGTTGTTGCGGGTCGTACTTATCGCATTCCTCTGCGGTAACGGCCCAGACGACCGACAGGGGAAGCAGCAAGATCAGCGTCTGGACGGCGCCGGTCCAGCTCGTATCCTCCTCCAGCAGAGTCGACAGCTGTGCGAGCGCGAGAACGAACACCACGTCGAACAACAGTTCCAGGCCTGTCACCTTCGGTTTCTCGGGTCTCCGCCGCAGCCGGCCTGCCCCACTTGTCATCGATCAACCCGTTTCCGCCGCTTCTGTCTGTCGAGCAGTCGTACCACGCGACAGGCGCTGGTGGATGTGGATGCGCTGCCGCCCGGCCTTGACCGGCCTCACTCCACATCCGGGCGACGAGCGGGCCCATGGACTCCCTTCCACCCCGCCGCAGGTCCGGGTCGGCTCGTCGGCCGTAACGCATTCGTCGGCCAGCCCGCGAGTTCGCTGACGCGTCGCCCGCCTGGGCCGACGCCGTAGTGGCGTTAGACTCGCCGGCCATGGGACCGCTCATCTTCAGCCTCAACGTCACCCTGGACGGTTGCGTCGACCATCAGGAGGGGATCGCCGACGACGAGACGCACGCCTTCTTCACCCGTCTCATGGACGAGGGCGGGGCAATGCTCTGGGGTCGCGTCACCTACGAGATGATGGAGAGCTACTGGCCGGCCGTCGCCCGCGGCGGCGAGGAGGCGCCGCCGGCCATGCGCGAGTGGGCGGTCAAGCTGGAGGCCAAACCCAAGTACGTGGTGTCGTCGACGCGCAAGGACTTCCCGTGGGCCAACAGCCACCACATCGCCGGTGATCTGCGCGAGGGCGTGCAGAAGCTCAAGGACGAGACCCCGGCCGGTGTCCTCCTCGGAAGCGGCAAGCTCGCGACCGAGCTCGACCGGATGGACCTGATCGACGAGTACAAGATGCTCGTCCATCCCAGGATCGCCGGCCACGGCCCGACGCTGCACCAGGGCGGGCTGCCTGGCACGCGCCAGCTCGAGCTGCTCTCAGCGGAGCCGCTCCGCAACGGCGCGGTGGCCATGCACTACCGCCGCGCGCGCTGAATCACAGGAGTCCATCGCCGCCGGCTCACCGGCAGCGCGGCGTTTTCCTTGCGCTCACCCGCCGCGCCCCGCTGCCAGGTCGAGCAGCGCCGCGACGACCTTGGCCACCCGTCGTTGCCGGGTCTCCGGGGTCTTCGCACCTTCGACCGAAAGCACGTGCTGGCGTTTGTTCGAGTACGACAGCGCCTCGAACTGCCGCCTGGCGCCCGGCTCCGCGTCGAGCGCAACGGCCAGATCCGCCGGAACGTCGACCACTCGCGGCGCGGTGTCCAGCTCCAGGTCGACGTCGATCTCATCTCCCGCGGCGATACCCGCACCGGCACGCACCTCGGCGGCGACGGGGAGCATGAACTGCCCGCCGTAGACGGCCACAGTGCTCCGGTAGGTGTAGCCGTTGATGGTAACCGTGACCTGCGGTTTCTTGCCGGAACCGAGGGCCTGCACAATCTCCGCCGGCACTGTCATGCCGGTGGCCGTCCTGCCGCCGAGGAACAGCGTCGTACGAAATCTCATGGCGAGGACAGTAGACCCACGCGGGGAAGATGTTCGCCAACCGCTGCACTCGCGAAAAGACACAGAGACGGGTCATCGCGGACGCTAATGGCGCAGACAGGCTGCCCGAACGCGACGACCCGGCGTGCTTTCGCCAATTCGACCGGCGTCAAGCCCGCTGACGATTACGTTCGTTGACGTGACCGACTTTCGGTTTGCCGCCGTGACGCTCAGCGCGATGCTGGTCATGCCCGCTGTGGCGATTCCACTACCAGTGCGGGCCTCAGCCGCGCCGTACGTGCCGTGCCCGGCCGTGAAGCCGCCGACTCCACCGCCCGCCATGCCGTCCCCGCCGCCGGTCGACCCCACCGACCGGGCGGTCGGCGGGCAGGCGCTGGCGACGGCAGGCCTGGCCATCCCCGTGGGAGCACCGATGGCGCCGGCAGTGACGGCCACGTCATGGCTCGTGGCGGACCTCAACAGTGGTGAGGTCCTGGGCGGATGCGGCCCGCACGAGCGCCGAACGCCGGCGAGCGTGCAGAAGCTGCTGCTGGCGGCATCGCTGATGCCCCGCCTGGATCCGAGCCAGATGGTCGAGGTGACCAGGGCCGATCTGCGCGATCTCGATCCGGCCAGTTCGCTGATGGGCGTGGTCGCGGGTGGCCGGTACTCCATCGAGAGCCTGTGGCTGGGGTTGCTGCTCAAGTCGGGAAACGACGCGGCCAACGTGCTGGCTCGGCTCGGCGGCGGCAGTGCGGGCAGGCCGGGCGGGGTCGAGGCGATGAACGACGAGGCGCGTCGGCTGCGCGCGAACCAGACCCACGCCGCAACGCCCTCGGGCCTGGACGGCCCCGGCCAGTACACCAGCGCGTACGACCTCGCGCTGATCGCACGGGCCACCTTCGCCAGGGAGGACTTCCGGCGGTACATAGCGACGACGGTGGCGCAGATACCGGCAGGGCCGGGAAACCCGGCATTCGCCATCACTCACGACAACACGCTGCTGGGCCGCTATCCGGGGACGCTCGGGGGGAAGACGGGCTTCACCGACCTGGCTCGGCAGACGTACGTCGGTGTGGCCGAACGCGACGGTCGACGGCTCGCGGTGACCCTACTCGGAGCGGAGACCGCGCCGCTGGGGAGCCTGGGCGAGGCCGCGGCGCTGCTCAACTGGGGCTACGCCCTGCCCCGCGACGCCTCCGTCGGCCGCCTCGTCACACCCGAGGAGAAGAAGCACGACAGCCCCGTCGTCCCCGTCAAGGGCGAGCGCCCCGCCCCGACCGGTGAATCCTCAATCCCGCTGCACACCGGGCTCGGTCTCGGCGCTGCCGTCGTGCTGGCCGTCCTGTTCCTGGCGGCCCCGTGGCGGCGCAGAGGTGCGCGACAGGAAGCCGGCAGGCGGTAGGAATCGGGCACCGCCGGTTGTCGACGGAACGGCGGTCACAGGTTGTGGCGGTCGTCGGCCGGCAGGTGCGGCGGCTCCGGGGGCTCCGGGGCCTGGTCGGGCTGACCGAGCTGCGCGACATGGGTCGGGTCGAGGACCCGGGAGAGGAACGAGCGGGTGCGTTCGTGCTGCGGCGCGCCGAGGACCTCCCGCGGCGGGCCCTGCTCGACCACCACGCCGCCATCCATGAACACGACCCGGTCGGCGACGTCCCGGGCGAACGCCATCTCGTGGGTGACCACCAGCATCGTCATGCCGTCCTCGGCCAGCTTGCGCATGACGGTGAGCACGTCGCCGACCAGTTCCGGGTCGAGGGCGGAGGTCGGCTCGTCGAAGAGCATCAGCTTGGGCTCCATCGACAGCGACCGGGCGATCGCCGCGCGCTGCTGCTGCCCGCCGGAGAGCTGGGCCGGGAACGCTGCGGCCTTGTCGGTCAGGCCGACCCGCTCGAGGTTGTCCCGCGCGATCCGCTCGGCCTCGCCGCGGCCGCGGCGGAGCACCCGACGTTGGGCGATGGTGAGGTTGTCCAGCACGGTCAGGTGCGGGAAGAGGTTGAACGACTGGAAGACCATGCCGATGCCGCGGCGTACGGTGTCGATCTCGACGTCCGGGTCGGTCACCTCGACGCCGTTGACCCAGATCTTGCCGGCGGTCGGCTCCTCCAGCAGGTTGACGCAGCGCAGCAGCGTCGACTTGCCGGACCCGGACGGCCCGATGACGCAGACCACCTCGCCGTGGTCGACCTCGAAGTCGATGCCCTTGAGCACTTCGAGCGGCCCGAACGACTTGTGCAGATCGCGGATCTCGACGGCGGGCCGGGGTTGGGGAGTCGTCATGCGGGTCACCGAGCCTTGGCGTAGCGGAGTTCGAGGCGTCGTACCACCTGGGACAGGGGCAGGGTGATGGCCAGGTAGGCGAGGCCGGCCACCAGCAGCGGGGTGGCGTTGACCCGGTCGTTCAGCATGTCCCGGCCGAACTTGGTGACCTCGATGGTCTGCGCGGTCACGCCGAGCACATAGGCGAGCGACGAGTCCTTGGTGAGCAGGATCAGTTCGTTCGTCAGCGGCGGAATGACGATCCGGAACGCCTGCGGAATGACGATGGTGCGCATGGCGGTGAAGTGCGACATGCCGAGGGTGCGCGCCGCCTCCATCTGTCCCTTCGGCACCGCCTGGATGCCGGCCCGGATGGTCTCGGCCATGTACGCCGCGGCGGTCAACCCCAGACCGATCGCGATCGAACCGAACACGCCACCGGGAATCTCCCGCTCCGGGAAGGCGATGGGGATGCCGTACCCGACGAGGAAGAGCACCAGCAGGGCGGGCAGACCCCGGAACAGCTCGATGTACGCGGTCGCCACCCAGCGGTACGGAGCGACCCGGGACAGCCGCATCAGCGCGAGGATCGTGCCGAACACGAGGCCGAAGGCGAAGGCGCCCAGCGTGTAGAGGATCGTGTTGCGCAGCGCGACGGTGATGATCGTCGGGAACATCGACTCGATGATGTCGACGCGGAAGAACGCCGCTCTCAGCCTGCCCCAGTCCGCGGCATAGACCGCCACGGCGATGACGGCGATGAAGGCCAGGTACTGGAGCCAGAGGGACAGCCGCTCTCGCTGGCGGCGTCGCAGCTTCACGTTCGCTCCTTGAGTTCCCGGGGGGTGCCTACACGGAGGGCGCGCGAGTCGCGCGCCCTCCTGCCAACAGCTTCGGTCACGCGCTCGGCCGCTTGCCGATCCACTTCTCGTAGATCGTGTCGTACGTGCCGTCCTGCTTGGCCTTGGTCAGCGCCTCGTTGATCTTCTTGAGCAGTTCCGGGTTGGTGTCCTTCTTCACCGAGAACCCGTACTGCTCGCCGGTGTCGAACTCGGCCGCGACGGCGAAGCCGCCCGGGTTCTCCTTGAGGTACTCGGTCCAGACCGGCAGGTCGTTGATGGCGGCCTCGACCTGACCGTTGGAGACGGCCTGCTGCAGGGCGGCGAGGTCCTCGAACTCGACGAGTTGGAGGCCCTTCTCCTTCTCGAACTTCCGGGCGTAGTCACGGCCGGTGGTCGCCGCCTGGACGCCGAGCTTCTTGCCCTTGAGGTCGTCGAGCGACTTGTAGGGCTTGCCGGTCTTGACCAGCATCGCCTGGGTGGCGTCGAAGTAGGGATCGGAGAAGTTCATGACCTTCTGCCGTTCCCCGGTGATCGTCATGCCGGCGGCGGCGGCGTCGCACTTGCCCGTGTTGAGGTCCTGGCCGGACTTGATGCCCTCGAACGGGGTGTCGACGATCGTCTGCTCGACGCCGAGGTCCTTGGCGACCAGGTCCATGAGGTCGACGTCGAACCCGACGACCTTGCCGCTGGCGTCCTTCGACTGGAACGGCGGGTACGGCAGGTGGGTGCAGACGGTCAGCTTGCCGGCCTGGACGAGCTTGACCCCGTTCGCCTGGACCTGGCCCTCGTCCTTCTTGGCGCATCCCGCGCTGAGCGACAGGGCGGCGATCGCCGCGACGAGGCCGGCCTTGCGGGCTGCGCTGTGGAACCTCACGGCTGTGTCCCTCCGGTTCGGCTCCCCGTGCGGGCGGGCAGCCAGGGTTGGTGCGAAGACGGTGTGACAGGCGACGCTACCTGATCGGACAAGCCGTACCTAGATCACGTCGAGTCGTTGTGAGCAGTGCGGCACTCGTCACGCTCGGTACACCGGACAGCCGGCCCGTAACGGGACGACGTGCCCGAGCGGTCGCCTACCGTGACTGGTCAGCCGGAACGATCACGACGTGCAGGTTGCGGGGGCCATGGACGCCCTCGACCCGGTTGAGTTCGATGTCGCTGGTGGCGGACGGGCCGCTGATCCAGGTGAGCGGGCGGCCCGGGTCGAGGCGCGCGAGGGCGTCCGGCACCCCGGCGACGACCTGATCGGTACGGAGCACGCAGATGTGCACGTCGGGCAGGAGTGTGATGACCCTTCTGCCCTGGGACGGGCCCGCGTCGAGGATGACGGTCCCGGTCTCGGCGACGGCCACCGCCGCCGCGGTGACCACCCCGTCGGCCGCGTCGACCTGGTCCCTCGGAAGATCGTCGTCGGTCAGCACCTGGACGGTGTCGGGCAGCCAGTGCCGTGGCAGTCCCGGGGGGACCACGACGCGTCGGCCGCCGAGGATGGCGTCGACGACCTGCGCGACCTCATCGTCGGCACACCTGTGCACGGTGGCCCGGTAGTCGGTGAGCCGGTGCACCAGGACGTCGAGGTCGACGGCGCCGCCGGCCGGCCGGTAGTCCCGCGCCACCTCGGCAGGGGCGCTCGGGGTAGGGCCGAGAGCGGCGCGGAGGCGGCCGAGGATCAACTCGCGGGAGGTCATCGTTGGGCCCACCATTCCCGGAAGGTCTGCGGCGGCGGCTGCGGTAGGTCGCGGCCGATGGTCCAGCCGGACAGCGGCGGGGGTAGGCCGCCGCCGCGGCGGCCGGCGAAGCGGGTGACCCGCGCGGCGCGCTGGGCGGCCTCGTACAACTGCGGGTGGTCCATGGTGTACGCGGCGGCGGCCATGGTGATCGCCTCCGCGCTCGGCAGGCGGTGCTCGCTACGGTACGCCGCCGTGTGCTGGGCACGAAGGTGCACCAGGATCGACGGGATGTCGATCATCACGGGGCAGGCGTCGAAGCACGCCCCGCAGAGCGAGGAGGCGAAGGGCAGGGAGGCGTTGTCCTCCACGCCGGTCAGCTGCGGGGAGAGCACGGCGCCGATCGGCCCGGGGTAGACCGAGCCGTACGCGTGCCCGCCGGTGCGCTCGTAGACGGGACAGACGTTCAGACAGGCGGAGCAGCGGATGCAGTGCAACGCCTGACGGCCGACCTCGTCGGCGAGGACCGCACTGCGGCCGTTGTCCAGCAGCACGAGGTGGAACGCCTGCGGCCCATCGCCGGGCGCGACACCGGACCACATGGAGGTGTACGGGTTCATCCGCTCCCCGGTGGAGGCCCGGGGCAGCAGTTGCAGGAACACCTCGAGGTCCGTCCAGGTGGGGATGATCTTCTCGATGCCCATCACCGTGATCAGGGTGTCCGGCAGGGTGAGGCACATCCGGCCGTTGCCCTCCGACTCGACCACCGCGAGGGTGCCGGTCTCGGCTACCGCGAAGTTCGCACCGGAGACGGCGACCCGGGTGCTGAGGAAGGTGCGGCGCAGGTGACGCCGGGCCGCCGCCGCCAGGGTCGCCGGCTCGTCGGTCAGCGCCGGGTCGACGCCGGGCATCTCGCGCAGGAAGATCTCACGGATCTCCGCCCGGTTGCGATGGATCGCCGGCACCAGAATGTGGCTGGGCTTGTCCCGCCCGAGCTGGACGATCAGCTCGGCGAGGTCCGTCTCCACCGGTTCGATGCCGGCGGCCTCCAGCGCCTCGTTGAGGCCGATCTCCTGGGTCGCCATGGACTTGACCTTCATGACCCGGTCGCTGCCGGTGGCCCGGACCAGGTCGGTGACGATCCGGTTGGCCTCGACGGCGTCGGCGGCCCAGTGCACTGTGCCACCGGCGGCGGTGACCGCCACCTCCAGTTGTTCGAGCAGCTCGGGCAGGCGGGCCATCACATCGGTCTTGATGGCCCGGCCGGCCGCGCGCAGCTCCTGCCAGTCGGGGACCTCGTCGATCACCGCCGCCGACTTCGCGCGGATCGTGGCGGTGGCGTGGCCGAGGTTGCGGCGCAGTTGGGCGTCGGCGAGGCTGCGCCGGGCCGCGACCGGGAACGGCTCGTCGCCGCGCAGGTGCCCCACACCGCGTGGCGCGGTGGCCGGCATGCCGAGGAACGTCTCGCTCATGCCGTCACCCCCTCCCGCTGCGCCTGCTCGGGCGCGTTGCCGGCGGGCTCGGTGCTGGCCAGGATCTCCGCGAGGTGCACTGTGCGTACGCCGGCCCGGAGCCGGGACAGCCCACCGCCGATGTGCATCAGGCAGGAGGCGTCCCCGGCGGTACAGACGTCGGCCCCGGTGGACAACACGTGGCGCATCTTGTCGGCCAGCATCGCCGTTGACGTGTCCGCGTTCTTCACCGCGAACGTGCCGCCGAAGCCGCAGCACTGCTCGGCCTGCGGCAGCTCCACCAGGTCCAGGCCGCGCACCTGGCGCAGCAGCCGCAGCGGCTTGTCCCCCACCCGGATCATCCGCAGCGAGTGGCAGGTCGGGTGGTACGTCACGCGGTGCGGATAGAAGGCGCCCACGTCGGTCACCCCCAGCACGTCGACGAGCAGCTCCGACAGCTCGTACGTGCGCCCGGCGACCTCCTCGGCCCGACTGGCCAGGCGCTCGTCGCCGGCTCCCCGAGCCACCGTCGCGTGCTGGTGCCGCACCGAACCGACGCACGACCCGGACGGGGCCACCACCACGTCGTACGGCGCGAAGGTCCGTACGTGCCGGCGAACCAGGCGCAGCGCGTCATCCGGATAGCCGGTGTTGATGTGCATCTGCCCGCAGCAGGTCTGATCCTGCGGAAAGACGACCTCGTGACCGAGCCGTTCCAGCAGCCGCACCGTCGCCTTGGCCGCCTCGGGGAACAGGGTGTCGGCCAGACAGGTGACGAACAGGGCTATTCGCATACTCAGTCCTCCCATCCGAGGCGCCGGGCAGCGGCCCGCCAGGCCGTCTGCGTGGCGCGTGGCTCGTACCGCAGGATCTGTTGCGTGTCGCGCAGCACGGCCCGCAGCGCCGCCAGGTCGCCGCCGACGACGCCGAGGGCGCGGGCCTGCACCAGAACATTACCCAGCGCGGTGGCCTCCACCGGCCCCGCGAGCACGGGCAGACCGCACGCATCGGCAGTGAGCTGGCACAGCAGGTCGTTGCGTGCTCCGCCGCCGACGACATGCACCGCGTCGACGTGCCGACCGGCGAGCAGTTGCGCCTGCCGGACCGCGCGCCGGTGCGCCAGCGCGAGGCTGTCGAGGATGCACCGGACGGTCGCCGCCGGGGTGGCCGGCACCGGCTCGCCGGTACGACGGCAGGCGTCGGCGATGCGCGCCGGCATGTCACCCGGTGGCAGGAACGCGGGGTCGTCCGGGTCCACGACCGAGCGGAACGCGGGTTGCCCGGCCGCCTGCCGGAGCAGGGCGGGCAGGTCCGTGGTGCCCCAGGCGCGCAGCGATTCCTGCAGTGGCCACAGACCCATCACGTTGCGCAGGTAGCGGATCGTGCCGTCCACCCCGGACTCGTTTGTGAAGTTGGCCCGCCGGCTCGCCGCGCTGAGGACCGGCGCCGCGAGTTCGACCCCGACGAGCGACCAGGTGCCGCAGGAGATGTAGGCGAAGTGCTCACCCGCCGCCGGTACGCCCACCACGGCGGACGCGGTGTCGTGGGACCCCACGGCCACGACTGCGGGTTCTCCGGGCAGGTCCAGCGCGGGCAGCACCGGGCCGATCCGCGTGCCCGGCTCTCGCAGTGGCGGGAACAGCTCGCAGCGGATTCCCGCGTCGAGCATCAGGTCGGTCGCCCAGGTTCGGCGGCGCAGGTCGTACAGCTGGGTGGTGGAGGCGTTGGTGATCTCGGCGCCGATCTCGCCGGTGAGCCAGTACGCGATGAGGTCCGGGATCAGCAGCAGGCGGTGCGCCAGGTCGAGCTGAGGCGTACCGGCCGCGGCGACGAGCTGGTAGAGGGTGTTGAACGGCAGGTGCTGCAACCCGGTCGTGGCGTACAGCCGCTCCTGGCCCAGCTGCTTGGCCACCCGGTCGCCGACGCCCTCGGTGCGGCCGTCCCGGTAGTGCACCGGGTTGCCGAGCAGAGCGCCCGTCGCGTCGAGCAGCCCGTAGTCCACCGCCCAGGTGTCGACGCCGATGCTGGCGACGGGGCCGGCGGCACGCAGGCCGTCCAGGACGCCGCGGTACAGCGCCAGGACGTCCCAGTGCAGGGTGCCGGCCACCCGCACCGGATCGTTGCGGAACCGGTGCGCCTCGGTGAGCTCCAAGCGTCCAGGCTCGACGCGGCCGACCATCACCCGGCCGCTGGAGGCGCCCAGGTCCACGGCGGCGAGGTGCACGGACCCGCTGCCCACGTCGTCCTCCTTTCCGGCGAACCGTGCTCAGCGCAGGAAGGCCGCGGCGACGCCGGCGTCCACCGGGATGTGCAACCCCGTCGTATGGGACAACTCCCCGCCGGTGAGCACGAAGACGGCGTTGGCGACGTGCTCGGGCAACACCTCACGCTTGAGCAGCGTGCGCTGGGCGTAGAACTCGCCGAGCTTCTCCTCCGGCACGCCGTAGACGGCTGCCCGCTTGGCACCCCAACCGCCGGCGAAGATGCCCGAGCCGCGGACCACCCCGTCCGGGTTGACGCCGTTGACCCGGATGCCGTGGCCGCCCAGCTCCGCGGCGAGCAGCCGGACCTGGTGCGCCTGGTCGGCCTTGGCCGCTCCGTAGGCCACGTTGTTGGGGCCGGCGAACAGGGAGTTCTTGCTGGAGATGTAGACGATGTCGCCACCCATCCCCTGCGCCAGCAGCACCCGCGCGGCCTCCCGGGAGACGAGGAAGGAGCCCTTGGCCATCACGTCGTGCTGGATGTCCCAGTCCGCCTCGGTCGTCTCCAGCAGCGACTTGGACAGCGACAGCCCGGCGTTGTTGACCACCAGGTCCACCCCGCCGAAGGCGAGCACCGCGTCGCGCAGAGCACGGGCGACGGCGTCCGCGTCACTGACGTCGGCGGCAACCGGGACCGCCACGTCGGCGCTGCCGATCTCCGCCGCGACGGCGGCGGCCGCCTCCGCGTTCCGGTCGGCGACCACGACGCAGGCGCCCTCCGCGGCGAGCCGCCGCGCTATCGCCCGGCCGATGCCCGAGCCACCGCCGGTGACGAACGCGATCCGGGTGGCGAGGGGCTTGGGCTTCGGCATGCGCCGCAGCTTCGCCTCCTCCAGGGCCCAGTACTCGATCCGGAACTTCTCGGCCTCGTCGATCGGCGCGTACCGCGACACGGATTCCGCGCCGCGCATCACGTTTATGGCGTTGACGTAGAACTCCCCGGCGACCCGGGCGGTCTGTTTGTTGGCCCCGAAGCTGAACATGCCCACACCCGGCACCAGGACGACGGCCGGGTCGGCGCCGCGCATGGGAGGGCTGTCCGGGCCGGCGTGCCGCTCGTAGTAGGCGCGGTAGTCGTCGCGGTAGGCGGTGTGCAGCTCCCTGAGCCGGGCGATCACGGCCTCGATCGGGGCGGTGGGCGGCAGGTCGAGCACCATCGGGCGGACCTTGGTACGCAGGAAGTGGTCCGGGCACGAGGTGCCCAGGGCCGCGAGCGCGGGGTGCTTCTCCCGCGCGACGAAGTCGAGCACCACCTCGCTGTCGGTGAAGTGGCCGACCTGCGGTCGGTCGGTGGACGCGAGGCCCCGCAGCACAGGGAACAGCGCCGCCGCCCGACGCCGTCGATCGTCGGGCGGCAGCGGCAGGTAACCGCTGATGACCGGGCCGAGCGGCTCGGCTCGGCCCCGCTCGTCGAGGAAGGCCTGCGCGGTTCGGATGATCTCCAGCGAGTTGCGTTCGCACTCGTCGCTGGTCGCGCCCCACGCGGTGATGCCGTGTCCGCCGAGGATCACGCCGATCGCCTGCGGGTTGGCCCGCGCCACGGCGGCGATGTCCAGGCCGAGCTGGAAGCCGGGCCGCCGCCACGGAACCCACAGCACCCGGTCGCCGAAGACCTCCTTGGTCAGCTCGGGCCCGTCGGCGGCGGCGGCGATCGCGATGCCCGCATCGGGGTGCAGGTGGTCGACGTGCGCCGCGTCGACCAGGCCGTGCATCGCGGTGTCGATCGATGGCGCGGCGCCGCCACGGCCGTGCAGGCAGTAGTCGAACGCGCCGACCATCTCGTCCTCGCGCTCGATGCCCGGGTAGACGGCGGCGAGGGCGCGGAGCCGGTCCAGCCGCAGCGCGGCCAGGCCGTCCCGGGTTAGCGTGCCGAGGTCGCCACCGGAGCCCTTGACCCACAGCAGCTCGACGGGCCGGCCGGTGACCGGATCGGTGTCCGCACCCTTGGCGGAGGTGTTTCCCCCGGCGTAGTTCGTGGTGGTCGGATCGGCACCGAGCCGGTTGCTGCGCGCGATCAGCGCCTGAACCTCGGCTTGCATCGTCCTCACGTCCCCAGTCTGCGTTCGGTGGTGGTCAGGCGCCCCAGCCGGCCTGCTGGCCGTCGGCTCGTTCGGCGCGGATCTTCTCGAAGTAGCCGGAGCGGGCGTACGCGGCCATCGGGTCCGGGTCCAGGCCCAGGTCCGTACGAAGCTCGGCGAGCAGCGGCCGCACGTCGGTGTTGTACGCGTCCATCAGCACGGCGTTGGCGGCGAGCACATCGCCGGCCCGCTGCGCTTCGGCCAGCGCGTCCGGGTCGACGAGCAACGCCTTGGCCGTGGCCTCCTGCACGTTGAGCACCGAACGGATGATGGCCGGGATCTTCGGCTCGATGTTGTGACACTGGTCGAGCATGAACGCGATGCCGGCCTCCGGCGCCAACGCGTCGCCCCGGACGATCTCGTGCATGATCCGGAACAGCTGGAACGGGTCCGCCGAGCCGACCATCAGGTCGTCGTCGGCGTAGAAGCGGGAGTTGAAGTCGAAGGCGCCGAGCTTCCCGGCGCGCAGCAGGAACGCCACGATGAACTCGATGTTCGTGCCCGGCGCGTGGTGCCCGGTGTCGATGACCACCTGCGCCTTCGGGCCCAACTCCAGGCAGTGCGCGTACGCGGTGCCCCAGTCCGGCACGTCGGTGGCGTAGAAGGCCGGCTCGAACAGCTTGTACTCCAGCAGCAGCCGTTGGCCGTCGCCGAGCCGGTCGTACGTCTCGCGCAGCGCCGCCGCGAGCCGGTCCTGCCGCGCGCGGAGGTCGTCCTGGCCGGGGTAGTTGGTCCCGTCGGAGAACCAGAGCTTGAGGTCCCGCGAGCCGGTGCGGTCCATGATGTCCACGCACTCGAGCAGGTGGTCGATGGCCTTGCGGCGCACACCCGGATCCGGGTTGGTGACACTGCCCAGCTTGTAGTCGTTGTCCTGAAAGACGTTGGCGTTGATCGCGCCCAGGCCGACCCCGTGGTCGGTCGCGTACCCGGCCAGGTCGGCGTAGTCGTCGACGCGGTCCCACGGGATGTGCAGGGCCACCGTCGGCGCCACGCCGGTGAGCCGGTGCACCACCGCGGCGTCGGCGACCTTCTCGTACGGGTTGCGGGGCACACCCTCCTGCGCGAACACCTTGAACCGGGTGCCGGAGTTGGCGTACGCCCAGGACGGGGTCTCGATGCGCTGCGCGCGCAGTGCTGACCGGACCCGCTCGAGGGTCTGCGCGTCGGGCTGCGTCATGGGGTGTCTCCCGTCTCTGCGGCGAGCCGCGTCTCACGCTCTGCGCTGAGTTGCGCCTCAAGGTTGAAGACCTCGGCCAGCGGTCGGATGGCCTGGTCGGCGGCGCCCTGGTCGAGGCCGACGAAGTAGGGCGCCATCTCCGCCTGCCAGCGGGCGTTGACGTCGCTGGTCTGCATGGCGGCCTGTGCCGCCGCGAAGTCGTCGGTGACCAGGTAGCCCACGAGCAGGCCGTCCTCGCGCAGGAAGAGCGAGTAGTCGTGCCACCCGCTCTCGGCCAGGGCGGCGAGCATCTCCGGCCAGACCCGCGTGTGGCGGGCGCGGTACTCGTCCAGCCGGTCGGGGTCGACCTGGAGGGTGAAGCAGACGCGGGGCATGGTTCTCCCGTCGGCTCCCCCGGTCGGTGCGGCAGTGTCCGCCGCACCGACCGGAAGGGCGGTCAGAACTGGAACTGGTCGATGTTGCTCTTGTCGAAGACGGTGGGCGGGCCGAGGATGACAACCCCGTCCTTGCCGACGGTGAACTCGCCGAGCTTGCCGGCCTTGAACTTGTCGCCCTCGGCGCCGGTGATCTGGCCGGAGGCCAGCGCCGCGCCCGCGTACGCCGCCAGGTAGCCCAGGTCGGCCGGGCTCCACAGGGCGAACGCGTCGACGGTGCCGTCCTTGACGTACTGGCGCATCTGGTTCGGGGTGCCCAGGCCGGTCAACTTGACCTTGCCCTTGTACTGCGACCCGCTGAGGTAGCGCCCGGCGGCCGCGACGCCGACCGTGGTCGGCGAGATGATGCCCTTGAGGTTGGGGTACGACTGCAGCAGTCCCTGGGTCTCCTGGAAGGACTTCTGGTCGTCGTCGTTGCCGTACGCCACGGTGACCAGCTTGATCTTGCTGTACTCGGGCTTCTTCAGCTCTTCCTTCATCAGCGCGATCCACGCGTTCTGGTTGGTCGCGTTGGCCGTCGCGGAGAGGATCGCGATCTCGCCCGCGCCACCGATCTGCTGCGAGATCAGCTTGACCTGGTTCTCCGCGATGCCCTCGGCGGTGACCTGGTTGACGAAGATCTGCCGGCACTCCGGCTTCGTGTCCGAGTCGAAGGTGACGATCTTCGCGCCGGCCGCCTTCGCCTGGTTCAGCGCCCCGCAGATGGCGTTCGGGTCGTTGGCCGAGGTGACGATGACGTCCATGCCCTGCTGGGACAGGGTGTTGATGTAGCTGACCTGGGAGGAGGCGCTGGCCTCGGAGGGGCCGACCTCCTTGAACTCACCCTTGATCTCGGTGACCGCGTCCTTGCCGCCGTTGTCCGAGACGGTGAAGTAGGGGTTGTTCAGCTGCTTCGGCAGAAAGGCGATCTTGAGCCCTTCCTTGATGGCGGCGTCGGGATTGGCAGCGCCGCTCGCCTGGGTGCCGCCACCGGCGTCGTTGCCGGAGTTGTCCCGGGTGGTGCCGCCGCACGCTGCGGCGCTGAGCAGCAGTGCGGCGAGGGTGAGGCCGGTGGCCCCGACACGGAGGCCTCTGCGGTATGCGGACATCGTCATCCTTCCGGGGGTGGTTGGTGAGCGGGGGACGTCACGAAGCGACCGGGTGCCGCTGTCGTCGACGGTGCAGCCGGGCGCGGATGTCCGCGACGGCGTTGGGCAGCACCACGGATGCGATGAGCAGGGTGCCGGTGACGATCGTCAGCGCGTTGGCGTCGACGTCGGCGAGCTGCAAGGCGTTGCGCAGGACGCCGAGGAGCAGGACGCCGGCCAGCACACCGAGCAGGGCACCCCGACCGCCGAAGATCGAGACACCACCGAGCAGCACTGCGGTGACCACCGTCAACTCCAGACCTGTGGCGTTGTCGCCGCGGGCGCTGGCGTACCGCAGGGTCCAGAAGATGCCGACCAGCCCGCACACGGCACCGGAGACCACGAAGAGCCAGAACTTCGTCCGGGCCACCGAGACGCCGGTGAACGTGGCGGCCTGGTCGTTGTTGCCCATGGCGTAGAGCGCCCGTCCGGCCGGGGTGGCGTGCAGCACGACCCCGAAGACCAGCGCGAGCAGCAGCAGCGGGACCAGCACGACCGGGATCGACGTGCCGGGGATGTTCCGCACCACGGCGGCGGTCCAGTCGGCCGGAAAGTCCGCGACCGCCTGGTCGCCGAGCACCACGAAGGACAGCCCCCGGTAGAGGGCCAGCGTGCCGATGGTGACCGCCAGCGACGGCAGGCCGAAGCCGGTGACGAAGAGGCCGTTCACCGCGCCGAGCACCGCGCCGAGCAGCACTACCAGGACGCAGATGAGCTCCAGTGACAGTCCGCTGGAGAGCCAGAGCTGCCCCATCAGCGTGCTGCACAGGCCGACCATGCTGGCCACCGAGAGGTCGATCTCCCCGGTGATCACGATCAGGGTCATCGGCAGCGCGATGAGCGCCAGCGGCACCAGGTCGAGCAGCAGGAACTGGGCGTTGCGGCCGGTGGCGAAGTTCTCCACGGTCAGCCCGGCGACCAGCACCGCCACCACGAGGGCGCCGACGATCACCGCGTCCCAGGAGCCGAGCAGCCCGCGCAGGGTGGCGAGTCGGCCCGCGCCGGGCTCGGGCTCGACGGTGGGCGGTGCGGCGTACAGGCTGTCATGCGCCATGGGCGCTTCTCCCTCGGAGCCGGGCCGCCACCCGCAGGGCCAGGAGCCGGTCCAGCCCGATGGCGGCGAGGATGAGCGCGCCGACCACGGCCTGCTGCCAGAACGGGTCGATGCGCAGGACGGCGAGCGAGCTGCCGATCGTGGTCAGCAGCACCGCCCCGAGCGCCGCGCCGTAGGCGCTGCCGCTGCCGCCGAAGATCGCCACCCCGCCGACCACGGCGGCGGCGACGACCTGGAGTTCCAGGCCGGTGCCGGCGGCCGCGTCGAGGGTGCCGAACCGGGCCGCGTAGAGCACGCCGGCGAGGCCGGCCAGCGCGCCGTTGGCGACGAACACGGCGAACACCCGCCGGCCCACCGGGATGCCGGAGAGCCGGGCGGCGGCCGGTTCGGAGCCGATCGCGTACAGCTCACGGCCGCTGCGGTACGAACGCAGGTAGTAGCCGACCGCGGCGACGACGACCAGCGCGACGAGGAACAGCACGGGTACGCCGAGCACGGTCTGGTTGCCCAGCCGCAGGAACGACGGGGGCATGTCGGCGGCGTTGATCTGCCGGCCGGACGCCCAGTAGTAGTCGACGCCGCGGAAGGCGTAGAGGGTGCCCAGGGTGATGACCAGTGCGGGCACCCGGGCCACCGCGATCAGGCCGCCGTTGACCACGCCGCAGAGCGCGCCCAGCGCGACACCCAGGGCGAGCGCCACGGGCCACGGGGTGCCGGGCGCGGTGAGGAACAGTGAGCCGGTGGCGAACGCGACCAGACCCAGGATCGAGCCGACGGAGAGGTCGACGTTGCGGGTGACGATGATCAGGGTCTGCCCGACCGCCAGGATCACCAGGATCGCGCAGCCCAGCAGCAGGTCCTTGACGCTCTGGCCGCTCAGGAACCGGTCGTTGCGCACGGTGGTCACCAGGACCAGCAGTCCGAGGGCGATCAGCAGGCTCAGCTCGCGTACGGCGAGCAGCCGCTCGGTGAGGCCGCTGCGCTGCCGGCCGGGGTCGGTCGGGGCGTTCCCGGCGACCTGCTCGGGCGCGCCGGTGTCGGTGCGGCTCATGCGGGCACTCCTTGACCGGTGGCGGCGAACATGATGGAGGTCTCGTCCGCCTCGGCCCGGGACAGCTCGCGGACCAGTCGCCCCTCGTGCATGACCAGGACCCGGTCGGCCATGCCGAGCACCTCGGGCAGTTCGCTGCTGATCATGAGGATGGCCAGTCCCTCGCCGGCCAGCTCCGAGAGCAGCCGGTGCACCTCGGACTTGGTGCCGACGTCGATGCCACGGGTGGGCTCGTCGATGATCAGGATCCGTGGTTCGGTGGCCAGCCACTTGGCGAGCACCACCTTCTGCTGGTTGCCGCCGGAGAGGGTCGCCACCGGGGCGTTGAGCCGGGCGGCCTTCACCTGCAACCGCCGCGTCCAACTGCGGGCCTCGGCGCGCTCCGCGCCGCCGAGCAGGAGACCGAGTCGGCTCAGCGCCCGACGGCGGGCCAGCGTCGCGTTGCGCTCCACCGACAGCTCCATGACCAGGCCCTGCTGCCGCCGGTCCTCGGGGACCAGCGCCATGCCGGCGGCGATGGCCCGGCCCGGCGTGCCCGCCGGGACACCTCGTCCGGCCACCAGCACCTCGCCCGCGTCATAGCGGTCGATGCCGAAGACCGCGCGGGCGACCTCGCTGCGGCCGGCGCCGACCAGCCCGGCGAGCGCGACGATCTCCCCTCCCCGGACCGAGAACGAGACGTCGGTGAAGACGCCGGACCGGGTCAGCCCACGGACCTCGAGCAGTGTGTCGCGCAGCTCGGCGGCCTGCTTGGGGTAGAGCGACGAGACGTCCCGGCCCACCATGCGCCGCACCACCTCGTTGACGGTGAGGTCGGCGGCTCGATCAGTGGAGACCCAGGCGCCGTCGCGCAGCACTGTGACGCGGTGGCAGAGGTCGAACACCTCGTCGAACCGGTGCGAGATGAACAGCACCGCCGCACCGCGTTCGCACAGCGATCGGGCGACCGCGAAGAGCCGCTCGACCTCCACACCGGAGAGCGCGGCGGTGGGCTCGTCCATGACCAGGACGCGGGCGTCGAAGGAGATCGCCTTGGCGATCTCGACGAGCTGCTGGTCGGCGATGGAGAGCCCCCGGGCGGGGCGGGTCGGGTCGATCCGGACGCCGAGCCGCTGGAACAGCCGCTCGGCATCGCGGTGCATCGCCGCGCTGTCGATGCGGCGCAGGCCGCGAAGCGGCTGGCGGCCCATGAAGATGTTCTCCGCCACGGACAGATCCGGAAAGAGTGTCGGCTCCTGGTAGATGACCGCGATGCCGGCGGCCCGGGCGTCGGCGGGACCGCGCACCCGCAGTGGTCGCCCGTCCAGGGTCATCTCGCCGGCGTCCGGCGGGTGCGCGCCGGCCAGGATCTTCACCAGGGTGGACTTGCCCGCCCCGTTCTCGCCGACCAGGGCGTGGGCCTCGCCGGCGTGCAGCGCCAGGTGCACCCCACGCAGCGCGGCGACGGCCCCGAAGGACTTCGTCACGCCGTCGAGTACCAGCAGCGGAGCGCCGTCCGTACCTGGTGGGTCGGCGGTCATCCGATCCCCTCCTGAATCGTTTCACGAGTCGTGCATGGACCGTAGGGGGAGGCATTCGTGAGCGTCAAGGGTTTCGCCATGATTTCCTCCGGGTTGCGGATGCGGGCTCCGCGCCCCATCGGACGCGCGCTGCCGGTCGGCGACGCGACGCGCGGGGGCACTGGCCGGCTGGATGAAACGTTTTAGCCGCTATACACTGCCGGAGCTACCCGGTCCGGCCGTCCCCCGCGACGGCCTTTCCGGGGATCACCGCGACCGCGACCCGCCGGGCTCGGGGCCGCGACCACCGCACGGAACGTCGAGGGAGTCATGGCAACGGCGAACATCAAGGAGGTTGCCCGGCACGCCGGCGTCTCCCTCGGCACGGTGAGCAACGTGCTCAACCGGCCCGACACGGTCGCCCCCGCCACCCGCCAGCGGGTGCTCGACGCCATCAGCACCCTCGGCTACGTCCGCAACGACTCGGCGCGCCAACTGCGCGCCGGGCACAGCCGCACCGTCGCCATCGTCGTCCTGGACGTGGCCAACCCGTTCTTCACCGACGTCGTGCGCGGCGCCGAACAGGTGGTCGAGGAAGCCGGCGCCATGCTCGTCGTCTGCAACAGCGGCGAGGACAGCGCCCGCGAGCGCCGCCACCTCGAGTTGCTGGAGGAGCAGCGGGTCCGTGGCGTCCTCATCACCCCGGTCGGCCACGGACCGCAGCCCAACCTGGACAAGCTCATCGACCGGGGCATCCCGGTGGTGCTGGTGGACCGGGGCACGGGCCGGGCGAACCGTTGCTCGGTGGCGGTCGACGATGTCCTCGGCGGCCGGCTCGCCATGGACCACCTGCTGGACCAGGGCCACCACCGCATCGCCTACCTCGGCGGCCCGCTCTCGCTCGCCCAGGTCGCCGATCGGCACGCCGGTGCCGCCGCGGCGCTGGAGGAACGCGGCAACGGCGCCGAACTCCGGGTGGCGGTGACCAGCAGTCTGACAGTCGCCGCCGGCCGGCGCGCCGCCGAGGAGTTGCTGACGCTGCCGGCCCGGCAGCGCCCCACCGCCGTCTTCTGCGCCAACGACCTGATCGCGCTCGGCGTGCTCCAGGAGTTGACCGCGCGCGGCCTGCGGGTGCCGGCCGACGTTGCCATCGTCGGCTACGACGACATCGAGTTCGCCGACGCCGCGGCGGTGCCGCTGTCATCGGTACGCCAGCCCCGCGACCAGCTCGGCCGCACCGCCGCGCAGCTGCTGCTGGAGGAGGCCGAACCAGGCGACACGCACCGGCACAGGCACGTGGTCTTCCAGCCGGAGCTGGTCGTCCGCCGCTCCAGCGACCATCCCCGCCGCGCCCGGCGCTGACCGGCGGCCCGCCGGTCGACCGGAACGCCCGGTGCCCGCCCCACGAGCAAGGAGCCGGGCGATGTGCCGCCCGGCTCCTCGTCGACGCGGGTGCCTCAGGCCGCCGGGACCGGCGTGGCCCAGACGTCGGCGATCGACGGGTCGTAGCCGTCACCCGTGTCCCGGAACCGCACCCGCACCACACCGTCGCCGGTCGCGTCCGGCAGGTCGACCACGAACTGGTAGCTGACCGTGCCGGCCCCGCCCGCCGTGCGCCGCCATGAACGGGTGTGGGCCACCACCCCGTCCACTACCACCTCGTAGTCCTTCAACTGCGGCCCGTCGTACGTCTCGATCGAGTGCAGCACGAACGGCTCGCCGGGCTCGACCGCGAGGTCGAACTCGAACCAGCCGCCGGGGCGGGTCGTGTCGGTGTACCTCCGGGTCAGACCGGCCTCGGTGCTGGTGGCCGAATAGGTCGAGGCCGCCAGGCGGTGGGCCTGCTCGGACGCCGCGTCACCGAGGTCGACGTGGTCGTACGCCCCCCGGGGTGGGTTGTCGAACCGCACAGGGATCGCGACCGCGCGCCGTTCGGCCGCCGTGTCGCCGGTGGCCACCGTGACCTCCACCGGCCCCTGCGTCACCGACACCGGTGCGGTGAGCACCGTCGACACGGTGGTTTCCGCGCCGGCGGCGAGGTCGTACCCGGTGGTGGCCGGCGCCACCCGCCAACCGTCCGGCGCGGTGACGGTCAACCGCCCCGTCACCCGCACGCCGGCCCGGTTACGCAGCACCGTGCCGACGGTCGTCGCGCCACCGGGGGTGACGTCGGCCGGGACCGGGGCGGCCGACACGATCTGCACCGCCGGCGCGACGGCGACCGTTCCCGCGACGGGCAGTGTCGCGCTGCCACCCCGGTGGCGGTAGCTGGCCGAGCCGTCGACGGCCCCGCTCACCGGCGACTGACCGGCGGGGATCCGCAGGTCGTAGCCGTGGCGGACGGTACGCCCCGGTGCGACGGTGCTGGCCCGCTTGCCCACCGGGGTCACCGTCCAACCGTCGGGCGCCCGCAGGTCGGAGGTCACTCCGGTCAACGGGTCCTGTCCACCGTTGGTCACCGTGACGGTGGCGCGTACGACCGCGCCGGGCAACCGCTCCCCCACCGGCAGGTCGAGTTTCACCACGGCGCCGACCAGGGTCGACGATGCCGCGGAGAGCCGCTGGTCGACCCGGGTGAGCAGCACGGTGAACCGGTCCGCGTCAGCCTGGTCGAGGCGACCCGCGGCGACCTGGGTCCGCAGCCACCGGGCGGTGTCGGCGGCGCTCGCGAGTGCCCGGTGCACGTCACCGGCGGCGGAACGGGAGTTGCCCGCCAGGTACGCCGTCCGCGCCGCCGTCGTCTCCGCGGCGAGTCGGCTGAACCGGCCGCGCAGATACTCGGTCACCGGTCGGCCCAGCTTCCCGGCGAGCTGGTCGGTGAGCGTCACCAGCTCCCGTACCGTGTCGCCGGTGTCGCCCAGGTCGCCGAGCACGCGGTCGACGGCGAAGGAGTACGAACCGGAGCCGATCTCGTAGACGGCGACCGTGCCGTCCATCCGGACGAACCGCACGCCGTCGGCCTGCTCCGCCGGCCGGCCGCCCTCGGTGACCGCGTTCCGCCCCGGTGCGGGCAGGCGTACGGTCGCCGTGGTGTTCGCCGGCACGGTGAGCCGCAGCCGCATGTCCCCGCGCGCGTCGAGATCCCAGTCGCTGCCGATCGTGCCGTACGCCGAGCGGTACGACGCCCTGGCCGAGGTGAGGTCACCACCCGGCTGCGGGGCGAAGGTGAGGTGCGCGTACCCGGGGTTGCCGTTGTCGGGTTGGATGCCGGCCACGGTCCGGTACATCCAGTCGCCCACCGCCCCGTAGGCGTAGTGGTTGAAGGAGTTCATCCCCACGTCGCCGAAGCTGCCGTCCGGCATGATCGAGTTCCAGCGCTCCCAGATCGTGGTCGCGCCCTTGGCGATCTCGTAGCCCCACGACGGGTAGGTGTCGTTGAGCAGCAGCCGGTAGGCGACGTCCAGGTGCCCGGTGTCGCTCAGCGCCGGCAGCAGGTCCGGGGTGCCGAGGAAGCCGGTGGAGAGGTGCCAGTCGTGCCGCCGTACGTTGTCGACCAGCCGGTCGGCGGCCCTGGCCCGCAACGCCTCGGGCAGCAGGTCCATGCCGATGGCCAGCACGTACCCGGTCTGGCTGTCGCCCTGCACTGTGCCGTCGGCGGAGACGTACGTGTCGACGAACGCCTGCGCGATGTCCTTGGGACAGCGCCGTGTAGCGGGCGGCGTCCGCGTCGCGCCCGATGGCGCCGGCCAGCTCGGCCAGCAGACGGATGCTGTACCCGTAGTAGGCGGTGCCGACGACGCCGGCGGGCGTCGGGTCGTCGAGGTTGAGCCAGTCGAGGTACGGGCCGGCGTTGGTACGCAGGTGACCCGAGCTGGTGCTCTCCAGCCAGGTCGCGTACCGCACCATCGACGCGTAGTGCTCCTGCACCACGCGGGTGTCGCCGTACCGTTGCCAGAGCGCGTACGGCACGGTGATCCCGGCGTCGGCCCATCCGGTCGCGCCGTCCCCGCAGCAGGCGCGGGGCGCGACGTCGGGGTACGCGCCGTTGGGCGACTGCGCGTCCCGCAGGTCCTGCAGCCACTTGGTGAGGAACGTCAGGCTGTCCATGTTGAACGTCGCGGTGTTGGCGAAGACGTTGATGTCACCGGTCCAGCCGAGCCGCTCGTCCCGGGCCGGGGTGTCGGTCGGGATGGACAGGAAGTTGCCGCGCTGCCCCCAGGTGATGTTGCTGTGCAGCTTGTTGACCATCGCGTTGGAGGTCTCGAACTCGCTGGTGAGCTCGCCGTCGGTGTGCATCACCAGGCCGGTGACGGTGGACAGGTCGGGCGTGCCCGGGTAGCCGGTCAGCTCGACGTAGCGGAAGCCGTGGAAGGTGAACGTCGGCTGGTAGACCTCGGCCCCGCCGCCGCGCAGGGTGTAGTGGTCGGTGGCCCGGGCCGTGCGCAGGTTGGCGGTGTAGGCGGTGCCGTCCGGGTTGAGCACCTCGGCGTGCCGGATCCGGACCGTGGCGCCGGCGGGGCCGTCGACCTTCAGCCGGACCTTGCCCACCATGTTCTGCCCGAGGTCGAAGATCCAGGTGCCGGGGGTGGGCTGGGTCAGCGCCCTGGCCGGCAGCTCCTGCGTGACCCGCACCGGCGGGTCGACCTGGGTGACGATCCGGTCGGTGGCGTCGACGTCGTCGACGGTGGCGGGCGACCAGCCGGAGTCGTCGAACCCGGGCCGGTCCCAGCCGGCCGGCAGTCGCCGCGCGTCGTAGGTCTCGCCGTGGATCAGGTCGCTCTGCAGGAAGGGCCCGGCGGTGGCGCGCCACGAGCCGTCGGTGCCGATCGTGTCGCTGCGCCCGTCGGTGTAGTCGATCAGCAGCTGGGCGCTGAGGTGTGGCCGGGAGCCGTAGTTGTCGGTGCCGAACCAGGCGATGCTGCCGGCGTACCAGCCGTCGCCGAGCAGGGCGCCGAGGGCGTTGTCGCCCGCGCGGAGCTGACGGGTCACGTCGTACTTCAGGCGGGGGAGGAAACGCCGCTTGCTCCCTTCAAGAGCAGACTCACATAGGCAAATGCTAGAATGTGAGGCGTGGGTGAGGTGGTGAAGCGGGCATACAAGTACCGCTTCTATCCGACCCCAGGGCAGGCCGATCAGCTCAACCGCACCTTCGGGTGCGTGCGCAAGGTCTACAACCTGGCCTTGGAGGCGCGCACCCGTGCGTGGGCCGTTGACCGGCAGCGCAGCACCTATGTGCAGTCCTCGGCGTGGCTGACCGAGTGGAAGCGGACCGAGGAGCTGGCGTTCCTTAACCAGGTCAGCTCGGTGCCGTTGCAGCAGACGCTGCGGCACCTGCAAGCCGGGTTCGCCGCGTTCTGGGGCAAGCGGTCGCGCTACCCGCGTTTCAAGGCCAAGCGCAAATCCCGGGCATCGGCGGAGTACACCCGCTCGGGGTTTCGCTGGCGTCACGGGCAACTCACCCTGGCCAAGATGGACGCCCCGCTGGGCATCGTGTGGTCGCGGCCCCTGCCCGAAGGGGCCGAACCGTCGACGGTCACGGTGTCCCGCGACGCGGCCGGTCGATGGTTCGTGTCCCTGCTGGTCGACGACCCCACCGTCAAGGCACTGCCGCCGCTGTCCACGGCGGTCGGGGTGGACGTGGGCATCACGAGCCTGCTCACCCTGTCCACCGGGGAGAAGATCACCAACCCGCGGCACGAGCGCGCCGACCGGCGCAAGTTGGCCAAGGCGCAACGCACTATGGCCCGCAAGGCCAAGGACTCCGCCAACCGGGCCAAGGCTCGCGTGGCGGTGGCCCGCATCCACGCCCGCATCGCCGACCGGCGACGGGACCACCTGCACAAGCTGTCGACTCGACTCGTCCGCGAGAACCAAACGGTCGTGATCGAAGACCTCAGCGTGCGCAACATGCTGCGCAACCACTCGCTGGCCCGCGCCATTTCCGATGCGGCGTGGACGCAACTGCGCAGCATGATCGAGTACAAGGCCGCCTGGTACGGACGGACCGTGATCGCCGTCGACCGCTGGCATCCGAGCACGAAGACCTGCTCGGCGTGCGGGCGGATCAACACCGCGATGACCCTCGGCGTTCGCGCCTGGACGTGTCCCGGCTGTGATGCCGTGCACGACCGGGACGTCAACGCCGCCCGCAACATTCTCGCCGCCGGGCTGGCGGAGAGCTGAAACGCCTGTGGAGGGACGGTAAGACCCGACCCGCGCAAGCGGTGAAGGCGCGGCCCGCTGAAACAGGAACCCCCTCGGGTGACCGAGGGAATCCCCGCCCTTCAGGGCGGTGGAGGATGTCAATCCTGGTCCTCATCCTTCCGGTGGTGACGGCGGACCGGCGACCGGCCCCGAACGGGAGGTCAGCGCGGCTGGGCCGCCGGACCGGCGACCGGGTGGAAGCTGGACCGGCCGGAGCCGACCTGGAAGACGGCCCGACCGTCCTGGATGCCGACGAAGGTGGCCTTGCTCGGGCCGGCCGCCCGGTAGGACTTTCCGGGCACGACCGGCAGTGCGACCCGGGCGGTGACGTTGACCGGCACGTCGAGGTCGACTCGCAGGCCGGCGCCGGTGCGCCGCCAGTCGAGGCGGACCGGTCCGCGCTGGGTGGGCACCGCGCCGCTCGCCCGGTCGAGCCCGGTCGCGGGGGGCACGACATCGACGACTGTGGCACCGGGGCTGGCGGTGCGCACGCCGAGCAGGGTCTCCTGCACGTCCACCGCCGCCTGCGCGCCCCAGCCGTGCGACTGGCTGAAGTTGCTGCCGGGGTCGAGGGTCCAGGCCTCCCAGGTGAAGGTGCCGCCCTGGGCGAGGATGTTCGCCCAGCCCAGGTCGTCGGGGTTGGTCAGCAGCCGCAGCACCGCCTCGGGCCGGTCGGCGTCGGCGAGCGCCCGCAGCAGCCAGTGGGCGGTCATGGGGCCCTGCTTCATGCCCATGGCGGCGACATGGTCGGCCAGCGCCGGCAGGTCGGCCCGCGGGGCCAGCCCGTGCGCGATGGCGTACGACGTGGCGTGCTGCCCGGCATGGGCGCTGCGCTCACCGGTGGCCGAGAGCCCGTCGACGTAGCTGCCGTCGGCGGCGCGCAGCGTGGCGTTGACCGCGTCGGTGAGATCGGCGGCCCGCCCGTCGTACGTGGTCACCTCGGTGGCGGGCCGGCCGAGCGCCTCGGCCATCCGGGCGGTGGTCCGCAGCACGTCGACGCTCTGGGCGTTGATGGTGGTCCGGGCGGCGGTGGCCATGTCGTAGCCGAAGCGGCCGGGCTCGGGCCAGTCGATGATGCCGTAGCGGTAGGCGCCGCTGCCGCCGGACAGGTCGGTGACCAGGCCGGCGGTGGGGCCGGTGGCCGGGATGTGCCGCAGCACGTACTCGGCGGTGTCCCGGATCGCCGGGTACGCCTCGGCCAGCAGCTCCCGGTCGCCGGTCTCGGTGAAGTACCGCCACACCCAGTCGACGAACATCAGCGAGTAGTCGGGGATGTCCCGCTTGCCGTCGCCGTTGGGGTAGACGGCGTTGTAGCGGCCGCGGTCGCCCTCGGCGGTCCAGTAGCGGGCGGCCGACCGGAGGAACTCGCGGATGGCCTGCTGGGTGGCGTCACGCTCGCCAAAGGCGGCCATCGTGGCGTACGAGATGTTGGCGGCGTCGCCGAGGAACTGGCCCTTCTCCCGGGTGGGGGTGTCGACGAACGCCTCCTGGACGGAGTAGATCGCGGACCGCTTCATCATCGTCCACACCGCGTCGAGGGTCGCGTTCGAACTGGTGAAGCTCGCCTCCCGGCCGGCCGGTACGTCGGTGTGCACGACGACGGCGGAGACGTCGCGCGCCGAGATGCTCTCGCCGGCGGCGGGGATCTCCAGGTAGCGGAAGCCGAGGTGGCTGAAGGCGTGGAACTCCTGCGGCCCGTCCTTCTGCAGGTACGGGAAGCTCATGGTGGTGCCCTGCGACTGCAGGGTGGACGTGTCGACCCGGCCGGTGTCGGTGAGGGTGTAGCCGGCCCGGAGGTCGACCGTGCGCCCGGCGACGCCGGCGTCGAACCGGACGAGCGGGCGGGCGGGGATGACCACGCCGAAGTCGGCGACGACAGTGCCGTCGGCGGCGGTGCGCAGCGCGACCGGCTCGACCCGGGTCTCGACGAGCCGGGTCTCCTGCCCGATCAGGTGCGGAGACGACGCGGTCGGGTGCGCGCCGAGCACCTCGGCGGCGGTGAACCCTCCGGCGCTGTCGTCGTACCCGGGCCGCATCCAGCCGGCGACCTCGGCGCGGGCGTCCTGCCGCTCGATCCGGTCGCCCTCGCCGTTGCGACGCTCGGCGTTCGCGACGAACTGGGTGTCCCGGGCGACCCGCCAGGAGCCGTCCGTGCCGTACACCTCGCGGGTGCCGTCGGCGTGCTCGACGACCAGCTTCATGAGCAGGCCGCGGGCGCCGGCGGGGCGGCCCTGACCGCTGCCGTACCAGTGGTAGCGCACACCGATGACCAGCGGCGCGCCGGCCTTCACCAGCGTGGTGACGTCGGCGGCCTGGTAGTAGTCCTCCCCCGGGTAGCTGAAGGAGGTGCCGCGGTCGGCGCGGGTGCCGTTGAGGTAGAGCTCGTAGGTGTGGTCGGCGGCGGTGTAGGCGCGGGCCCGCACGACGCGGCTGGCGTTGGGGCGTACCTCGGTGCGGGCGAGTGTGTAGTCGTCGGCCTCGGTGGTGGCGCGCCGGATCCAGCTCGCGCCCTCCCACTGGGTGTCGTCGATGCCGGTCTCGAAGGCGCCGGTGGCGGGCGGGGACTGCCGGTCGGTGCGGTCCCAGGTGCGGACCGTCCACTCGTACGCCGTGCCCGCTCGTAGGGCCGGCCCCGCGTACGGCACGTAGGCCTGCTGGTCCGAGGAGACCTTGCCGGAGTCCCAGACCCGGTCGCCGCCGGTCGCCGTGACGGTGATCCGGTAGGCGCTCTGCGTCTCACCGGGATCGGCGTCGCGGGGCAGCCAGCCGAAGCGGGGCACGCCCTCGACGTTGAGCGGGCGACTCCGGTCGCCGACCGTCAGCGCGGCCGGTGCGCCCGGCGCGTGGCCCCGTGCGGCCAACGCCGGCGGCGCCCCACTGAGGACCACCGCGACGGCGGTCGTCGCCGCCAGGAGCACCGCTGTCCGACGCCGCCGGGCAGCCGGCCGGAATCCGAGAGTACGACGAGTCACGCGGGCCTCCGCTCTATGAATCGTTTCAGGCAGGCTACGCGCTCGTTGTGGCCACGTGAAGACGTTCACCGCGATGGATCGCCGACGGCGCCTGGTTCCGCGCGGTCCAGCCGTGGAAACTGTTATCTCGGTGCGGCCAGCCCGTCTCCTGAGGGGAGGCGCTGGTGGTGGGACCACCACGGTCCTCCACCGGGTAGCGGTACGACCACCACAAGGGAGTGAAACGATGCGCGGAACCGGTCGGGGTGGAGCCGACACCGAGATGGTGGTCGCCGCCCGCAACGGCGACCGGCGTGCGCTCGACGCCCTGGTGGCGGCGTCCCTCCCCCTCGTCTACAACGTGGTCGGCCGGGCGCTGCGCGGGCACGCCGACGTCGACGACGTGGTCCAGGAGACCCTGCTCCGCGTCGTCCGGCACCTGCCCGACCTGCGCGATCCGGCCGCGTACCGGTCCTGGTTGATCGCCATCACGGTGCGCCAGGTACGCGACCGCGAACAGCAGCGCCGCGCCGCGCTGGCCCACACCGCCGACCTCGACACCGCGTACGGGGTGCCCGACCCGGCCGCGGACTTCGCCGGGATCACCATTCTCCGGCTCGGCCTGACCGACCAGCGCCGCGAGGTGGCCGAGGCGACGCGTTGGCTCGACGACGACGACCAGACGTTGCTCTCCCTCTGGTGGCTGGAGGCCACCGGCAACCTCGACCGGGCCGACCTCGCCTCGGCGCTCGGCCTGACCGAGGGCCACACGGCGGTACGGATCCAGCGGATGAAGGAACAGCTGGAGGTCTCCCGGACCGTGGTGCGCGCGCTGCACGCCAGCGCCACCTGCCCCGCCCTGCGCGACGTAACCCGCACCTGGGACGGCCGACCGAGCCCGCTGTGGCGCAAGCGCCTGGCCCGGCACGTACGCGAATGCGGTGCCTGCGGCTCCTGGGCCCGCGACCTGCTCCCGGTCGACCGCCTGCTCGCCGGGCTCCCGCTGCTGCCCATCCCACCCGGAACGGCCGAGCACCTCGCGGCCGGCGTTACCGCCCTGCCCACACCCGCCGAACCCCTGGGCGTCGAGGCACTCCGGATCACCGGCGGGCCGCGTACCCCCTTCACGTTCGGGTCGAAGGGGGTGCTGGGGCCGATCGCGGCGGCCGCCGGGGTCGCCGCACTGGTGATCGGGGCCATCGTCGTAGCGCGACCGACCGGATCGACCCCATCCCCCGCGGCGGCCCCGGCGATCGCAGCGCCGCCGTCCACCACCCCGCTCGTCACCCCGCCCTCCGCGACGCCCGCCGCCACCACGTCCCCGGCGACGACCCCGAAGCCGAAGCCGACGACCGCGCGCCCGGCCGCCCCGGCGCCCGCGGTGACCTCGAAGAGGAAGGGCGCCGGTGTGTGGACCTTCGACGGCGTCAGCGAGGCACTGGCCAACTCCGGGGCGAGTTGGTACTACACCTGGAACGCGGGCCACCCGGGCGTCACCAGCGCGAAGGGCAGCGAGTTCGTCCCGATGATCTGGGGGGCGAAGAGCGTCACCGCCGGCAACCTGCAACAGGCCAAGAAGAACGGCCGCTACCTGCTCGGCTTCAACGAGCCGGACATGGGCGGCCAGGCGAACATGAGCGTGGAGCAGGCGCTGGACCTGTGGCCGCGACTGGAGTCGACCGGCCTCCCGCTGGGGAGCCCCGCCGTCGCCTGGGGCGGCGACCGACCGGGCGAGTGGCTCGACCGCTTCATGACCGGCGCGAAGGACCGCGGCTACCGGGTCGACTTCATCGCGCTGCACTGGTACGGCGGCGACTTCACCACCGCCAACGCGGTCAACCAGCTCAGGTCGTACCTCCAGGCGGTCCACAACCGCTACAAGCTGCCGATCTGGCTCACCGAGTTCGCCCTGATCGACTTCTCCAACGGCGTCCGCTTCCCGAGCCAGGCCCAGCAGGCCGCGTTCCTCACCGCGGCGACCCGGATGCTGGGCGGGCTGCCCTGGCTGCACCGGTACGCCTGGTTCGGCCTGCCCGCCACGGACAAGGACCAGACCGGGCTCTTCCGTACCGGCAGCACGGCGACCGCCGTCGGCCGCGCCTACCAGGCGGCGCGCTGACCTGGACTACAGCACGTCCACGTGGTCCCGCCACGAGTGCCGGGGCTCGTAGCCCAGCACCCGGCGCGCCTTGTCGATGCTGAGCAGAGTCTCGTGCTCGCCGAGCTCCTTGCGAACCTCGACACCCGGATAGACCTCGGCCATCAGGCTCGCGCTGGACCTGCTCATCACGGTGTCGGCGTTGGCGATGATGAAGACCTCGGCGCCCGGCTGACCGTGGGCAAGTGCCCGCTCGACCGCCTGGGCCCCGTCACGGGCGTCGATGTAGCCCCACAGGTTCCACCGACGCAGCTGCGGGTCCGCGTCGAACGAGGGGAACGGCGTGTAGTCCTCGACGTCCATCACGTTCGAGAACCGCAGGCCCACCATCACCAGCTCCGGGTCCCACCGGCAGAAGTGCCGCGCCATCTCCTCCTCGAGCGCCTTGTTCAGCGAGTACGTCGACTCCGGTCGCGGCGCGTACTCCTCGTCGACCGGCGCGTACGGCGGCGGAGTGTCGAACGGCAACCCCAGCACCGTCTCACTCGACGCCCACACCACCCGCTTGATGCCCGCCGCCCTCGCCGCCGCGAAGACGTTGTACGTGGCGGCGGAGTTGTTCGCGAAGGTGGTCGCGTTCGACATCAGCCCGGGGGCCGGAACCGCCGCCAGGTGCACGATGGCGTCGATCCCGCCGGCGTGCTCGTCGGCGCCGCCGGTGAACGCCTCCACCACCTGCCCGTAGTCGGTGAGGTCGACCAGGAGGAACTCGCCGTTGACGTCGCGGGGGTCACGGCCTCCGGCGCGGTCGACGGCCAGCACGTCGACACCCGCGGCGCGCAGGTGCGCGACGACGGCGCGGCCGAGTTTGCCGGTGGCACCGGTGACGACGACGCGCTTGGGCAGTACGGGTTCGGTCATGCCGACATCTTCTCCGGCGAGGAGCGATGCGAGTCAACTGGGTCAGGTTCCCTCGGAGCGGCGCCGCCTCTGGTTCCTCGTCGCGCGGTACGCCTCGACCGCCTTGCGGGAACTTCGCCAGATGCCGTCCGCCCCCTGTACGGCGTCCAGACGGCCGCGCTGCGCAGCCTGTCGCAAGGCTGCAAGGCTGAACTCCGCTGTCACCAGGGCCGCGAGCGGCACGAGGCGGGCGGGGCCGGCGACGTTCGGCACGATGAAGCGATTCAGGTTGTCATACATGGCACGCGCGATGAGTTCGCCCAGCGCACCGTAGTCTCCGAGATCTGCCCTCTGCATCGCGGCGAGGTAGGCGTCACGCTGGCGCTTAAAGATGATCACCGGCGGGTAGCCGAGGCGTACGAGGATCAGGTTGAGCAGCAGCCGACCTGCGCGCCCGTTTCCGTCGATGAAGGGGTGCACCCGCTCGAAGTCGTTGTGCAGCCGGGCTAGTTCCTCCGGCAACGGCCGACGCAGCGGGCCGCCGGACGCGAGACGTTGCCCTGTCGTGCAGGCATCCTCGGTCCATCGGTCCACCTGAGCCGGAATCAGGGGCCATGCCGGCGGGGTCATCCCGGCGGAGAACGGGCGAATATCGTGCTGCCGGAAGCTTCCGGGCCCTTCGCTGCCGGTGGCGTCAGGGTGAGGTTCAACGTCCCAGACGGGAGTCATGGCGGTGTGATGGACCTGGCGGACCTCTGTGACGCTGACCAGGCGACCATCGTGCCATCCGTCGGGTTCGAGGGCCTGGCTGTAGACCCAGCGGGCGGCGTCCGCATAGCCGCGGACCTCGTTGTACTCCCTCAGCGGCTTCGACCCGACGGCCCGACCCCGTTCGAGCAGCGCCTGCACCTCACGCAGTACGAGCGTGTTGCCCTCCAGCGCTGTGGAGTGATGGGCCTCCTGGTGCCAGATATCGTCCCAGATCGTCTGGGCCTCCTTCGGGCTCGGGAGGCCACCGAGTCGCTGGTTCAGTTCGCCCAACGCCTGATCCAGACGCTGGTAAACGGTGGCCCGGCTTGGGCGCCCTCTACCGACCACGCACACCCCTTCTCAGCAACCGCCGTTCGCATATCGATGAACAAAACTTGTCATAGGATTCCGACGGCTAATTGAACTTATCAAGTTCTGCGAGTCGGTGAGCGAGGGCGCGCAGCGAAACCAATATCAGTAAGGCACGCACGGGGACAACACGGAGGGCTATCGATTGGTAACGTGGCGTCGGTTTCGGCGGTGATGGCCGCCGATGTCCCTGGGGAGGGCCGACATGTGGGCGGACGAGGCTGCCTTGGACGCGGCGCGACGCCGGCTCGATGAGTGGGAGTCGTCCCTGGCCGAACGAGCGGCCCGGGCGACGACCCTGTCCGAACGGCTCCAGGCACTGACCGGCGTCGCCACCAGCTGCGACCGGATGATCGAAGTAACCGTCGACTCCTCCGGCCTGCTGACTGACCTACGGCTGGACGAGCGGATCCGGCAGCGTTCCGCGGCCCACACCGCCCGCCAGATCATGGAAACCACCAGGGCCGCCCACGCCGATCTGCTGAAGCGGCTCACCGAGACGACCACCGAAGCGCTCGGTAACAACGACCCCACCGGACGAGCGCTGATCGACTCCTACCAGCGCCGACTCGGGTCGGACGAGAGCGCGCCAGATGCCCAGCGGTGACGGCATCCAGGTCGACCCGGACGGTCTGACCGCCCACGCCGCACGCCTCGACCGCAACGCCGACAGCCTCGATACCGCCCGTCAGGCCGGTCAGCACGTCCGCTTGAGCACCGAGGCCTACGGGCAGCTCTGCGCGATCATGCCCGTCCTGTTGGACGGGCTGCAGCGCACCCTGGTCGACGGCATCGGCACCGCCGCCGGATCGGTGCGCGACACCGCCGGGAAGCTGCGCACGAGCGCGGCCCACTATCGGGCTTCCGACGCCCGCGCCGAGCAGGTGTTGCGCCAGGCTGGGCGCCAGCGGTGACGGCCAATCCGCTCATCGCCACCGCCTCCGACACCCCACCCAGCTCCTGGGCCGGCATCTGGATCTGCGAAGACATCGAGCTCATCGCCCAGGGTGTTCGTGACGGCAGTTGGATCGACGGCAGCCTCGGCGTGGTCAACGCCGGCCTCGACGCTCTCGCTGTCGTCTCCGACCCGGTCAGCGCGCTGCTCCAGTACGGCATCGCCTGGCTCATCGAGCACGTCAAGCCGCTCGGTGAGGCTCTGGACTGGCTCGCCGGCAACCCGGCAGAGATCGTCGCCCACGCGCAGACCTGGCGTAACGTCGCCGCCTCGCTGCGCGAGGAGGCCGCCGGCCTGGCCGCCGCCGTCCGCGCTGACGTCGCCGGCTGGGGCGGCAGCGCCGGCCCCGCGTACCGGGCCTGGAACGCGCAGCAGACCCAGGCCATCACCGGGCTCGCCTCGGGCGCCGACACCCTGGCCGCGATCACCGAGGGCGCCGCCGGTCTGGTCGCCGCCATCCGACTGCTGGTCCGGGACGCCATCGCCACCTGCGTCTCCCGCCTCATCGTGTACGCGGGCGAACTGGTCCTCACCGGCGGGCTCGCCACACCGCTGGTGGTGGAGCAGGTCGTCACCACGGTGGCCTCATGGGGGGCACGCATCGCCCGGCTGCTGCGGGGCCTGCTGGCCAGCTTGCGCAGGTTGGTACCCGAGATCCGACGGCTCGGCGATCTGATCGAGATGCTGAAGCAGGTGCTCAGCTGTTCGAGGCGAACTGGACCAGACCCCGACGACCTGGCTCGGGTACGTGGCAGAGGCCGTGGACCCCGAATGCCGATGAACATGGAGTCGGTACAGGCGATCGCCGCCAAGTACGGCAGCGACGTCTCGGGCATCACGTTCACCATCAACAACAGAATCTCGGGCGTGTGCGGGGTGACCAAGCCCGATCAGTCGGTCATGCTCTGCCGAGAGGCGTTCCGGAGCGAGGAGGACCTGGCGCGCACTCTCGAACACGAGAGGTTCCACGTGTCGGAGCTCCAGGATGGAAGCCCGTACCCCACGACCCGCGATCGTGCCGACGCTTTCGAGGATCGGGCCTACGCCCACGAGGAACAGTGGTGGAGTAGCCACCGGATCAGGCCAGAGGGAACGAGTTGATGGCGACCTTCGACGAGTGGCTGGACGCGTACGACGTTGTCTACCGCACGCTGCCGGTGACGTCGGACCTGCGATGCCCGAACTGTGGCCACCGGACGCTGCGTCTGGTCTTCACCGGGCCACGCGGATCTGGATACGGCTACGCCTCGTTCTGGTGCGACACGTGCCTGGAGGGTATCCACCTGTCCAGAGTGCCTATCCCGGACGGAGTAGCGGCACGACCCCTCGATGCTCCGGCCGAGGACCGCAACAGGGGAATCCCCGACTATCGGATCGTCACGTAGCGTTCTCTGAACGAGCAAGGTCGGTTACGGCATCGGCCACAGACTGGCACTCCCGCTGAGAGGGCTGACTCGCAATCACACTGGTGGCACGCAGGCCGGAGGTACGACGCGACTCGAGAACGACGAGCTGATCAATGTGCTCGACGGCCTCAGCCCATTGATCGACCGACAGCGTCCTCACCCAACAGCGCCCGGGTGGTTGCTCGGATCGAACAGTTCACACCGGACCGGAGCCTCGGTCCGCGAGTTTCATCGTGGGGAAATGATGGCTGGCCTTGTCGTGCTGAAACCCGGGGTCGACTGGAGCGCGACGAGCGGCTTGTTCGACTGGACGCTGGAGTTCCTGATCGCCCGCCTCTCGGACAGGCAGACCGCGGCCCACCTTCAGGAGATTGTCGACGACAACCTCGGATCTTTCTGGATCGACGACCTACCCGCCGCAGCCCGGCAGGAGGTTGTCGACCACTGGCGAGACGGCCTGGTCGCGGCCGGGGAGCAGCAACTGCCGGACACCGAGCACAAGGCCGATGTCATCCGTCATCTTCAGGAACTGGTCGACGCGACGTACTCCGCGGGTGTCGCCGGGCCGAACGAGCCCGCACAGTCGATGTCGGGCCGTCAATCAGCCGCTACTCCATACTGGTTGAACGGGGTGACGGACCATCTGGATCCGCTTCGGAGGGAACGGGCAGCGGTCAAGCCGCGGAGTTGGCAGGATTGGCCCATGGCCACGGTCGCTGTGATCGGTCTGGGTGGGATGGGTAGCCGGATAGCGGGCCGGTTGCTCGATGCCGGCCATGACCTCGTTGTCTGGAACCGTACGCCGCAGAGGGCCAGCGATCTCGTGGCGCGCGGCGCGGTCGCTGCCGACAGTCCGGCAGAGGCTGCCCGCCGGGCCGATCTGGTCATCACCATGCTGGCCGACCCGGCCGCGCTGCAAGAGGTGGCTGAGGGCCCGCAGGGCATCCTCGCCGGCGCTACCGCGTCCACCACGCTCGCTGAGATGTCCACGGTCGGGCCGCCGGCGGTGCGACGGTTGGCCGAGATGCTGCCGGATGGTGTGGGCCTGCTCGACGCGCCGGTGCTGGGCAGCGTCTCGGAGGCCGAGTCGGGTTCGCTGCGGATCTTCGTCGGAGGGCCGGAGCAGCTCGCCCAACGGTGGATGCCGGTGCTGGGCGCGCTCGGCTCGCCGATGCATGTCGGACCGCTCGGTGCCGGCGCTGCGGCCAAACTGGTCGCCAATTCGACCCTGTTCGGAGTGCTCGCCGTTCTCGGTGAGGCGCTCGCTCTCGCGGATGGGCTTGGACTGCCGCGTGACACGGCGTTCGAGGTCTTGTCCGCGACTCCCGTCGGCTCCCAGGCGGATCGGCGACGACCAGCGGTCGAGTCCGGTCAGTTCCCACTGCGGTTCGCGCTGTCACTCGCGCTCAAGGACGCCGATCTGGTCGTGTCGGCCGCCGAGTCGGCAGGCGTCGACCTGCCGGTCGCGGCGGCCGCGCGGCAGTGGGTCGCGTCAGCCCGGGAGGCCGGCCTTGGCGACCGGGACTACTCGGCCGTGATCGCGCACATCACCGACGCGGCGCGATCAGCCTGAGACCTGGCCGTGCGGCAGGCCCGTCCGGTGACCGTTGAACTCACCGGGCAGCAGGCAGCCAGATTCAGCGTGGTCGACTCAGCCATTCCCAGGCGCGGCGGAGGGCCACCCGCACCGGGTCGCCATCCGCGCCCTCGACCTCTCTGGCCGGCGTGTCCTCGCCCGGCTCGTGCATCTCGCCGCCGGGTACCGACAGCATGACCCCCCGCTCGTACAGGTCGGCGATCTGCTCCCGGTGGGCGAAGCGGTGGGAACCGTACGGCTTCGGCGGGGCCACGATCACGCCGTGGAAGATGTCGGAGCGTTCGTCGGTGAGCACGTGCTCGACCACGCCGACGGGTGCCGAGTCGACGTCGTAGACCCGGGTGCCGACGGCGAGCGCAAGGTACGAGACCTTCGCGCCGAGATCCTCCACGGCGTTCACGGTACCCGCCGCCTGATCACCACGGGCCTGATCACTCGTAGTCGAGCGGACGTCAGGGCAATGCGCGGCCGGCCGACACCACCGTCCCGCTCACGTCGTACGCAGCCAGCCGAGAGTCTTCATGGTGGAGAGGCTGGTCGCCTTGAGGCCTGCGGCGGAGACGGTCCAGAGCACTCCGTCGACCACCAGTGACCGGCGGATCGGCGTGAACCCCGCGGTACGCCCGGTGCCCAGCGTGTGGTCGATCCTGGCGACCTCGGTGAAGCCGCCGTCGCCGGCTCGCAGGGCCAGCGCCACGTTGCTCGGCATGCCCTTGCCGTAGACGGTCAGTGGGACCACCACCAGGCGTTCGGCCGGCCAGTAGAGGAACGCATGCGGGTCGAACTCCACCTCGGAGTGTCCCTGCTTGACGTGATACTGGGCGATCCGGGTCGGCCTGGCCGGATCGGCGACGTCGAAGAGTGAGAGCTGTGTCCCCTGGACACGGCCCTGGTCGGACGCCTCCTGGCCGACGCCGAGCAGCCGTCCTTCGCCGGCCGGGTGCAGGTACGCCGAATACCCGTTGATCTTCAGTTCGCCGCTCACCTTCGGCGCCCCCGGATCACGCAGATCGACTGTGTAGAGCGGGTCGGTCCGCCGGAAGGTGACGACGTACCCGGTGCCGCCGACGAACC
Source organism: Micromonospora coriariae (assembly GCF_900091455.1). Lineage (NCBI taxonomy): Bacteria > Bacillati > Actinomycetota > Actinomycetes > Micromonosporales > Micromonosporaceae > Micromonospora > Micromonospora coriariae. The sequence continues at coordinate 5,462,461 of NZ_LT607412.1, read as the reverse complement.
GTACCGCGTATATCCGCTCCCCCTTGCCCAGGCCGGTGACCTTGCCGACCTGGGTCAGCGCCGTGCCGTCGGCGCGCAGGACGTGCACGCTGGACGTCGAGTCCGGCTTGTTGCCCCAGGTACGGCCACTGGTGGTGGCCACTCTCAGGTGACCGTCCCACTCGGACATGGCGTACTGGTTGATGAGCCAGCCCGGTACGGACGCGTCGGCGACGTACCGCGGGGCACCCGCGCCCGAGATGTCGAACTGGTAGATCTCGGTGGTCTCGTCTTCGGGATCGGGTGCGATGTTCCGCGCGGTCAGCGTCGGCAGCACCCGCCAGCGCTGGTCGTTGGCGACGTACAGCCGGGGTCCGTTGCTGTAGACGGTGTCGCCGTCGGCGATCACGGTGACCGGGTCGCCAGCGCCGAGCGCAGCGGTGCCGAGGTCGAAGCTGAGCATGGTCACCAGCGACGTGCCGGAGTAGGCGGTCGGCCGGCTGACCCGTTCGCAGCCGACCCGTCCGGCGCTGGTTCGCCCATCGGAGGTGACCTCGTACCGGGGCAGCCAGTCGTCGACGGTGGCGTTGTCGATGATCTCCCGGTTGGCGGCGGTGCGCTGCTCGTCGGTGGCCTGTTGCGGGTGCGGGAAGTTCAGCCGGGGCGCGGATCGGACCACGACCCGGACCATCGTGCCGACCTGGCGGGCGTCCACCAGATTGCCGTCGATCCGGTACTCGCCGAGGATCTTCGGCTGGCCGGACAGGTCGACCATGACCAGCCGGGGGCCGACGATGCCGTCCGGCGTCGGGGCGTCTGCGACGCGCCCGCCTCCACCGCCGACGGCCGGTTTCGCCACCCCGGCGCGAAGCAGCACCAGAGCCCGGTCCCCGTGCAGCAGCAGGCCGTCCTCGGTTCCGCGGAACCCATCGGCACCCGGTGCCAGTTCCAGCTTCCCGGTCAGCCGGCGGGTGGCCGGGTCGACCACGTACAGCTTGCCGTGCTGCACGGTGACGATCCGCTTGCCGTCGGTCTTGACCAGGTCCGGTTCATCGGCCCCGGCCTCGTGGGTGTTGGTGCCCGAGTAGCTCTTGGGCGCCGCATCCGCCCGCCCCGCAGTGGCGGGCCCGGCGGCCTGGTCGACGCCGCCGAAGGTACGCATGTCCCCGTTCGGCCCGAGCCCCCAGGGCCCGACGTACGCCTTGGCCGCCGTCTTCAGCTGCCGCAGCGCCTCCGGGCAGGAGTCGAACGCGACGAGCCGGAACCCGCCAGCCGGCACGTGCCGGTCAGGTGGCGGCACCGGGACCGGCTCGGCCGTACAGCCGGTGACCAGCGCCAGGCCGGCGACCAGGGCCAGCCCCAGGACGCGAGCTGGGCTCATGATGTGGGGGACGCCGGTGGCGGCCGTTGGCTGGGGTGCGTGGGCGCTGCTACGCGTCATGCCCCCTACGACGTGGCCGCCTCGGGCTGGGTTCCCAGCGACACCTTGTCGTCAAGGATTGAATGATGGTTCAATCCTTGCGTGGCGTACCGAAGCACTGAGCGGGTGAAGGCTCGGCTGAGCGCCTCCCGGGAACGGATCATCGTCGCGGCACTGGGAATCATGGCCGAGCACGGGTACGCCGGCTGCTCGGTCGCCGCCGTCGCCGAGCGGGCCGGCGTGGCAACCGGCACCGTCTACCGCCACTTCCCGACCAAGGCCGACCTGTTCGCCGAGGTGTTCCGCACCGCCTCCCAGCGCGAGGTGGACGCGGTCGCGCGCGCCGCAGCGCTGGAGACCTCCGCCGCCGAGCAGATGGCCGCCGTCGTCGAGACGTTCTCCGGCCGCGCCCTGCAGTCCCCACGGTTGGCGTACGCCCTGCTCGCCGAGCCGGTCGACCCCGCGGTCGACGCCGAGCGGCTCGTCTTCCGCCGCGCGTACGCCGAACTGATCGCCGGGTACGTCGCGGCCGGTGTGGCGAGCGGTGAACTACCCCCGCAAGATCCGGAGCTGACCGCGACCGCGCTGGTCGGCGCCCTGGCCGAGGCCATGGTCGGTCCGCTGGCCGCCGGGGTCGCCGGCCCGGAGACCATCCCCGCCCTGATCGCCTTCATCCACCGCGCGCTGGGAGTATCGCCGTGACGACACACGAGGTCTTCAACCAGGTTCCCCCGCTCGCCGGCTACGACGCGGCGGACGACCCGGCACTGCTCGACGGGCTCGAGCGGGAGGGCGCCGGATGGGCCACCGCCGAGCTGCACGAGCTCGGCCGCCTGGGCGGCGGCGAGCAGGCCATCGAGTACGGGCGGCTGGCCAACGAGCATCCGCCGGTCCTGCGCACCCACGACCGCTACGGCCATCGGATCGACGAGGTGGAGTTCCATCCCGCCTGGCACGAGCTGATGCGCACCGCGGTCACGCACGGCCTGCACGCCGCACCGTGGGCGGACGCCCGACCGGGCGCACACGTGGCCCGCGCCGCCAAGTTCTACACGTGGCGGCCCGACGCCGGCCACGGCTGCCCGATCTCGATGACCTACGCGGCAGTGCCGGCGCTGCGGCACAACCCGGAGCTGGCCGCGCGGTACGAGCCGCTGCTCACCGCCACGACGTACGACTTCGGGCTGCGTGCGCCGCTGGCCAAGCAGGGGCTGCTGGCGGGCATGTCGATGACGGAGAAGCAGGGCGGCTCGGACGTGCGCGCCAACACCACCACCGCCCGTCCTGAGCCGGACGGAACCTACCGGCTCGTCGGGCACAAGTGGTTCACGTCGGCGCCGATGTGCGACATCTTCCTCACCCTCGCCCAGGCACCGGACGGACTCACCTGCTTTCTCGTCCCGCGTGTCCTTCCCGACGGCACCCGCAACCCGATGCGGTTGATGCGCCTGAAGGACAAGCTCGGCAACCGGTCCAACGCCTCGGCGGAGGTGGAATACGAGCAGGCGGTCGCCTGGCGCGTCGGAGACGAGGGCCGTGGCGTGCGCACGATCATCGACATGGTCAACCTGACCCGCCTCGACTGCGTGATCGGCGCGGCGGCCGGGATGCGCCAAGGCGTGATCACCGCCGCCCACCACGCCACCCACCGGCAGACCTTCGGCCGGTACCTCATCGACCAGCCCCTGATGCGCAACGTGCTCGCCGACCTCGCGGTCGAGTCCGAGGCGGCCACCGTCCTCATGATGCGCCTCGCCGGAGCGACCGACCGATCCGCGCGCGGCGACGCCAGCGAGACCGCGTTCAAACGGCTCGCCCTCGCGGTCGGCAAGTACTGGGTCTGCAAGCGCTGGCCGGCACACGCCGCAGAGGCCCTCGAATGCCTGGGCGGCAACGGCTACGTCGAGGAGTCGGGCATGCCGCGGCTGTTCCGCGAGTCGCCGCTGAACTCGATCTGGGAGGGCTCCGGCAACGTCGCCGCCCTGGACGTCCTGCGTGTTCTCGTCAAGGAACCCCAGGTCATGGAGGCGTTCCAGGCCGAGGTGGGCGCCGCTGCCGGCACCGACGCACGGCTCGACGCCGCAGTCCGCCAGGTGCGGGCCGACCTGTCCAACCTCGACGACCTCGAACTGCGGGCGCGGCGTGTCGTCGAGCGGCTGGCCCTGGTGCTGCAGGGCTCGCTGCTGGTGCGGCACGGCAACCCCGCCGTCGCCGACGCGTTCTGCGCCTCCCGGCTCGGCGGCGACCACGGCCAGGCGTACGGCACGCTGCCGAGCGGCGTCGACTTCGCCGCGATCATCTCCCGCGCCACCCCGAAGGTGAGCTGACAGAAACCTCTCCGCGGTGGGAGGCCCGCCCCGGTGGAGTTGTCTGGTCGACGTGCTCTGCCGACGAGCCGCTCAGCTGTTCTGCGGGAAGCCGAGGTTCACGCCGCCGTGGGACGGATCGAGCCACCTGCTGGTGACCACCTTGGCCCTGGTGAAGAAGTGCACGCCGTGCGGCCCGTACGCGTGCGTGTCACCGAACAGTGAGTCCTTCCAACCCCCGAACGAGTAGTACGAGACCGGAACCGGGATCGCCACGTTGACACCGACCATGCCGATCTCGATCTCATTCTGGTACCGCCGCGCGGCGCCGCCGTCGTTTGTGAAGATGGCGGTGCCGTTGCCGTACGGGTTGGCGTTCACCACGTCGACCGCCGCGTCGTAGCTGGGCACCCGCACCACCGAGAGCACCGGGCCGAAGATCTCGTCGGTGTAGATGGACATGTCCACGTCGACGTGGTCGAAGAGTGTCGGCCCCAGCCAGAAGCCGGCGTCGTCACCGTCGATCGATTGACCGCGTCCGTCGACCACCAGCTTCGCGCCCGCGGACCGGCCGGCGTCCAGATATGACCGCACCCTGTCGCGGTGCGCCCCGGTGACCAGAGGTCCCATCTCGCAGCCCGGGCGGCGGCCGTCGCCGACCTGCAGTCCGACGATCCGTTCGCTGATCTTGCCGACCAGGTCATCGCCGACCGGATCCACCGCCACCACGACGGAGATCGCCATGCAGCGCTCACCGGCCGAGCCGAATCCGGCCGAGACGGCGGCGTCCGCGGCGAGGTCGAGGTCGGCGTCGGGCAGCACGACCATGTGGTTCTTCGCGCCGCCGAGCGCCTGCACCCGCTTGCCGTTGCGCGTCGCGGTTTCGTAGACGTACCGGGCGATAGGCGTCGACCCGACGAACGAGACGGCCTTGACCTGAGGATGCTCGAGGATCCGGTCGACAGCCTCCTTGTCGCCGTGCACGACGTTGAACACGCCATCGGGTAGCCCGGCCTCGGCGAAGAGCTCCGCCAGGAAGTTCGCCGCGGAGGGGTCCTTCTCGCTCGGCTTGAGCACCACTGTGTTGCCGCAGGCGATGGCGTTGGGCACGAACCACAGCGGCACCATCGCCGGGAAGTTGAACGGGGAGATCACCCCGACCACGCCGAGCGGCTGCTGGATCGAGTACACGTCCACCTTGGTCGAGGCGTTCTCGCTGAACCCGCCCTTGAGCAACTGCGGGATGCCGCAGGCGAACTCCACCGCCTCCAGCGCACGCTGTATCTCGCCCGCCGCGTCGGAGAGCACCTTGCCGTGCTCGGCGGTGATGATCTCGGCGAGGTCGGACTTGCGGGCGTTGAGCAGTTCGCGGAACGCGAACATCACGTTCGTCCGTCGGGCCAGGGAGGCGTTGCGCCACCCGGAGAAGGCTTCGCCGGCGGCGGTGACCGCCTCGTCGACGTCCGAGGCGCTGGCGAAATCGACCTGCCCGCCGACCTGACCCGTCGCGGGGTCGTACACGTCACCCGTGCGCTGGGCGATGCCGGTCCATGCCTTGCCGCCGATCCGGTGCGTGATCCTCATGCCGGCACCGCCTCAATCGCCTTAGTGAGAATGCTCAGCGCCTCGTCGGCCTCGTCCTCGGTGAGCGTCATCGGCGGCGCCAGCCGGATCACGTTGCCGTGCAGGCCGCCCTTGCCGACCAGCAGTCCGCGACTGCGCGCCTCCTCCAGCAGGGCCGCCGCGGCCGCGGGATTCGGTTCGCCGGCCGGGCCGACGAACTCGAGGGCGAGCATCAGACCCTTGCCGCGTACGTCGCCGACCACCGGATGCGTCGCGGCGACCGAGCGAAGGCCATGGATCAGGCGGTTTCCCAGCTTCGCGGCGTTCGCCTGCAGGTCGTGGTCGAGCAGGTAGTTGAGGGTGGCGAGGGCACCCGCGGTGGAGATCGGGTTGCCACCGAAGGTGGAGATCGAGTTGGCCTGCAGGCAGTCCATGAGTTCCGCGCGCGCGACGACACCGCCGATCGCCAGACCATTGCCGAGTCCCTTGGCGAAGGTCATCGCGTCCGGCACGACGTCGTGCGCCTGGATGCCCCAGAAATGCTCGCCGGTACGGCCCCAACCGGTCTGGACCTCGTCGGAGACGAGCAGGATGCCGTACTCGTCGAGCACCTTCTTGAACTCGCGGAACAGGCCGTCGGGCGGGGAGGCGAAACCGCCCACACCCTGGATCGGCTCGACGATCATGCACGCCACGTCCCCGGCGGTCGCGGTCTCGATCACCTCGCGCAGGTCGGCGACGCACGCCTTGACGTAGTCGGCGTCCGACAGGTCCTTGAAGGGGCTGCGGTACCGGTAGCCACCGTGCACCCAGCTCACCTTGATCGGGCTGAGCTCGCTGGCCGACCAGCCGCGGATACCGGTGATCGCGACGGTGGCGAACGCGCGCCCGTGGTACGAGTTGCGCAGCGCGAGCACCTGCCCGCTGCGGCGGTGCTGCGTGGCGAGCATCAACGCGGTCTCGTTGGCCTCCGTGCCCGAGTTCGTGAAGAACACCTTCGCGTCCGGGATCCCGGACAGGTGCGCGATCTTCTCGGCGAGCTCGACCTGCGACTCGATCAGGTACAGCGTCGAGGAGTGCAGCACGCCGGTGTCGACCTGCGATCGGACCGCGTCGCTGATCTCGGCCACGTCGTAGCCGATCGAGTTGGTGAGGATGCCGCCGAAGAAGTCGAGGTACGTGCGGCCCTCACGATCGGTCACCCGGCGACCGTGCGCGCTGGCGATCTCAATCGGCTCCTCGTAGTAGAGGGCCAGCCACTTCGGCAGCACGGACCGGTGTCGATGCAGCAACTCCCGATGCGCCATCGCGTCCTCCGTATCTCGTACCTCAGCCGAGTGTCCCGAGACTTCGGTGCTCACCGCCACCGACAACCTGTACGGGTCGGCATCGATGGCGCTACGTTGTGTGCAACCCCGCAGGGGAGGCGGCATGTATCCGACGGTCGCAGAAGCGGTGGCGCTGCCCGTGATCCGGCGCGGCCGGCCACGCGTCGTCGCGGGGTCCGATGGCATGCAGCGGCCCGTGCGCTGGGTTCATGCGGCGGAGGTCGCCGACATCGCCCATCTGCTGCGCGGCGGCGAGCTCGTGCTGACCACCGGCATCGCGCTGCCGGAAGAGGAAACGGCACTGACTGCGTACGTGGATGACCTGGCCGCTGTCGGCGCGGCGGGGCTGGTGGTGGAGTTGGTCCGGCGCTGGAGCGACCACGTGCCGGACGCGCTGGTGGCGGCCGCGGAACGACACCGACTTCCACTGATCACGCTGGCGCGGGAGACCCAGTTCGTGTCCGTCACGGAGGCGGTCGTGGCGTTGATCGTGGACGCGCAGCTCGCCGAGCTGCGGGCGGCTGAGCAGGTGCACGAGACGTTCACCGCGCTCACGGTCGCCGGGGCGGAGCCAGCCGAGGTGTTGCGCGAGGTCGCGAGGATCTCCGGGCTGCCGGTGGTCCTGGAGACGCTGGGGCACGACGTGCTCGCGTACGACGCGGCCGGGCAGGATCCGATCGAGCTGCTGACCGACTGGGGGCAGCGGTCCCGGTCCGTGGCGGTGTCCCAACGGACCGCCTACGACGAGGAAGCCGGCTGGCTGATCACCGCGGTCGGCGCGCAGGGCGCCGACTGGGGACGGCTGGTTCTGCTCTCGCCGGCCCCTCCCCCGCACCGTCACGTGGTGGTCGCGGAGCGGGCCGCGTCGGCACTGGCGGTGCACCGGCTGGTGGCGCGGGATCGGGAGAGCCTGGAGCGGCAGACGCACCGGATGTTGCTCGCGCAACTGCTCGGCCAGGCCCTGCCTCCTGCTGATCTGACCACCCGGGCGGCCGCGTTGGGCGTTGCGTTGGAGCGGCGGAAACTGGTCGGGGTGGCGATCCGACCGGGGAGCATCACGCCGCGCGCCCCCGCACTGGCCACGCAGGAGGTGTTGCGGGACCTCGCCGAGGCCACCGCATTGGCCGCGCGGCGGGTGAGTGTGCCGGCGTTGGTGGGCGTCGTGGACGACACCAGCGTGCGCGCGTTGTTGTCGTTGCCGGCGCAGGCGGAGGTCGATGCGATCCTACGGCGGTTGGCCAGAGAGGTTCACCGCTCGGCGGCCAGTGCCGTGGTGGTGGCCGTCGGCACGACGGTGTCGCAGGTGTCCGATGTGCGGCGCAGTCTTGGCGAGGCCGCCCACGTCGCAGGTGCCGCGCTCCGCTCCCCCGGCGCCAAGGTCTACCACCGGCTGGACGACGTGCGACTGCGTGGCCTGCTGCACCTGCTGCGCGAGGACGAGCGTGTCCGGGCGTTCGCTCACCGGGAGCTCGGGCCCCTGCTGGCGCGCGACGACAGCCAGGGCAGCCGGCTGATGGAGCTGCTGCGCTGCTTCTGCGAGCAGGGCGGGAACAAGTCGGCGGCGGCCGGCGCCGCGCACCTGTCCCGTACGGCCTACTACCAGCAGTTGTCGCGGATCGCGCAGGTGCTGGGGGTGTCGCTGGAGGACCCGGAGTCGATGTTGTCGTTGTACGTGGCGCTGCTGGTGCACGAACTCGACGACGCGTGACGGGTCAGAGGCCCGCCAGAAGGCCCGAATCCATCCACCGCGGCGATTGACAGCTGCGTGCGGGCGTGCCCGTGGACAGAGTGTGCCCCGATCACGGCAAGCGTGGACACTTTGCCGCTGCCCGTGGCGGGTGCGGGACACCCACCATTCCGAGATAAAGATCGTGCTGATCCGCCCCCACCCGCAGCACGCGCCGGTCGGACGGCCGCTGTTGCGGCAGCGTGACAGGGAGGTGACCGATGGCCGTTGAACCCCTGCCCCCCGCCGAGACCACCGCGGTCGAGCCGGGCACACAGATCACCCATCCGGATGGCCGAGTCGAGCTGCGTGATTTCTCCACGATCGCCGGCAGCCCGTACTTCAACGATGAGCTCGCTCCGGTGCCCATCGAGAAACGCACCTGGACGACGTACAACTTCGCGGCGCTGTGGATCGGCATGGCGCACAACATCCCCACCTACCTGCTCGCCGCCGGGCTCATCCAGCTCGGCATGAACTGGGTGCAGGCGTTCCTCACCATCACGCTGGGCAATCTGCTCGTTCTGATCCCGATGCTGTTGAACAGCCACGCGGGCACGAAGTACGGGATCCCGTTCCCGGTCTTCGCCCGCGCGTTCTACGGAGTCCGCGGCGCGAACTTCCCGGCCCTGCTGCGCGCCTTCATCGCGTGCGGCTGGTTCGGCATCCAGACCTGGATCGGCGGCGAGGCGATCTACGCGATCGCCGGCAAGCTGCTCGGCTCCTGGTGGGTCGACGCGGCGACGGTGATGGACTACCCGTGGACGCTGTGGGCCTCGTTCTTCGTGTTCTGGGCGATCGAGATGGCGATCATCTGGCGGGGCATGGACACCCTGCGGCGCTTCGAGAACTGGGCCGCACCGTTCGTCATCGTGGTCGCCGTCGCCCTGCTGATCTGGGTGCTGGTCGAGGCCGGCGGGCTCGGCCCGATCCTGTCCGAGCCGTCGAAGCTGGGCTGGGGCGCCGACTTCTGGAAGCTGTTCGCGCCGTCCCTGATGGGGATGATCGCCTTCTGGGCGACGCTGTCGCTGAACATCCCCGACTTCACCCGGTTCGGCGGCAGTCAGCGCCAGCAGGCGTACGGCCAGGTCCTCGGCCTGCCGACCACTATGTCGTTCTTCGCCATCCTGTCGATCATGATCACCTCGGGCACGGCCGTGATCTACGGTGAGGCGATCTGGGACCCCATCCAGCTCGCGGCCAAGTTCGAGAACCCGCTTGTCGTCGCGCTCGGCCTGTTCACCGTCGTGGTCGCCACGCTGTCGGTGAACGTCGCGGCGAACACGGTCAGCCCGGCGTACGACTTCTCCAACGCCGCGCCCCGACTGGTGAGCTTCCGGACCGGGGGCCTGATCACCGGCGTGCTCGGCATCCTGATCCAGCCGTGGCGCCTGGTGCAGGACCCCAACATCTACATCTTCGTCTGGCTCGGGTTCTACGGCGGCCTGCTCGGCGCGGTCGCCGGCGTCCTCATCGCCGGGTACTGGATCCGCCACCGCACCAGGCTCCAACTGCCGGCCCTCTACCGCCCCGAGGGCAGGTACTGGTTCTCCGGCGGGTGGAACTGGGCCGCCATCGTCGCCACAGTCGTCGGCGCGGTCCTCGCGGTGGGCGGCGCCTATTCCGCACCCGGCAAGGGGCCGTTCCCGTCCGACGGGCTCATCCCGTTCCTCAAGCCGCTCTACGACTACAGCTGGGTGGTCGGTCTGGTCGCCGGGTTCCTCGTCTACCTGGCGCTGTCGATGCCGCGCACCGCGCACGCGAAGGGGGAGCAATGAGCAACATCATCCGAGCCGGGCTGGTGCAGCAGAAGTGGACCGGCGACAAGGAGTCGATGATCGCCAACGCGGTCGAGGCCATCCGCAGCGCCGCCTCGCAGGGCGCACAGGTGGTCTGCCTGCAGGAGTTGTTCTACGGCCCGTACTTCTGCCAGATCCAGGACGCGGACTACTACTCGTACACCGAGGCCATCCCGGACGGGCCGACGACCGCGCTGATGCGCGAGGTCGCCGAGCAGCACGGCGTGGTGCTGATCGTGCCGATGTACGAGCAGGAGCAGCCCGGTGTCTACTACAACACCGCCGCGGTGATCGACGCCGACGGCACCTACCTCGGCAAGCACCGGAAGAACCACATTCCGCAGGTGAAGGGGTTCTGGGAGAAGTTCTACTTCCGGCCGGGGAACCTCGGCTATCCGGTGTTCGACACCGCCGTGGGGCGCATCGGCGTCTACATCTGCTACGAGCGGCACTTCCCCGAGGGCTGGCGTGCGCTCGGCCTGGCCGGTGCGAAGATCGTTTTCAACCCGTCGGCGACCAGCCGTGGCCTGTCGGAGTACCTGTGGCGGCTGGAGCAGCCCGCGGCCGCGGTCGCCAACGAGTACTACGTCGGCGCGATCAACCGGGTCGGCGTGGAACCGTTGGGTGACAACGACTTCTACGGCCAGTCGTACTTCGTGGACCCGCGCGGGCAACTGGTCGGCGACGCGGCGTCGGACAGCGAGGCGGAGGTTGTCGTCCGCGACCTGGACATGGACAAGCTGGCCGAGGTCCGTGACCTGTGGGCCTTCTACCGCGACCGCCGTCCCGACACGTACGAATCGCTGGTGACGCCGTGAGCATCGTCATCCGCAACGGAACGATCGTCAACGCCACCGGGGCGTACCCGGCGGACGTGCTGGTCGAGGGCGAGCGGATAGCGGCGCTCGCCGCGCCCGACTCGGGTCTGGCCGAGCAGTGGGCGTCCGGTGCTGAGCGCGTGATCGACGCCAGCGGAAAGTACGTGGTGCCGGGCGGCATCGACGGCCACACCCACATGGAGATGCCGTTCGGTGGCACGTTCTCGGCGGACAACTTCGAGACCGGAACGATTGCGGCAGCCTGGGGCGGCACGACGACCATCATCGACTTCGCCGTACAGGGCAAGGGCACGTCCGTGCTGTCCGCGCTGGACAAGTGGCACAGCAAGGCCGACGGCAACTGCGCGATCGACTACGGGTTCCACATGATCGTCTCAGACGTCAACGACACGTCTCTGAAGGAGATGGACGCCTGCATCGACGCGGGCGTCAACACGTTCAAGATGTTCATGGCCTATCCGGGGGTCTTCTACGCCACCGACGGGGAGATCCTGCGGGCGATGCAGAAGGCCCGGGACACCGGGTCGATGATCATGATGCACGCGGAGAACGGCATCGCCATCGACCAGCTCGTCCTCGAGGCGCTGGCCAACGGTCAGACGGACCCGGTGCAGCACGGCCTGACCCGGCCGCCCGAACTGGAGGGCGAGGCGACCTCGCGGGCGATCGCGCTGGCCAAGGTCACCGGCTCGCCGCTGTACATCGTGCACCTCTCCGCCGCGCACGCCCTGGACGCGGTCACCCAGGCGCGTGACACCGGGCAGAACGTGTTCGCCGAGACCTGCCCGCAGTACCTGTTCCTGTCGCTGGAGGATCTGGCCAGGCCCGACTTCGAGGGCGCGAAGTACGTCGCCTCTCCCCCACTGCGCCCCAAGGAGCACCAGGCGGAGTTGTGGCGGGGCCTGCGCACCAACGACCTGTCGCTGGTGTCCACCGACCACTGCCCCTTCTGCTTCAAGGACCAGAAGGAGCTGGGCCGGGGAGACTTCTCCAAGATCCCGAACGGGATGCCCGGCGTCGAGCACCGGATGGACCTGCTCTATCAGGGCGTCGTGAAAGGCGAGATCACCCTGCCGCGCTGGGTGGAGATCAGCTCGACCACGCCCGCCAGGATGTTCGGGCTCTACCCGCGCAAGGGCGTCATCGCGCCGGGCGCCGACGCGGACATCACGGTGTACGACCCGACGGCCCAGCAGACCATCTCGGCCAGCACCCACCACATGAACGTGGACTACTCCGCGTACGAGGGCATGGAGCTGACCGGGAAGGTCTGCACCGTGCTGTCCCGTGGTCGAGTCGTCGTCGATGACAACGCCTTTCACGGCGCGGCCGGGCACGGCAGGTTCCTCAAGCGCGACCTCAGTCAGTACCTGGTCTGAAAAGGAGGAGCCGTGGACTTCGGTGTCGTACTCCAGACCGACCCGCCGGCGCGCGACGTCGTGGCCGGCCTCACCGCCGCCGAGGACAACGGGTTCCGCTACGGGTGGACGTTCGACTCCTGCGTGCTGTGGCAGGAGCCGTTCGTCATCTACTCGCAGGTCCTCGCCGCAACCAAGCACCTGATCGTCGGGCCGATGGTGACCAACCCGAGCACCCGCGACTGGTCGGTCACCGCGTCGCTCTTCGCCACGCTCAACGACATGTTCGGCAACCGCACGGTGTGCGGGATCGGCCGCGGCGACTCGGCCCGGCGGGTCATCGGCCAGCCGCCGGCGAGCCTGGCCACGCTGAAGGAAGCGATGCACGTCATCAAGGAGCTGGCCGAGGGCAACGAGGTCGAGCACCACGGCACGGCGGTGCGCATCCCCTGGGTGCGCGACGGCCGGCTGGAGATCTGGATGGCCGCCTACGGCCCGAAAGCGCTGCGGCTGGTCGGTGAGCAGGCCGACGGCTTCATCCTGCAGACGGCCGACCCCGACATCGCCCGCTGGACGATCGGCTCGGTACGCGATGCGGCCACCGCGGCAGGTCGAGATCCCGACTCGATCACGGTGTGCGTGGCCGCACCCGCCTACGTGGGCACAAACCTGGCGCACCAACGGGATCAGCTGCGCTGGTTCGGCGGCATGGTCGGCAACCACGTGGCCGACCTGGTCGCCCGCTACGGCGACTCCGGGGTCGTGCCGAAGGCGCTCACCGACTACATCAGGGGGCGCGCAGGCTACGACTACGCACACCACGGCCGCGCCGGCAATCCGTCCACCGACTTCGTGCCCGATGAGATCGTCGACCGGTTCTGCCTCGTCGGCCCCGAGTCAGCCCACGTCGACCGGCTGCAGGAGCTCAAGGAGATCGGGGTGCACAACTTCGCCCTCTACCTCATGCACGACGACAAGGAGAAGACCCTCTCCTCGTACGGCAAGAACGTCATCACGCAGGTCTGATCCGGCTGAGGCGGTCCACGTGGCCGCCGGAGCGGTCTGGGGACCATCCACCACGCGCCCCACCAGGTGTGTCATGTCCGCCCATTCCCGGTCGTCGCCTCTTCCGCCGGCTCCGGCGGCGTCGGGCCGTCCAGCCGTTCCCGCTCCCGGCGTTCCCGCCGTTTCTCGACGAGGGCTGCGAGCAGCAGCGACCCGATGGCCGCCGCCCGGCCCCAACGGCGCAGGGCGGCGCGGATCGGCCCGGGCGGTGGCGCCGGCGGCGGTCCGGGCACCACCACCCGGTCGACCCCCGGGTACGCGAGCCGGGAGGCCGAGATCGCTTCCTCCTCCGAGCGCAGGGCCCGGTTCCCGCCGATGACGAGGTGCCGGGCCTCGTCGCGGTAACGCCAATGCCACAGGTCGCCCTCCGGCCACAGCTCGATTCGCTCCCCCGGCCTGTCCAGGGCGGGTGTTTCCGGTTCACCCTCGCCCTCGGGCGGGTGAGGCGAGCGGTGGGCGGCGCGCCGCAGGTCCGCGCGGGTGAGTTCGCCGACGCCGGCTGCGCCGCCGCGGTGCAGCGCCCGCGCGGTCAGGAAGGCGAGCGCCCCGGCCAGGATCGGCAGGACGAGCACCAGCACCTGGAACACCGACAGCAGGTCGTAGATCGGCACCCGCAGCAGGCGGGCGATGATGTCGTCGCCGGCCGCCACCGTGAGTACCGCGTAGAAGGTCAGCGCGGCAACACCGATGCCCATCCGGACGGGATGGTCGCGGGGCCGGTCGAGCAGGTGGTGCTGCCGGCGATCGCCGGTCAGCAGCCGTTCGACGAACGGCCACGCGTAGAGGACGAGGAAGGTCAACCCGCCGAGCACCACGCCGGGGAAGAACGGCGCGGGCACCAGATGCCCGGCGACGCGGAACTCCAGCGGCGGGAACAGCCGCAGCGCCCCATCACCCCAGGCGACGTACCAGTCGGGCTGGGCAGGCGCGGTGGACTGGGCCGGTTCGAAGGGCCCGTAGAGCCAGACCGGGTTGATCTGGATCAGGCCGCCGAGGGCGAACAGTACCGCCAGCACCCAGGCGAACAGGGCGAGCGTGCGCAGGGTGTAGCTCGGCCACAGCCGGGAGCCGACGACGTTGTGCTCGGTCCGCCCCGGACCGGGGAACTGGCTGTGCTTCTGCCGGACCAGGATGCCCATGTGCAGCGACACGAGGGCGACGAGGACAGCCGGCACCAGCAGCACGTGGGCGACGAACATCCTGGGGATCATCTCGTCGGAGGGGAACTCCCCGCCCAGGGCCAGGGAAACCAGCCACGCCCCGACCAGGGGGATCGACTCCACCACCGAGGTGATGATCCGCAGGCCCAGCCCGGAGAGCAGGTCGTCGGGCAGGGAGTAGCCGGTGAAGCCGTTGGCCAGGGCGAGGGTCAGCATGGTCACGCCGATCAGCCAGTTGAGCTCACGGGGTTTGCGGAACGCCCCGGTGAAGAAGATCCGCGCCAGGTGCAGCACGATGGCCGCGACGAAGACCAGCGCGGCCCAGTGGTGGGTCTGCCGGATCAGCAGGCCGGCCCGGACGTCCCAGCTGAGCCGCACCGTCGAGGCGTACGCCGCGGAGGTGGTGGCGCCGTCCAGCGGGGCGTACGCACCGCGGTAGACGCGGTCGGCGGAGCTGGCGTCGAAGAAGAAGGTCAGGTAGACGCCGGTGAGGATCAGCGCGATGAACGAGTAGAGCGCGATCTCGCCGAGCATGAACGACCAGTGGTCGGGAAAGACCTTCACCAGCGCCCGGCGGGTGATCGGCGAGAGCCGTAGCCGGTCGTCCAGGGCCCGGGCCAGCCGGTCGGTGATCATGGTGAGCTCCAGAAGCCCGCGCCGGGCGGCGCTGTGAATTCACCGGTCGCGCGGAGGAAGCCGTCCGGTCCGACCTCGATCGGCAGCCCTGGCAGCGCCCGGGCCGCCGGACCCGCCACCGGCCGGGCATCTGCCAGCAGGTCGAAGGAGGACTGATGGCAGGGACAGAGCACCTTCCCGGTGCCCTTGAGGTAGATCCGGACCGGGCACCCTGCGTGCGTGCAGAGCAGCGAGTAGACGACCAGCCCGTTCAGGTGACCGGCGGAGGGCGGGCGGGCGAAGCGTTCCGGAGCAAGGCGGACCGCGAAAGCGGGGCCGTCCCCGGTGTCGAGGTGGCCCTCGGGAAAGATCCCGAGCGCGGTGCCGGCGGGCACGTCCTGCAGCCGCAGTGGCCGTCCGTCCGCGGTGACCAGCCGCACGCCGGGTCCCCATGGGGTGTCTCTGCGTGCCTTGAGCGGGTGGGCCCGACCGGAGGGCAGCAGGGAGCGCAGCGGGAACAGCGCGGCGGCGCCGAGCGCGCTCAGCGCGAGCCCGAGCGCGGCGAGCAGGCCTCGCCGCCGCACCGGGCTGTCCGGCGCCGCGAGCACCGCGGCGGTCATCGCCTGCTCGGTCGGAGGCGGCGCGAAGCCCTCGTGCTCCTCGACGTACCCGTCGACCGGCACGAGCCGCCGGCCCCAGATGGCGAGGCCCACGGCCAGCCCGGCGAAGGCCACCGCGAGACAGACCCCCTCCCAGCGGGTGTCGCCACCCACCGTGTACGTCACCGCGAAGCCCACCGCCCCGGCGGCGCTGACCAGAAACGCGACGACGATCCGGCGACTGGCCGCCCGCTCGCTCGCCGAGGGACGCCGCGCGCTCATTCCCCGGCCCTCCTGCCCAGCCACCGAGCGGCTGCCACCAGCAGACCCAGGACGGCCACCCAGGTGACCAGTCCCTCGGCCAGCGGGCCGAGCCGACCGAGGGGGTTGCCGCCCCGGTCCAGCCGCTCGCCGCGGAGCCGCTGCACGTACGCGGTGAGGTCGTTGACCTGCTGGTCGTCGAGCACCTGGCTGGGAAAGACCGGCATCAGCCCGGGGCCGACCCGGACCGCCTCGGCGACCTGCGTCGCTGTGGCGTCGTACAGCGGCGGGGCGGTCCAGCCGTCGGTCAGCGCGGTGCCCGCGCCGGTGGCCCCGTGGCAGGGTGCGCAGTTGGCGGCGAAGATCTCCTGACCGGAGGTCAGGTTGCCCGGGGCGACCCGGGGTATCTGCGGACCACCCCCGCCGAAGCTGGCGACGTGGCCCACCAGTGCGCGGATGTCGTCGGCCGAGAACACCGGTTCCGCGCGCCGGGCCTGCTGCTCCTCCCGCGACAGCGGCATCCGGCCGGTGGAGAGCTGGAAGTCGACCGAGGCGGGGCCGACGCCGATCAGCGACGGGCCCCGCTGCGTGCCGCGCCCCTGCTCACCGTGGCAACTCGCGCACTGCTGCAGGTAGAGCTCGGTGCCCCGGTCCGCCGGGTTGGACGACGGCGCGGACGCGGCCGGGGTTGCGGCCCCGGGGGTCGGCTCGGGGGCGAGCGCCACCGGACCGGCGGCGAGCACCAGCACGGGTCCGACCGCGAGCATCCGGCGGGGATGCAGGGTGAGCCGCCGGGCCGCGGCTCGTGAGTGCCGCATCGGTCAGTCCAGTGTGTAGAGGTAGGCGGCGATGTCCTGGGCGTCAATGGCACTGATACCGAGGTTCGGCATGGCGGTCCCGGGCTCCACGGCCTGGGGATCGGCGATCCAGCGCCGGAGGTTGTCGGCGTTGTTGGGCAGTTGACCGGCGATGTAGGAGCGGGCGCCGAACCGAGTCAGGGGCGGGCCGACCAGGCCGTCGGCGCGGTTGATGCCGGGGATGGTGTGGCACGAACCGCAGCCGTACTGGGCGATCAGCTCCGCGCCGCGGTCGGGCCGTCCGTTGCGCGACTCCGGTGGTGGCGGTGGGGCCGTCGAGGCGCAGGCGGTAACCGCGACCATCGGCAGGATCATGAGGGCCGCACCGAGTGCCCAGAGCCGGTGGGGCAGCATCATGGCACCACCCCTTCCGCTTCAGCTGTGCTCGCCATCGGGCGGGTCCCTCCGGGTGGTGGCCCCCCGCGCAGGCCGTCGGGCCGGTCGCGGTCCATCCGCAGCAGCCAGCCCAGGAACACGGTCAGCGCCACGACCAGCACGGCCAGGTCCATCGGCGCCCACATCAACAGGCCGGCGAGTTGCTGGTCGGCCAACGGGTCGGCGCCGAACACCCGCCGCGGATAGATCGGTTGCGGGGCGAAGGTGAGCACGGCGCCGAGGGCCGAGGCGGGCAGCATGGTGCCGGCCAGCAGCAGCACCGTCACCGGGGCGGGGGCGCGGTGCCGTGGCGAGCCGAGCACCGGCGCCCAGAACAGCCAGGCCGTGGCCAGGAAGCACAGATGCTCGGTGGCGTGCACGGCGGGACGGTCGACCGCGGCCGCGTACGGCCCGGGCAGGTGCCAGAACCAGAGCACGACGGTCTGCCCGCCACCGGCCAGCAGGGCGTACGTGCCCGGGTGGCGCAGCCGGCGTATCGGCGGCGCCACCCGGCAGCGGGCGAGCAGCCGGCGCAGCGGGAGCGGCACGGCCATGCTCAGCGGCAGCCCCGCCGCGCCGGCCGCGAGCAACGGCCCGGCCCCCAGCAGGAGCAGCATGTGCTGAGCCATGTGCCC
The DNA here is from genome assembly GCF_900091455.1 of Micromonospora coriariae. Lineage (NCBI taxonomy): Bacteria > Bacillati > Actinomycetota > Actinomycetes > Micromonosporales > Micromonosporaceae > Micromonospora > Micromonospora coriariae. The sequence continues at coordinate 5,444,576 of NZ_LT607412.1, read as the reverse complement.
GGCCAAGGAGGACTCCGCCATCTCGTGTGCCGGCCCGTGCTCAGTGCCGAGCACCACCAGCAGTGCGGCGCCGAACGCGGCCACCCGCCAGCGGGGGACCACGTGCCCCGCGCCACGGCGCGACCACAGCTCCTGGACGCCCCGCCCGTAGCCGGCTGCCAGCAGGCAGACCGTGACGACGACGAGCATCGCCAGCAGGCTCTCGGCCAGCGGGCTCTGGCCGGGCCCGTGTGCCTGCTGGACGCTCAGAGCTGACATGGCGGCAGCACCAGCACGGCGACCCCGCCGAGCACGATGATCGTCAGGAACAGCAGGTTGGCCCAGACGCCCACCACGGCGAGCATCCGGGACCGGCCGTACGCCCGGTCCTGGCTGCCCGTGGCCTGCGCGCGGGCGGTGCGTCGCCACGCCAGGGCGGCGACCGCCAGCGAGCCCGCGGTGACCAGGGCCGGGACGATCACCGCGAGCCCGACGACCCGCCCGAGCGGCATGGCGAGGACGCGGTCGGAGCCGGCGGCGCAGGCGAGTTCGTCGAGGCCCCAGGCGGCGAGCACGTGTACGGCCCACGCGACGCCACCGCCGAGGACGCCGTACCAGAGCAGCACCCCGCCGGTCAGACGGGCCCGTGGCCCGGGTGGTGTGGTGGTCATAGTCGTGGGGAGAGGTAGATGGTGAACAGGATGGCGGCCCACACCGCGTCGACGAAGTGCCAGTAGATGGCGGTGTTGCGGACCCGCTCGCGCCGGTGGGCGTCGATGGTGCCGCCGCTCAGGGCGGCGGCGAGCAGCCAGCCGATCATGGTCAGGCCGACCAGGACGTGCAGCCCGTGGAAACCGGTGATCAGGTAGAACAGCGACCCGTACACGTCGGTGGTCAGGGTGAAGTGCCGGAGCTTCTCGGCGTACTCGGTGGCCTGCAGGGCCAGGAAGGTCAGCCCGAGCAGCATGGTGGCGCCCAGGCCGCACCGCAGCTGCCACCGCCGCCCGTGCCGGCTGCCGCGTTCGGCCCACACCATCGGCAGACTGCTGGGCAGCAGCACGGCAGTCATGATCAACGGCTTGAGCAGTTCCGGGGCCCCGATGGCGCCCGGCGGCCACTGGGGGCCGTACTGGAAGCGGAGGTAGAAGTAGCTGCCGAGCAGGCAGGCGAAGAGGGTGGCCTCGGTGGCCACGAACATCACCATGCCCCACCAGCCGGTCGATCGACCGGCTGGCAGCTCAGTGCTCAGCGCCTCGGCGCCGGTGGCCGCCATGATCCCGCCCCGATCCGTCATGGTGTCGCCACCCCGCTCGTCCGGCTCGGTCCAGCGGGCCAGAGCCAGACCGCGATCGTCGCGGCCACCACCACCGCGGCGACGGCCGCCACCGGGTACCAGGCGACGAGCAGAGCGGCGAAGAGGACCAGCAACGCGGCGGCGAGCACGAGGGGCTTGAGCGTTGACTCCGGCATCGGCACCGGGCGTTCGACGCGGGCGTCCAGTTCGCTGGTGAGCAGCGTGTTGCGTCCCTCGCTGAGGATGCGGTCCGCAGTCGCCCCCTCGCCGGTCGACTCGGCGGTCCGTTCGTCCCACACCGGGTGCAGGCTGTGCACCCGAGGCAGGACAGGGAAGTTGTACGGCTCGGGCGGCGACGTGGTGGCCCATTCCAGGGTGTCGGCGCCCCAGGGGTCCGGCGGGGCGGGCCGACCCCGGCGCACGGCGTGCACCACGCCGACGAGCACGAGCAGCAGTCCGAGAGCGAGCACGTAGGAGCCGATGGTGCTGACCAGGTTCCATCCGCCCCAGCCCGGCTCGCTGGCGTAGGTGTAGACCCGGCGGGGCATCCCGAACAGACCGTAGAGGTGCATGGGGAAGAAGGTGACGTGCATGCCCGCGAAGACCAGCCAGAACGCCCAGCGCCCCAGCCCTTCGTGGTACATCCGCCCGGTGATCTTGGGCAGCCAGTAGTAGATGCCGGCGAGCATCGGGAAGACCGCGCCGCCGATCAGCACGTAGTGGAAATGCGCCACCACGAAGTAGGTGTCGGTGACCTGCTGGTCGAACGCGGTCAGGGCGAACATCGTGCCGGTGACACCGCCGAGCACGAAGGTCACGATGAAGCCGACGACGAACAGTAGCGGCACCCGGATGACCAGCCGGCCGAGCAGCATGGTGGCCAGCCAGGCGAAGATCTGCAGCCCGGACGGAATGGTGATGATCGTGCTGGCCGCGCTGAAGAAGCTGTAGGACAGTTGCGGCAGCCCGGTGGCGAACATGTGGTGCACCCAGACCCCGAACGAGATGATCGCGATCGCCACGATGGACAGCACGATCAGCGGGTAGCCGACCACGCCCCGCCGGGTGAAAGCGGGTAGCACCGCCGAAACGATGCCCAGCCCCGGCATGACGATGATGTACACGTCGGGGTGTCCGAAGATCCAGAACAGGTGCTGCCAGAGCAGGACGTTTCCGCCGGCCGACGGGTCGAAGAAGTGGGTGTCGAACCGGCGGTCGAGGAACAGCAACGCGTTGTCGAGGTTCAGCGCCGGCAGCGCGAAGATCACCATGAACGCGGTAGCGACGATCGCCCAGACGAACAGCGGTACCCGATTGAGCGACATTCCCGGTGCGCGCAGCTTGAGCGCGGTGACGATGAAGTTGATCGAGGCGGCGGTCGTGGATATGCCGAGGAAGAGCAGACCGAGGGCGTAGACGTCCATGTGCAGGCCGGGGTTGTGCTGCTCGGAGCTCAGCGGCGCGTACGCGAACCAGCCGTTGTTGGGGGCGGCACCGAAGGGCAGGCTCGCCCACATGAACAGGCCGGCGAACAGGAAGACCCAGTAGCCGAAGGCGTTCAGTCTCGGGAACGCCATGTCCCGTGCGCCGATCATCAGGGGTACGAGGTAGTTCCCGAAGCCGAAGAGCATCGGTGTGGCGAACAGGAAGATCATCGCCGTGCCGTGCATGGTGAAGAGCTGGTTGTACTCCTCGGGCGACAGCAGTCCCGCCTCGGGTCGGGCGAGCTGGGTGCGCATGGCCAGCGCGCTGAGTCCGGCGAGGACGAAGAAGAACCCGGCGGTGACCAGGTAGCGCCGGCCGATCCTCTTGTGGTCGACCGTGCTGAACCAGCCGCGTAGCGAACGCGGCTCCGCCCAGTGTTCCGTCAGCCGGGCCAGATCCACCCGGCTGACGCCGGGCGGCGCGCTGGTCGTGGCCATGGTTCCCCCTCCCCGACCTAATCCAGCGACCGCAGGTACGTGATCAGGTCGGGCAGCACGGCCGCGCCGACCGGCTGTGGGGGCATCGCGTTGCCGGGCTTGACCGTCTGGGAGTTGACGATCCAGCCGCCGAGGTGTCCGGCGTCATTCGGTACCGCCCCGGCGCCGAGGCTCCATCGGGAGCCCACGTTCGACAGGTCGGGCCCCACCTGGCCCTGGGCGCCGGTGCCCCGTACCGCGTGGCAGGCGGCGCAGGTGCCCTGCACGAACGCCTGCTGGCCGCGGCGCTCGGCCTCGGTGCGCGGCTGACGGGCCGGGGCGTTCAGGCGGGTCAGCCACGCGTCGAAGTCGGTGCGGGGTTCCGCCACGACCAGGAAGGCCATGTGGGCGTGCTGGGTGCCGCAGTACTCGGCGCACTGGCCGCGGTAGCGGCCGGCCCGCTCCGCCCGCAACCAGGTCTCGCGGGTCTCACCGGCGATCAGGTCCGTCTTCGGCATGAGCTGCGGCACCCAGAAGCTGTGCAGCACGTCGTCCGTGCGCAGCCGGACCTTCACCCGCTCCCCCACCGGAATGTGGATCTCGTTCGCGGTCGCCCCGGACGCCCCCGGATAGCGCACCTCCCACCACCACTTGTGGCCGGTCACCTCCACCGTCGGCGCGTCGGGGTCCGGATCGACGGCGAGCGCGGCGAGGTCCCGCAGCCCCACCCCGTAGACGGCAACGAGAATGACGAACGGCAGCCCGGCTCCGGCGATCGCGACGAAGCGCAGCGGCTGCCCGTGGCGCACCCGGACGTTGCCCCGCCGGAACACCAGCGCCCAGATCAGCAGCGCCATGACCTCGGCGACCACCGCCAGCGAGATCCAGAAGAGCAGCCACCACAGGTTGGCGACCCGGGCGGCGCCCGTGCCGGCGGGGTTGAGGACGGACGGCGGGTCACCCCCGCATCCGGCGAGCAGGGCCAGGCCGCACAGGGCCGTCAACACCGGCAGCGGGCGCGGCTGCCGGCGCCGCCCGGCGGGTCGGGCGGCGCTCATGGTCATCCCTGCTGTCGTGTCCACCGAGAGCGACACTAGGCCCTTCCGAACCCCGTTCATCCCTGTTTGCGGCTGATAACCCGACAAGTGCGACTGGACCGATTTATGGTGATACCGCAACTCGATCCGCAAGCGCCCCGGGGGCGCGGACAGGGAGATCATGCGAGCTTCCACCGTGGACCTTGTCGCGGACACCGGCAGAGCGGCCGCCGGCCGCCGGACCATGGCCTGGCTCGCCGGCGGGCTCACCGCGGCGGCGACGGTGGCCGGCGGGTGGATGGCACCCCCCGACGAGGTGCAGGGCCAGGCGCAGCGACTGATGTACCTCCACGTCCCCGCCGCCTGGGTTGCCTACACCGCGTTCGCCGTCGTGCTGACCGCCAGCGGCGCGTACCTGATCGGGGGCGACCTTCGCTGGGACCGGTTCGCGCGGGCGGGCGCCGAGATCGGCGCGGCCCTGACCGCCGTCGCGATCGCCACCGGGTCACTGTGGGGAAAGCTGGTCTGGGGTGCCTGGTGGGCGTGGGACCCCCGGCTGGTCAGCACCGTCCTGCTGCTGCTCGCGTACGCCGGCTACCTGGCCCTGCGCCGCTCGTTGGCAGAGCGGACCGGCGCGCGAGACGGCGGCGACCACCGGGTGGCGCGGCCCGCCGCGGCCGTCGGGATGGGCAGCTTCCTGCTCGTCCCGGTGGTGCACTTCTCCGTCGTCTGGTGGCGGTCGCTGCACCAGCAGGCGACCGTGCTCGCCCCGCAGCGCCCGCCCATCGACCCCAGGATGGGCGTCGCCCTGCTGCTCGCCGTCGCCGCCGCGACGCTCGCCGCGCTCTGCGTCCTGCTGTACAGGGTGGTCCGGCTGGAACGCCGGCTGACCCCCGACACGCCCCCCGACCGCGTCCCGGTCCGTGTCGGATGATCCGTCGCCGCAGGGGCCGGACCGCCGTCGTCGCCGTGCTCCTCGCCGCCGGCGCGCTGCTGGTCACCAGCGCGCTCCGGGAGACCCTGACCTATTACCGCACTCCGGGCGAGGTGCTCGGCGATCCGGACGCGACCTCGCAACGGGTACGCCTCGGCGGCGACGTGGTGCCCGGGTCGCTGCGGCGCACCGGCGACCTCGTGGTGTTCCGCCTCGTCGAGAACGGTCACGAGATCACCGTCGAGCAGCGCGGCGTCCCACCGGAGACGTTCCGGGAGGGCGAGGGGGCGATCGTGGAGGGCACCCTGTCGCCGGACCGGGTGTTCCGCTCCGACCACGTCGTGGTCCGGCACGGCAACGAATACCGCCCGTCCACCGCCCCGCCAGGGTCGGTCGATGCTCGCTGACCTCGGCACCGCCAGCCTCACTGTCGGTGTGCTCTGCGCCACCCTGACCGCCCTGCTCTGGCTGCGGGCGGCCCTGTTCACCACGCCCACCCGAGCGGCCCGCCTCGGGACCGCCGCGACCCTGGCAACCGCCGCCGTCGCCTGCGCGCTGCTGGAGGCGGCCCTGCTCCGGCACGACTTCAGCGTCCGCTTCGTGGCGGAGAACGGCGGACGCCAGGTGCCGTTGTACTACACGCTGACGAGCCTCTGGTCCGCCCTGGACGGGTCGCTGCTGCTCTGGCTGCTGATCCTCGCCGGGTACGCGGCACTGCTGGCCCACCGCCGGCACCCGCCCCTGCTGCACGCCTACGCGATGGTGGTCGTCAGCACGGTGACCATGTTCTTCTTCGCGCTGTCCACCTTCGCCGCGAACCCGTTCCGCGAGGTGAACCCGGTACCCGCCGACGGCCCGGGGCCGAACCCGCTGCTGCAGCAGCACCCGGCGATGGGCGTGCACCCTCCCCTGCTCTACGCCGGCTACATCGGCCTGGTCGTGCCGTTCGCCTTCGCGATCGCCGCACCACTGGCCGGCCAGCAGGGGCGGAACTGGGTACGGGCCGCCCGACCCTGGGCCCTGGCGGCGTGGGCGGCGCTGACCGCCGGCATCGGGCTCGGGGCCTGGTGGTCGTACGCGGTGCTGGGCTGGGGCGGCTACTGGGCGTGGGACCCGGTGGAGAACGCGTCGCTGCTGCCCTGGCTGACCGCCACCGCCTTCCTGCACGCCACCCTGGGCCGCGCCGCCGGCCGGGCCGGCTGGAACCTGGCCCTGGCATCCGCGAGCTTCGTGCTGGTGCTGCTCGGAACGTTCCTTACCCGGTCCGGCGCGGTGGCCAGCGTGCACGCCTTCACCGACTCACCGTTGGGGCCGATGCTGCTCGGCTTCGTGCTGCTGACGGTCGTCGTGTCGACGGTCCTGACCGGATGGCGCGACCCCGAACCCGCGGCCGGCAGGAGCACACCGCTGCTGTCCCGAACGACGGCCGTGCTGGTCAACGGCGTGCTTCTGGTGACGATCACGGCGGTGGTGCTGATCGGCACGATCTTCCCGCTGCTCTCCGAACCGCTCGGCGGGGTGCGCACCTCGGTCGGACCCGGCTACTACCAGCGGACGGCGGTACCGCTGGCGATCGCGGTACTGCTGATGATGGGCGTGACGCCGGCCCTGCGGGTCCGCGACCGGACGCAGGCGCTGCGGCGACTCGCCCTACCCGGCGCCGTGGCGCTCGCCACCGTCGCCGTGGTGGGGCTGCTCAGCCGGCCCGGCCTGCCCGCGCTCACCGCGTTCGGAGCGGCGGCGTTCGTGCTCACCGGCGTGGCCGCAGAGCTGGCCGACCGGCGTCCGCGCTCCGGCCGGAACCGGAGACCGGGCAGGGCTGCCGGACTGGTCGCGCACGCCGGGATCGCCCTGGTTGCGGTGGGTGTCGCAGGATCCTCCGCGTACGGCCGCGACACGGAGCGAACCATCCACACTGGGGAGACGCTGCGGGTGGGCGACGTGTCCGTACGCCTGGTCGGCGTGGACCGCAGCGGCGCCAGCGGGGGTATGACCGTACGGGCGCGGCTTCGGCTCACCGAGGCGGGCGGCGGGGAACAAACGATCCGGCCCGCCCTACGCTACAACCCCGCCCGGGACACCGCTGTCACGGTGCCGGCGATCCAGACCGGACTGCTGCGAGACACGTACGTCACCCTGATCGCGGTCGCCCCGGACAGCGGCAGCGCGACCGTACGGCTCGCGGTGAACCCGCTCGTCGGGCTGCTCTGGGCCGGCGGCACGCTGACGGCCGCGGGGGGACTCCTGGCGGCGATCCGCACCGCCCGTCCGCGACGCCCGCACGTCGTCGCGGCGTCGCCTGACCCGGTCGCCGCCGGGGCCCGGTGATGACCGCCCGCCGCCTGCTGCGACCTGGCCCGGCGCTGGCGCTGGTGCTCATCGTCGCCGTTGGCACCGTGGCCGCCCTCGGCCTGCGGTCACCGTCGGCGCCGCTCGACGCCGGCGCCGCCAACGGCGTCACCCCCGCGCCGGCCCCGGCGCTCACGGGCGCCACCCTGGATGGTGGCCGGTTCGACCTGACCGAAGCCCGTGGCCACGTGCTGCTGGTCAACGTGTTCGCCTCCTGGTGCGGCCCGTGCCGGGACGAGCTGCCGCTACTGGTCGAGACGGAACGGCAGTGGTCGCCCCGTGGGCTGCGGCTGGTGGGGCTGAACGTCCGGGACGGCGCCGAGGCGGTCCGGGCGCTACTTGACGAGACCGGCGCACGGAAGTTGACCGTGCTGCCAGACCCGGAGGGCACCCGGGCGGTCGACTGGGGCGTCCGGGCAGTGCCGGAGACGTTCGTGGTGGACCGGGACGGCCGGATCGTCGACCGGCAGCCGGGTGTGGTCACCCGGCAGTGGCTTGAGCAGCGGGTGGCGCCGTTGCTGGCCCGATGAGGTGGCGCGCGGCCGTTGGGGCACTCGTCCTCACGGCGCTGATCGCCGCAGCGGGCGCGGGGCTGGTCCGGTCGACCGGCGGCACCGGTCGGGAGGACCCCGTACGCGCCGTGGCAGTGGGTCTACGCTGCCCGGCCTGCCAGGGTGAGTCGGTGGCGGACTCCCGGTCGCCGATCGCGGCGGCCATGCGGCAGGTGGTGGCGGACCAGTTGGCCCAGGGGCGGGACCGCGACGAGATCCGCCGCTGGTTCGTCCAGCGCTACGGCCCGGAGGTGCTGACCGACCCGCCGACCCGCCGGGCGGAGCTGCTGCTCTGGGCCGTACCCGCGTTGACCTTGCTGGCCGGCGGCTACGCGGCCCTGCGCACGCTGCGTTCCCGCCCGACCCCGTCCCCGCGGGCCACGGCGGTGCGGGCGGCGCCCACCGGTCGGGCCGCGCGCCGGGCGTGGCGCGCGGTGTCGGTGGGAATGGTGAGCCTCGTCGCGTCGGTCACGGTGGCCGCCAGTCGCCTGGACCGGCCGGGCCAGGACCCGGAACCGGCCGATCCCGTGACGGTCGCCGTGCAGCTGGCCCGCGACCTCGAGGGGCAGGCCCGCTACGACGCGGCAGCGCGGATGTACCGGGAGGCCCTGCGGGACCGCCCCGACGATGCGATCCGGCTGCGGCTCGCCTTCGCGCTGCTGCGGGCCGGCGACAACGTCGGCGCGGAGCAGTCGGCGCGGGAGGTGCTGACCCGCTCCCCAGACTCCCCGGACGGCCTGCTCGTGCTCGGGCTGGCGCAGCGCGACAGCCGGTCCGCCGAGGCGGCGCGCACCCTGCGACGCTTCCTGACCATCGCTCCGGAGCATCCGGCGGCCGGAGAGATCAGCCGGCTGTTGGCCGCCGGCCCGTGACACCCCACCCGAACCCCATGGATCCACGTTGAGCCGGGTCGCGCACGCATGGGTGCTGGCCGGCACCAGTAGGAAGCGCCAGTACGTTTCTCGCCCAGTCGGTGAACCCGTAGGTCAGCGCGGCGACGTAACCGCCGGACGTCCGGAAGATATTGATCGGCGTCCGGTACACCCGACCGGAGCGGCGGCCGCGGTGGATGATGACGCCGAAGCCGGGCAGCCGCCCGGCCAGGGGACCGGTCACGCGGTTGGTGACGACCCGGTTGAACCGCGCCAAGCGTCTGGGTAACACCATGGCCAACATGTTCGCCCAGGTGCGGTGGACGCGTCGGCCGGACACGTCGATCGCCGCACTGGTTCTGCTAAACGGCTCGCCGAGCGCGGCGGCGACAATAGCCCGATTAATGCTAATTGGCGGCACATGCGGCGTTGCAAACATAGCAGCACCCGTATGGCCAGCCAGAGGGATGTGAAGCAGCATGTAGACAAGATTTTAGTGGGGTGGTTCAGGTGGCCAGTACCTGTAAAACAATTCGCAATTTTGGCCAGTTCCCGGTGGAAGCCCAGCGATCGGCGGATGGGGCAGCACAGGAGCGTGAGCGGCGCGCCGAGACGATCACCAAAAAGCGCAGCAGCAAAGCCGCGAAGCTGTCGGCTCAGGCAAGCCAGCGGCTGCAGCGCCTGCTGGGAGACGACACCTGGGCGGACTTGAGGCAACTGATGCAGCAGGAACGGTTGACGTTCCGTGACCTGCTCCAGCCGCCGGAAGGGTTGAGGTCGCCCTACGGGAAACTCAACAAAGCCCGGAAACATAAGGCCGAGGCATTCCTGCGAAGTCGAGACGTCAGGCGCGAAGCCATTGCCGCGATAGCGACGGACTACCACAATGCACTAACCGACGTCTTCACGGTCGACGACAACATCAGCACCGGATTCCACCTCTCGAGCAACCTCGACAAGTGGTTGAGCCTGTCTCCGTTCCACGATCGCGCGCTCCCCTGGGGAGTCTTCGAACCTGACGACAGCCAGGACCCGCACCGGTGGGAAGTGTTCCGGCCGCCGTTCTTCGGGTTCAACTTCGGGTTCACCCCTGTGCACAACGACAACTTCGTGGTTGATCGCATCCACACGCTCAACCCGTCGGTCGGCGACGTCGGCATCTCGATCACAATGGACAACAGCGACGCCGGCGACTTCGACTACGCGTCCGGCGACGCGTTCAGCTCGATAGCGTTCGGCTTCGTGCCGCCCACCACCGGCCTGGTCGAGGTCCTCATCGACGCACAGTGTGTCGAGGCGACGCACCGCCTGGAAACAGAGGACGAATGGGGATGGTCGAACTCCAGTACGGGCCAGCGGAACTTCCTGATGCTCGACGTCCTGCATCCCAACGTGGCCGAGCCCTCGTACGCCGAGATGTCGGCCTTCGACGAGACGACCGACGATGACGAGAGCTTCCTGCAGGAGAAGTTGACCCGTGGTGCCCACTACTTCGCGCAGCTGTTCAGCGCGGGACCGGTGCCGGCGGGTCAGTCCGTCGTCGTGTGCGTCGGGACGCGTTCGTTCGACATCAGCGGCACAAACGACGTGTCCATTGACAGCACGTCCGACTTTCGGTGGTTCATCAGCTCGGTAGAGGTACGGGTCTCGCCCTGATCACCAGGGGCCTGATCACGATGGTTGGTTCCGCGACCAGGGGTGCCGGCGGCCCCTGTCGTCAGGCTCAGGCAGTGGCTGCCCGGCCCATCTCGGCGAGGATCCCGGTGCCCTGGCCGAGCTCGATCAGGTAGCCGTCCGGATCACGCAGGTAGCACCGGATCTCGACGCCATGGTCCTTCGGCTCGGTCAGGAACTCCCCACCCCGTGACCGCCACTGCTCGTAGACCGCCCGGACGTCGGTGACCCGAATGTTCATGGCGCTGCTGAGCGTCCGCGAATCCGGCGGCGCCTGCGCCTGCACATCCGGCTTGTCGTCGGTCGGACCACCCTCGTTGTTGATCACGATGTAGCTGTTGTGGAACCGCAGGATCGCCGGCTGGCGTTCCCGCACCACCGTCGCCCCCAGCACCCGCTGATAGAAGTCCCGGGAACGGTCCACATCCCGCACGATCAGCAGGTGCGTCAACAGCATCCCAGCCTCGGGCTGGAAGTAGTCGGGCGCCTCGCTCGCCATCACGCCTCCCCGGGTCCGATCGCCACGGCGTACCCGCGTGCGCCGCCGGCACACCCACCGGCTCGACGACCCCGGCAACCACAACGAGTCATCACGCCCGGGGTCGGCTGTTACCGTCGGGCCTGTGCCCGCCGACGAGATCCGGCATCGGGTCCGGTCGGCCAGGGTGGCCCGGCTGGCCACCGTCGCAGCGGATGGGCGTCCCCACCTGGTGCCGGTGTGCTTCGTGCTGCTCGACGAGGTCGTCTACCACGCGGTCGACGAGAAGCCCAAGCGCCACCGGCGGCTACGCCGGCTGGAGAACATCCAGGCGACGGGGCACACCTGCCTGCTGGTCGACGAGTACGACGAGGACTGGTCGCGGCTGTGGTGGGTCCGGCTGGACGGGCACGGCCGGCTGGTGGAGGACCGCACGGAGGAGGCCGCGGCCCGCGCGGCCCTGGCCGACAAGTACCCGCAGTACGTCCAGCAGCCACCAGCCGGACCGGTGATCGCGATAGCGGTGACCGGCTGGTCGGCGTGGTCCGCGGCGGACGCGGCGGCCGACCCGGCCGGGTGAGCGCCGGTCAGTGGGAGTCAGCGGGTTGGAGCGAGGGCGTCGAGCACCTCGTCGGCCCGGCGCAGCGACGCCTGTGCGTCGGCGCGGGGTGAGCCGATCTCCGGGTCGAAGTTGAGGTCGACGAACAATTCGGTGATGCCGGCTTCGGCAAGCCTGCCGAAATCCGACCGGATCTGCTCGAGCGTGCCGGTGAGCGGCTCGCGATCGGGCGGGCCCGTCGGGCGTACGCGGACCGCGCCGCGGCAGACGAAGCGCAGTGCGCCGGGATCTCGGCCGGCCTGCGCGGCGGCGGCCCTGACGGTCGCGACCGCCTCGCCGATGCCGGTCAGGTCCGCCTGGCTGCCGCTGACCCAGCCGTCGGCGAGGCGGCCGGCCCGACGTAGCGCGGCGGGCGCCTGGCCGCCGAGCAGAATCGGCGGATGTGGCCGCTGCACGGGTTTCGGCTCCAGGCGCGTCGACGGGACCTGGTAGAACTCGCCGCGATGCTCGGCGACGTCGTCCTGCCACAGGGTACGAAGAACGGCGAGGAACTCCTCGGCGCGCTGGCCCCGCCGATGCTTGCTCACCCCCGTCGCCTGGTACTCCTCATCCGCCCAGCCGAGGCCCAGTCCCACGTCGAGTCGTCCGCCGGCGAGGATGTCGAGGGTCGCGGTCTGCTTGGCCAGCAGCACCGGAGGAATGAACGGCATGTTGAGCACCGCGACGCCGAGCCGGATCCGCGTGGTGTGGGCCGCCAGGAACGCCAGCGTGGTCAGCGGGTCCTGGACGCTGTGGTACGTCTCGCTCCACCCGAGGTCGGCGGGGACCAGAAGCCGCTGGAACGTCCACAGCGAGCGGTATCCGAGCTGCTCGGCACGGCGGGCGACATGGATCATGTTCTCCGGTGTGGCCCACGAGCCGGAGACGGGCGCGGCGAATCCAACCTCCACCCGCGCACCGTACCCGGATCGGGCCAGGATGTGCCTCGGTTCAGGCCCCGACGGTGCGGTCCACCGGACGGAAGAGCCGCTGGAAGTCCTTCGGCAGCTCGGATTCCAGGTTCTCAAGGTCTTCCGCGCTCACCGCCTCGCGCAGGGTCGTCAACACGGCGCGGGCAACCTCAGCGGTCCGGTCGCCATCCGTTCCCGCGCGGGCCCCCACCTCATTGAGGAACTCCACGAGGTCGATCCGTTCGGCGAAGTCCACGTCCTTGTGCAGGTACCCCCGCAACTCCTCGGGAAGCTGCGTGGCCAGGTGCCGCGCCTGGCCGCCACTGACCCCTTCCGCCAAGGTCGTCAGCGTGGCTCCGACGACGTCCGCCGCCTCCGTCGCCGGCATTCGCGCCCGCTTCCCCACCGCTTCGAGAAACTCGGCGTAGTTCACCAGTTCTCCTTCCGGACCAGTCGGAGTGCGGCGCGGCGTCCGTCCGTGCTACCCGCGGCGCTGCCCGCGACCGGCACCCACCGGTTCCATCACCTGCCGGAACTCCTTCGGAAGCTGGGCCATCGCGTCCTCGAACTCGTCACGGGAAACAGCCTCACGGAGCGTGGTGAGCACCGCGCCGACCCCGGCAGCGGCGAGCGAACGGTCGACGGCCGGACGATCCGCCACCCGCCGCACGAACTCATCGAGCCCGAACGACTGGGCATGTTCCTGCCTTCTGTGCGGGGGCGGTTTGCGCAAGTGATCGTCAAGCCCATCGGGAAGCTGGTAGGCAAGGTCCTCTGCCTGGCCGGCGCTGATCCGATCCGCCAACGTCTGCAACGTGGCGCCGGTGAGTGTCGCCGCCTGATCGGTCGACACCTTCGCCCGCGTGGCCACTGCGTTGATGAAATCCTCGTATTCCACCTGATTCTCCTCTCCGGCCCGATCGCCGTCGAACCGCCAGTTACGAACCCCTGACCTCAATGCGCCGCGATGGCACACTTCACCTCTCGGGCGCCGAGCGAACTGCTACCTCGACAGCTTCCCGGGACGGGGGGTGACCCCGCCTCATCCCCATCGGGCGAATAACCAAGGCGCGCTACGGCGACATCCTCGACATTCGGGCGACCCCCCACCCTGGCGAAGCTCGTCACCCGAGGGTCAGGCGTCCCTCCTGGTCGAAGCGAAGGCGACCGCTGGTCACGGCGACGTGCAGCCCGTACCGGAGCAGCTTGTCGATCTTGTCGGTGCGCCGACGGTAGCCGAGCCGCTCCAGGCCGGCGCGCAGCAGCCGCTCCTCGTCCATGCTCGGTACGTCCTGCAGCACGTGCACGAAGGCATTGGCCACCTCCTCGGGCGGCACCTCCTCGAACGCCCGATCGTTGCTCGCCTGGGTGACCCGGTACGCGCGGTACGTCTGCGGGTCAGTCCCATCGGGCCAGGCGTACCGGCTCACGGTCGGGTGCGTGTACAGCCGGCGGGAGCCGACCAGCGCCAGCACGGCGTTGCGGCGGTCCTCCCTGGTTCGGAGGAAGCCGAACCGGGCGAGGGCAAGGCGGGCGAGCCGGTGCTGCTCGATGGGCCCCTCGGCCTCGATGATCTCGCGGAGCGCGTTGCGCATCAGACCGCGCACCCGCTGGTCGGTTGCGAGCAGATCCAGGTCGGCCTGGTCGCCGAGCGCAGTCGGGACGTACGGAACGAACGGACCCATCGTGATGGTGCCCGTCGCTGTCGTGGCCGGCACTATGGTCGGCACGCTCGGAGCGGCGAGAGCGGTGACCGGTGCCGGCGACGCGCCGGCGCGGAAGTCATCATCCGCCCTGATGAGCGGCTGCGGAACCTCGGCGTCCGGCGTGGGGTCCGACGGTGAGAGCTCGACGTCCGCCGCGGAGCGCGGCTGCGGCAGTTCGACGTCGCCGTGCGGCGCGACGGACTCCGCCGTCGTCGGTTCGGCGGTGGCGGGGACCTCGGCTCGGGTGACCGCTTCGTCGACCCGGTCGAGCAGGGCCGACCGGTCGTGGATCCACGCCGGCAGCCAGAACCGCACGACCTCCGGCCAGCCCATGATCGACCGGAGGAGCGTTGGCGCGGAGTCCCGGTCGGCCACCGTCGGGCGGGCGCTCCAGTCGGGGCCGTCGAGCATGACGGCCACCTGCCACCGTGGCGCCCCCGGCCTGCGTACGGCGAGATCCACTGTGAAGTCGGAAAGGCCGTGTGAGGTCCGGACCTCGTGGCCGCGTTCGCGCAGCGCCGCGGCCACCTCGTCGCGGATCCGGCTGCGTCGCTCGGCTCGGTCGGTAGCCAGGTCGCCCAGGCGATCTGCACCGGCGGCGGCCATTTCGCAGTACGCCCGCAGGTGCTGGGTGCCCAGCGCGGAGGTGCGGGACAGGTCGATATCCGACGGGTCGAAGGAGGAGTACAGGACGACCTGGCGGCGGGCCCGGGTGATGGCCACGTTGAGCCGCCGCTCGCCGCCGGCCTGGCTGAGTGGACCGAAGTTCAGCGGAAGCTGGCCGGTCTCCGGGTTGGTGGAGAAGGCCAGGGAGAACAGGACGATGTCCCGCTCGTCGCCCTGCACGTTCTCCAGGTTCTTGACGAAGATCGGCTCCGGGACCGCTCCGGAGAGGTGCTCGCGGATGATCGGATCGCTGCTCTCCTCCAGCAGGTTGAGGATGAGGTCCCGCTGCTGGATGTTGAAGGTGACCACGCCGATGGACTGGGTGGCGTTCGCCGGGTCGTGCAGCCTTCGGGTGATGTCCGCGAGGATCGCGCGCGCCTCGACCTCGTTGGTGCGGGAGCCGCCCCGGTCGTACTGGCCGTCGACGCGCCGCCAGCTGACGCCGGCAGAGCTGGTGGCACCGGGCGACGGGAGGCTGGAGAGCTTGTTGTCGTAGTAGTAGCGGTTGGAGAAGGCGATGAGTGACTCGTCGTGGCTGCGGTAGTGCCAGGAGAGCCATCGTTGCGGCAGTCCCGATTCGACGGCCTCGCTGAGAATGCTTTCCAGGTCCTCCGGCACCGGGCCGTTGCCCTCGTCGGCCTCGTCGGCCGTGTGGCTGGCCTGCATGATGCTGCTCGGCGGCATCTGCCGGGAGTCGCCGACCACCACGACGGCGGTGCCGCGACCCATCGCGCCGATCGCCTCGGCCACGCGGATCTGCGACGCCTCGTCGAAGATGACCAGGTCGAAGCGCTGACTCCCCGGTGCCAGGAAATTCGCCGCCGAAGCGGGGCTGACCAGCACGCACGGGGTCAGCGCCAGCACGGCGTCCGGGTACAGCTCGAACAGCTCCCGGAAGGACCTTCCACCCCGCTTGCGGCGTAGCTCCGCGGCGAAGTCGGCGAAGCGGCCGCGCCGGTCGGTCGGGCTGAAGGGGCGACGGCGGACCAGCACTGACGGCAGCTGCGCTGGCAGGGCGGACCGCAGCTCACCGGCGGCCGCCTCGAACTGGCTGATCTCGTCGTCGTGCAGCTCCGGGTCGAAGTACTGCAGGCCGCCGGCGCGTACCCGCTCGGCGAGCGACGCCGCCGCGACGCCCCGCCGGTAGACCTCCTCGGCGAGGTGCCCGGGCACCTCGGCGTGCAGCAACTGGTCCCGATAGTCGGTGAGACCGGCCGAGGCGAGCACGTCGGCGTGGGCCAGGACGGTCGCCCATCGGCGCAGCGGGAACAGTTCCTCGCTCTGCAACTCGTGCAGCCAGGCCACGCCGTCGCGCTGCCAGGCGTCGACCCAGTGCGAACCGGCGGCCCACAGGGTCAGCTCCGACCCGCCGGAGCGCAACACCCCGCGCCAGGCCCGCCACCGCGAGGCGAACCGGTCGAGGAGCACCGCGTCCACATCGGTGAACCCGCCGTGAAACAGCTCCCAGGCCTGCGGGTGCCGGGCCAGGAGCGTCCGGCCGACCCTGGTCGCCTCGATCGCTTCGGTCAGCCGCTCCTGCGCGTTGGGGTCGGTGGGCTGCCACTGCGACAGCCGCAGCCCGCCCACCGCCGCAAAATGCTGGTAGAGGGCCGCCGCCTGCGCCTGGGCGGCCACCAGCCGACCGGTGGCAACCTCCACCCGCTCGACGTCGAGCGTCGCACCGGCAACCAGGTGCACCGCCAGCCGATCCACGATGGCCTGCCGACGCTTACGCTTGCCGAGCAGCTTCTTCGCCGCCTCCTGGGCCTCACCGTGCCAGGCGGTCAGCTCCGGTCGAGCGAACACGTCCGGCCGGAAGGTGGCCAGCTCACCGGCGAAGCCCTGCCGGAAGGCCGCCAGGTCCGCCTGGAGCCGGGCCACCGCCTCGTCCCACCGTCGGTCGCTGGCGTGCAGGGTGGTCTGCCGGTCCGGCAGCAGTCCGCGTACGGCGAGCCAGGCGCCCGCCTGCAGCTCGCTCACGGTTTCCGGGGCGGGCAGCGTCCGCAGCAACTCGACCAGGTGCGGGTGGGCGGCGAGGTCGGCACGGAGGCGTTCGAGTTCACCGGCGATCTCGGTGACTGCGGCGCCGTGCAGCCCGTCGAGGGTGCGGCAGCCGCTGAGCGCCCACGGGTGCGCGGCCCGGAGTCGGGCCGATCGTGCGGCCGCCGGGAACTCCCGCAGGGTCGTCTCGACCTGCGCGCGTGCCTGGGCGGGTGCATGCAGATAGGCCACCGGAATCGGGGCGACCGGGCCGTCCCCGTACGCCAGGGTCTGCTCGTAGGCCGACCAGAGCGACATCCCGACGGGGTTGGTGGTGTGCACCTGAGCCGGGTACTCGGTCAGCGGGGCGAGCCGCGTCCGGTAGGCCGTCTCGACGGCCGTCCACGTGCCGTCGCCGCCCTGGTCGTACTGGTCGAGCGCGTCGCGCAGCTGCTGGCGGATCGCGTTGAGGGACTGCTTGCGCCCGTGCAGGTCGAGCGCGAACGGCCCGAGGCCGATCTGCTTGAGGCGGCGCTTCACCACCTCCAGCGCGGCCTGCTTCTCGGCGACGAACAGCACCGACCGGCCCGCGCTGACCGCCCGGGCGATCATGTTGGTGATCGTCTGGGACTTACCGGTGCCCGGCGGTCCCTCTAGGACGAAGGAGTGGCCCCGCTCGGCGCGCACGATGGCCTGCATCTGCGACCCGTCGGCGGGGATGGGCAGGTGCAGGTCGGCCTCGTCGACAGCGATCTCGACGTCGTGCTCCGGGCGGGCGGGATCGTCGAACGTGGCGCCGGAGGACTCGACCAGATGCCGGACGACCGGGTTCTCCATGAACCGGGGCCAGTGGTCGGTGAGGTCCCGCCACATCTGGAAGGTGGAGAACTGCAGCAGTCGAAGGCTGGCGGTCTCGTCGATGCGGTAGTTGAGCCGGTTGTCGAGCAGGCCGGTGTTGATCGCGGCCAGGGTCTTGGCGATGTCGATGCCGTGTTCGTCGAGGACCGGCCGCTCCAGCTCCGGAATGCGGACGCTGTGCTTGACCCGCAACCACTCGATCAGGCAGTGGTTCGGGCTGGCGACCTCGGTGCCGTCGATGACCATCGCGTACGGGCGACGGCCGCTGCCACCCTCGATGCGCACCGGGAGGAGGAACAGCGGCGCGAACGCCTCTCCCCCGGTCGTCTTCGTGTGGACCAGGGTGCCGATGGTCAGGTAGAGGTAGTTGCTGCCGGTCTCCTGCTCCATCGTGCGCGCCTCGCGCTGCAGCGCACGCATCGCGGTCTTGTAGCGGGCGTCGGTGACCGCGCCGTAGACCCGCCGGTCGGTACGCAGCTCCCGGGTAAGAATCTCGGCGTCGAGGTCCTGCGCCCGGCGCGCCCCGGCCAACTCGTGGACGTGGCTGATGTCGTCCTGCGGGATGACCTGCACCTGACGGCCATCGTGGATGAGGTCGTCGAGCAGGGCCAGCGCACCCGCCGGCACGTGCAGGTCCAGGCCACGGCCACGCTTGGGCAGGTTGAGCAGGGGGTTACGCAGGCTCAGGTCGAGCAGCGACTTCTTCCACTGCTGGACGCGCGCCGGCGACCCGTCGGACTGCTGCGGCACCTCCTCGCCCTCGTCGGCAAACTGGCGCAGCTTCGCGGCGGCGACGCCGGGCGGAAGGTCGAGGGACACTCCTGCGTCGGCGGTCGCTTCCGTGACCAGCGGCGTGGTGACCAGTTCGTCGGCCGACGGCAGCGGGCGGATCCCCGAGCGATGGGCCAGGTGGACGTCGACGACGCCCTGCATGCGCTCGCCGTCGCCGCGGAAGTGGCCGAGCCCGACGCGTACCGCCTCGGTGAAGGTCGCCGACTGCGCGCCCGGCCCGATGCGGGTCAGCTCGACCGGCACGGCCCGGCCCGAGTCCACCATCGAGATCAGCAGGTTGGTCTCGGTCACCGCCGCCGAGCCCAGCCGTTCCTCCTCCAGCAGGAAGCCGCCGAAGGCGTGCCCTGCGCTGATGAAGATGAGCGGGTGCAGCCCCGCCGCCTCCAGACACGCGGCGTACGCGACGGACAGGTCGAGGCAGTTGCCGAGCCGCCCGTCTAGAACCGCCGCTGTCGTTCGCACCTTCTGGCCGGTGTTCTCGAAGGACGCCGGCAGGGTCTGGTAGGTGATCTCGAGTTGACGCAGCGCCTCGTACACGGCGCCGGCGATCAGCGCCGCCCGCTCGGAACCCTCCTGATAACCCTGCAGAGAACCCGAGCCGGTTCGCGCGAGCAGGAGCTGGGCGGCAGCCCGCAGGACCGCCTCCACGGCCCGAGTGTTCGGCTGCACGAAGGCCGCCAGGCTGTCGTACAGGGCAGCGCTGTTGAACCACTCGTTGTGCGCCAACACCCGTGACGGCGCAACCAGCCGCAGTGTCTGCTCCTGCGCCTGCACCCGGAGGGTGTAGTCGACCGGGAACGCCTCGTCGGTGCGGTACAGCAGCACACGATCGGGCGTGAAGTCCCGGAAGTCGTCCCAGCTCGTGCTCGCCCCGGGCCGCAACGGCGCAGCCAACGTACGCGTCCACGGCTCGGTCAACGCGCCGTCGGGGCCAAGCAGCTCCAGCGTCAGCGTCACGTCGGTCAGCGGCACCGCGCCACGGTTGACGAGCGTGAGGTGGCGGACCAGCGGTACCCGGTTGTGCACCAGGGCGGCGTTGATCGCCGGCTGCACGATCAGCCCAACTTCGAGCTGGTCGTCGTCCGCGGTGAACTGCGCGAAGACGCTGTCGGACATGGGCGTTTCTCCAGGTGGGGAGACCAGGGAGGGCCAGCCTAGCGGTCAACCGACCGGTGGAGAGGGCCCCGGCCGTAAGACGATCTTGGTTGTCGTACGCCTGAGGCAGGATGTGCGCCATGACAACGCACCACCAGCACCTGGTTTACGGCCACGCCACCAATCACGACTGCCTCGCCTTCATCGACGCCCCTACCGCCGCCGGGGAGGCCGCGGAGATCAGGGCGCTTGCCTCGGCGCGTACCTGGGGCGAGGCCCGACAGGTGCAGATGACCCACCTGTGGAACCCGGCCGGCCCTGACTACTGCGAGCCGAAGGACGACTACGCCGACGACAAGCCCTTCGACATCACGGAGCTCGGTGCGATCGTTGACGGGGACTGGCCCAAAATGGTCACGACGCGGGCGCTCGACGTGCTGCCGCAGGACCTGCAGGACCGGTACGGCGAAGTCGTGCTCACGGTTCACGACGGTGAGTACCTGAAGGTTCCGCTCGACCGCGAGGCTGAACTGGTCGCGGAGCTGCGCGAGCGTGGTTACGAGGTAACCCGCGACGACGAACTCATAAACCTGCTCGACGGCATCGGCGTCGGCTGGTGACCGCCTGAGGAAGGACGGAGACGCCGGCATCGCTTCCGAGGACCGGCTCCGCTATCCATGCGCGGCCGGCGTCTCCCTGGCTCAGGCTCACCGGCGGCGCTTGTTGAGGCTCGGAAGGCCGCCGGACACGGTCCGCACGCTGCCGTCCGGGTTGCTCCGGCCCGGTTTTTGCAGCGCCTCCGTGACCCGCCGCCCCGCGAGGTCGGAGGCACTCAGGTTGACGACGACCGGGTCTGACCGCTGCCAGCTCCGTAGGTGAGCCAGAGCTTGCTGGCTGTCGGCTAGGCCGGTCAACGCACGGATGGCCGGCATAGCCCTGGATGGGTCAGCGAGCAGGAGATGGGCGACATCGGCGGGGCCCAGCCGGTGTTGCGAGGCGTTGGCTACCGGCACGAGGGAGGCTTGGATCTTCCCGTTCTGGGACCACAGCCACACCGGCCGCTTGCCATCGCCGGCCCGCATCACCGGAGTTGTCGACGGGGTAGCTGGTTTGGACGACGGCGTGAACGAGGCCGGCTTGGCCGAGAGATGGGCTTGCAGAGCGGCCGGCGGCTGAACTCGTCGCCGCGACTGTGCCGGCACGTCGACAGTCGGGTGGGGCGAGGTCGCCCCTCCCGAGGACATCCCCGCGCCGGGTTGCGGCGGCTCGATCGGGACCGCTTGCCGTTCCCCCATGAACCAGCCGGCGAATGCCCACTGCTCCGACGTGAACCGGACCGGGATGACCTCGGTCAGGTGTGGTGCCGACGTGTCCTGAACGGTGAGTTGCGCGCGTCGCTTCGCGTGGTCGGCCGCGGTGAGTGACCCGATATCGAGGATCGCGGCCAGCGGTATCCGCCTGACGTAGGTCCTCGGCCACGGCAGCAACCGCCATCGCCGGAGGACAAGGTGCTCCTCCTCGAACCAGGCGTCCCAACGCCGAGCGGCCATCCCCGTCACCTCCCGTGCTGCGCACGTTAGCGGCCTGATGATCACGACTGCACTCGGCTCAACGGCCAGTTGAGATGACGGATCATCTGGTGGTGTCAGCGGTGCAGGCGGCGCGAGC